>JACDSH010000013.1 GCA_013450215.1 Nitrosospira sp.
TGACCCTGTATCCTCACCTCAAAAGGGTGGGTACGGGATGGGTGGGGTTCAGTGGTGAGGGGATGGTGAAAATGGGGAATTGGCTGGGAAGGACATACGCTGATGCTAGAGATAGCCTCGGCGTTTTTAGTTTCTGGAAGGTGAAAGTCTAGTTACAGCCAAGCTCATAACGGCACGCTAACGGCGCGCATCATTGCTTTAGGCATAAAAAGGAGCTAGCAGTTACGCTAACTGGTTAGCAATCAAGTCGAAGACTCCTAGTAACCAAGAAACCGCCTAAAGCCCTAAAATTGTTGTTTAAATGTTAGTTAATTGTGAACTTTTTGTTAAGTATCAAGTCTACTTAGCTGTACTGCCGTCATATATGAAATGAAACCATTTAATAACATTCTGTTAGGAGTATCGCTCATGAAAACAATTCACTTTTCCTATATGTTAGGCATGCCTGTACTTCTTGCACTTTTGTGGTCTGTTCCTGTCGTGAATTCAAGTGAATTCGATTTCAGTTGGGCTGCGATAGAACTCTGCGTCTTGATCGGAACTTACATAATGTGCGCCCACTCGAGTTTTTTCAGTTTCATACCGGACCGCAACAGGAAAACTTCTTATTTTGGGATGTAGAATTGACGCTAAGAGGATGGCGGGGCTCAGTCGCCGTCTTCATTCTCCCGCGCCAGTTGCGCCTTGAGATAATAGGCATCGACGTCGAAGTCGGTGCTGTCTGTGACCGCGGCCAGGACCCGGGGCGGGATGCGCTCCCGCTCCTCGTCGGTCTCGTACTTTGAGAAGCCGGCCGCAGCCGCCTCGGCGAACAGTTGCTCCGTCAGCCGCTTTGCACGCACCTCGTGGCTCTCGATGTCAGAATTGGCGCCGGGAGGAATTTTTTCCTCGATCCAGGTCTCGAACCACCTCACGAATCGCTGACTCATGACTGCCCTCTCATCTCCTGCGTTTTATTCGGGGCCGGTTTCCCGGCCTACTGTGACCCACCCGATATTTCGATCCAAGTGAATAGCAGCTTACTACATAGCATTGATGGGTTCAATTGTTGGGATAGGTTATCGAAACGTGCGGCTGATTCATAAGCCGTGAAGGTAGTGGGGTGATGCCGCTGTTCTGAGCCACGGCAACCATTTCATCTGATCTATCTCAGCCCTGATTTACCTTGAGATTCACAGAAAACTCGTGCTTGCATCTCTGCATCGAGCCGCTCTCCTTCAGTCAATTGCGGATGAGAAGCTTTATTGGATTTCATTATGGCTTCTACACATTTATCTACATTGCTGGCACAGCCAGACAATATTAAGATTAGAGCCAGAATGGTCAACCGTCCTTTCAATTTTTCACCGGCGGATTCAAGTCTGAAGTGCAACAGTGTTATGACACGAGTGTAACTTATATTAGCAAGACATGCCATGTGACCCTACCTGTACGCCTAGAACTCTAGAAACAACCCCATCGTTTGTCCAGAATTGACTGCATAGGCTGACTAGGTACCATCAAGCCAATTTAGGGGGTACCGGGTGGGTGGGGTGCTGCAGATGGTGAAAATGAAGGATGTAGCAGGAAGGACATACGCGGCACCTCAACCGGCACTTAGTCCGCACTCTCTTTGGAACAGAACTGTCATTAGGATTAATCCATCAACTCTAAAGCCATGAAAGCCATAACCGTGGTAACTAACGTGGTAACTTACTATTGAGCTAACACGAGAACCCAGTACTAGAAACGCTCTCGGAGGATAATGTTAAGGACACCCTCCCGCTAAGAACATAGCAATAGCACTTAAAGAGTATTTATTATTTCAACATATCCAAAGACATGCCCAAAAACTTAGACTGGCCGTTTATAGTTGGAACATTGTGTTACTCTTTTCTACAAGTCTCTGCCAATGAAAACGAATAAGTGAGACTAAATAATATCTAAATAACGGAGACTCCAATGACAATTTTTACTCATGTTACGCTCGGCACAAATAATTTTGATGCAGCAGTTACTTTTTACGATGCTGTATTAGGTGCATTGGGCATCAACAATCTCGGCAAGCTTCATGATACTGCCATGATGTATGGCAAAAAATCCTTCGAATTTGTGATTCTTACGCCCTCAAATGGTGAACCTGCTTGCAGTGCAAATGGTGGGACTGTAGGATTTGCAGCAACCAGTCGGGATGCAGTACATAAGTTTCATGAAGCCGGTTTGGCTAACGGCGGTGTTGATGAAGGTAAGCCCGGTCCACGCAGTTTTGCCCCGAATGCTTACGCAGCCTATCTGCGGGATCCTGATGGCAATAAGATTACTACCATTTGCTTTGCCTCGGAGTGAACTTAACGACCGGGTGAATGCTGATGCCAATAACACGAACAGGGGCTTAGACCCCTGTTTTTTTGAGTCAGGCCAATTGATCCCAAGATGGGCAACCGCAAAGGGTGTACAAACAGAATTCAGAAGGTGCAATGAGATCGAGACACTGCCGAGTATGGGATACAGTATTTAGAAGGTATGAGTCACGCTTGCCCAGACGGTTCGGGGTATCCCTCTGAATCCCACGGCAGGCTGATATTCCTTGTCCAGCAGGTTATCCACTTGGACCCGCAGTATCGGCCCCTTACCGGGCAGTTTGTAACTAGAGCTTAACCCCACAATGGCCATCGTGGGCAACCTGGCCGTATTCATGCTATCGTCAAACCGATGCCCCTCAACTCGGACTATGCCCTCCAGCATGGCCGGACCACTTTCGTACCTTAATGCTGCTGTTCCCCATACCTGCGAGCGCCTAGCCAGCACCATTCCGTTCTGCTCATTGCGTGGGTCTTGCACAGTGACATTCACCCGCGTAGAAAGCCCGGCAAACAGGGGCTGAGCACCCGACATTTCAACCCCTTGAATCTTGGCATGCGATATATTCTCCATTTGAGACCACATGGAGTTTATAGCGATGGCATCCTTGATGTTGTTAATGAACGCCCCAACTCGGTACCTGGCATCGCCCTTCTCGTACGCCATGAAAACTTCCTGCATCGCTCCTCTTTCCGGTGTCAAGTTAGGATTTCCGCCATATCCCCAAGCCATCGGCCAGTAGAGGTCATTGAATGTCGGCGCCCGAAACGATGTCGAGGCAAGGGCACCAACTCTCCAGTCCTCGGCAAAGATTCGTGCCAGCGACACGTTATAAGTATTGTACCCGCCAAACTGAGAGTTCTCGTCATGCCGGTAAACGCCTTCAGCCACCATGCTGGCGGCTCTGAGCTGGGTTCCAACAAAACCGGAGACATTGGTTCTCCGATTCTCGATATATTCCGTAGTGCTGGTCACCTTCTGGATCTCGTGGTCGGCACCAACAAATACCCGCCCTATCTTCATATCCTTTTCCAACTGCACATTTCCTTGCAGGGATTGAGTGTTCAATACCATCGGCGTCGATCCGCGAAATGTTGACCTGTCCGTGGCGATGCCATAGCTCGCGATGGCGCGCATGTTGTCGGGCAGGTGATAAATGGCTCGCATATTGCCCATCCCGATAGCCTGCAGGTTCAGATCGTTGGTTGTCGCGCTTCCGTCGAACATCGTACGGACACCGGAATACAGACCCGTTAATTCCACTTGCAGGTTGTCTGTCGCCATCCCACCCGCCTTGGCCACCACCCCGATTCTTTTCCGAATATCCACATCGGGGTTATAGCTGTACAGATTATTCGCGTTGGTCGCAGAACCCTGATTGATTATGTCCTGGACTACACGGAATCCGTAGTGAAACCTGTCGTCCCGCGTGCCGGCAGAAACAGCCGCTCTTTCGGACATTCGCGAACCGCCACCCGCAGATACCGTCAACCCTGTTGGAATATCCACCGACCCCCGTATCACACCACCGACCGCATTCGCACCAAACGCGGCGGAAGCCCCGCCCTGGAGAACGTCAATCGACGTTAACAACCCCGGTGCTATCGCGGCAAAATTCGGCGCCCCGGTTGTCGCAGACGATATCCGCATACCGTCAATCATGAACATGGTCTGGCTCGACCCGCTGCCCCGCATGAACAAAGAGACAGGACCACCGGGTCCGGTCTCGTTTACCTGCACAGTTTCCTGCAGCACCGTCTTCCAGTCATTGTCTTCGACCTTCAGTTTTATTTTATCCATCCGGATATTCGTCAACTCCCGAGTAATCGGTATCCGGTTTCCTCCGTAAATGACCATTTCTGGTAACTTTGGCGACACTCCCTGCGCATTCGCAGTGGCCAAAGTCACCTGAGATGTTATCAACCCAAAAGCCA
Organism: Nitrosospira sp.; assembly: GCA_013450215.1. Taxonomy (GTDB): domain Bacteria; phylum Pseudomonadota; class Gammaproteobacteria; order Burkholderiales; family Nitrosomonadaceae; genus VFJL01. Next base: position 4,275 of record JACDSH010000013.1, read on the forward strand.
ACAATCGTCCTAATTTCATGTGCCATTTCTCGCAGTAATTCGCCAAAAAGAAACCCATGGATAGCGCCATGGGGTTTCTTTAGGCTGAGCAGACCCGCCGTCTGCTGTTGTAGTAGACAAGGGAATACCACAGAGGGAATTACATGAACGAAGAAAAGACGTCGGTCAGGATACCGCCCCACGCGATATTTCCATACGCGTTAAAGGCCGGTATCCGGGCTCACAAGACTTGACGTATCACCTTCCCATGAATTGGAGAATTCACAGTGGCTATCAGATAGGTCCACACTTGCTAACCGTTGCGGGGGCAGCCCAGGCATTAAACCTGGTTCCCGTTTAACTCGACTGAACAATCTCATCCAGACGAGCACCTTAAACGTTGCGCGGATTCTATACGATTCGCTCAGAAATACCTAATTTGGTGAACCGACCTGATCCGTCGATCAACTCCGGCATCTCGCAAACTCCTTACCTACAGCGGTTAGGCTCAACACCATAGCGAGCCCCTGGTTAGGTAATCAGAGCCGGGCTCTTAAGACTGATCAGCAGGGTGACCTTAAATAGATGCCATCGATTCAGAATGGTAGATCACCCGTCATGAACATGGATCTGCTAGTCAGATGGCGTAGCGCTCATCACGAGAGCGATGAACTGTGTGAACTGACGACTGCTAAAGTTATTATCCGAGACCAGTATCACCGTAGCATTCCCCTCATGAATCGGGCCGAGTGTGATCCCCTCGATATTGTCGAGTGCGAGTACGGACCCATCAGCCTGCCTCAGGTCCGACAGATCGAGCAGAAGGGTCTTGTCCACTGGCTTAATTGTATGACCTGAGATGGATTCAAGGCCCGATATATCGGTTGCCCCCCTGGCATCGATATAGAAGAGTCGAATCGTCTTGCCGGTTGTGATGGATCCTTTGGTCTGTGCACCGATCGCGTAGGAACGCTCAATACTGATGAACTGACGGTCACCGATTGCAACCATATCGGTCAGACCATTGGTTGAAAATAATCCCGGCAGGATGGGCGGGATGGCGACCCTCTCAACCGGATATAGATACTCCTCACCAGGAAGGCCGGTTGCGATATCAAATGAGAGGATACGAGATCTCGATCCATTCCCCACCCCTGATGGGGGGCTATCCTGTGACAGACCATTCTCGGTGGCGGTGTATAGGGTCTTGCCATCGATGGAGAGTGTGAGACTCTCGAATGAGAGATTGTCATAAATACCTCGATCACCCGGCCTCAGACCGCTACTTGATCCGGAGGGTTGGTAATGATCTGGCACTCTAAAATCGCGTACATGGCTGCCGTCCGGGTTCATCTCCCTCACGGTCGGTCCCCGGTATCCGAAACGGCTCCTCTGACCCTCATTCACCCAGTAAATCTTATGACGTGATCCGTCATACCGAAGTCCCTCAGGGTCGACCGTATTCTTCTCAAAGGGTCCCCCGATCGGGGTCTGTATGGTGGTCACACCGATAAAGGTCACACCCTCATGTCCCGGCTCAGAGGATTTCTTAAACTTAGAGAGGTCCAGACTCAATTCATAAAATCTGGCTGGATTATTGGCACTCCGGTCATCACTCACGGAGAGATAGTTACCGCTCCCAGAGACGTAGTCGATCGATGACAATCCCCCGACAAGAGTCTCACCGAACCATGTCCCGGAGGGCACGACCTGCTGACCCAGATAGCTCAGGATGGGGACTTGAGATTGAGCGAGTGAGGGGATTGAGAGGAATGCCAGAACGATCAATCCGATCCTCACCCTAAAATTTACTCGGGTTGGCTCCTCTCTAGGAATGACGCCCCCCCGTGGCGGGTTATAATCATTTTTTTCACATGCGATCTTGGGGGATATTGTGTTCAGAATCATTGGCGGCCTTTTAGGGTATTACTTCCTCGGTCTTGTTGGGGCATTCATCGGATACCTCTTAGGGAGCATGACAGACCGTTTCAAGGCTTACGGGATGGGTGGCATTAATCCGTTCAGCAGGGGCCAACGGCAATCAGTCTTCCTCGATACGGTCTTCATCCTGATGGGCAAGCTCGCCAAGGCGGATGGCCATATCTCACAAGGCGAGATCGATCATGTCGAGCAGTTCATTCAGAAGTTGGGCATGTCTGCCGCTCATCGGCAGCAAGCGATCACACTCTTTGGAAGGGGAGCATCACCCGACTTTGAGATTGAGTCTAGTCTAAACCAGTTCATGACCGTCTGCGGTCAGACTCACAGCTTAAGACAAATGCTGCTGGTCTACCTGATCGTAATGGCACTCGCAGATGGAGGGATTCATGCTGCCGAAGAGAACCTTCTGAGCGAGATCGCCCGCCATCTGGGATATGACTCGTCCGCATTCCAGCAGATGCTGAACATGATCCTGAACCAGGCCCACTTTGCGGGCGGTCAGTCGAACTCTGCCAATGCCCTGGAGGATGCGTATAAGGCCCTAGGGGTCAGCAAGGACAGTACCGACCAAGAGGTCAAGAAGGCATACCGTAAACTCATCAGCCAGTATCACCCGGATAAATTGATCGGTCAGGGCGTTCCTGCAGATATGATCGCGGTCGCTACCCGCCAGTCACAGGAGGTCCAGGTGGCGTATGACCTGATCGAGAAGAGTCGCAAGAAATAGTGCCTAGGTGAGAGTCACTCACCCAGATCCGAAAGACCGATCTTCAGGTGCTAAAACACCACTATTCGGTATAATTGCGATCAAACCATACCAGTGGGATGATGGATTCGAACAGGATGGAGAGGAAGATGGCAGAACATCCTCCTCCGAAAGGTACCGAGTGCTGGACTCTGTCACCGACTTTGGTTAAATTTTATGGATTAATTGCACTCCCAAATCCGCTGATTCAATGAACCCCTCAAATGAACTGAGCATTTAACTAAGGAATATCTGTGAGAACAAGATCGATTGGTATTGCATTGATCGCCATCAGCCTGTCATTCCCAATTACGGCCTGGTCTCAATCCACTAAGGCACCCCCCCAAAAGACCCCCACCCCGCTCATGAGTGGTGATGGCTGGAAGTTGGTCCGATCGGTCCAACTGGGTACATCGGGTAGGTTCATCCATATGGTCCTGATCGACCCCAAGAGGGACTCGGACAAGACGGTCTATGGCGCTGCATTAAAGAGCATCTGCCGGTCAGAGCTTGAATTCTGCCGTGTCCGCTTCTGGAACCAGGCACGTGATGTTGCAGACAAGATCACTTTCACAGAGTCCCAGTTCAAGATGCTCCGAGCCGAATTCAATCTAAACCTTGCAGGCGGTATTGAGGAGTTGCGTTACGCATGCACCGTCGCACCCGAGAATAAGCAGTGCTTCTCACACTGATCGGTATAAATATTTTTGGGTAGACCCCTTTTACTTTGGGTTGAGTGACGAGATAATTCGTTCCCATCAGAATGACACTAAATAGAGGCGACAGAACATGACCCGAAGACTGATTAGCTCCGGATCCACCTTCGAGCAGGAGATTGGGTACTCCCGTGCCGTGGTTGATGGGGACTGGATCTTCGTCTCTGGCACCACCGGTTTCGACTATAGTAAGATGACCATCTCGGATGATCTACTCGATCAGACTGATCAGTGCTTCCGTAATATTGAGATGGCACTGAATGAGGCCGGATCGAGTCTGAAGGATACCGTCAGGGTGACCTACGTACTCCCCGTTGCCGCGGACTTTGAGAAGTGCTGGCCGGTATTACGTCGTTACCTAGGGGATGTAAAGCCTGCTGCGATGATGATCTCTGCCGGTCTGTCAGATCCACGTATGCTGATCGAGATACAGATCACGGCACGGATCCGTTCAGAAACTTAATTTAATGAACTCATCTCTTATCAATTCACTCAACCATGGAGGAAGAAACTAAATGGCTAAAACGAATACCGTCTTCGTTAGCTTCGCTCTGAAGGATATCAAGCACCGTGACCGACTACTCGAACAACTGAAGACACAGCAGAGCACCTTCTCATTTGTCGATATGCCGGTCAAGCAGTCTTGGGAGCCGGACTGGAAGAAGGACTGCAGGGCCGTGGTTGAGGGGTGTGACGGTGTGATCGCGCTGGTGACTCATCACCTACTCAGGGCCGATGGCCAACAGTGGGAACTGAGATGCGGCTACGATAGCAGGCTCCCTGTACTTCTATTGCAAGGAGACTCCGAGAAGTTGCCTGGAAAGCTCCCTGAAGTGGGTGAGCGTGAGGTCGAGGCCTGGGAGTGGGATACCATCTCCTCATTCTTAAAGAGACTCTGACACCATCTCTTGATACCGCATTAAGCATTTAAAACTAAGCGGCCATTCAAAACTCTGAATGGCCGCAGTCTTTACCACCCCTCGTTTTCCCGCCCCGTACTACTCATTCCTGAGTGCCTCAACCGGATCCATCCGTGCTGCCCTCATCGCGGGCACCACCCCAGCAGACAGACCCACCACTACCGACAGTGCTAGTGCCCCCATCACGTAATCCCACGGGATACTGACCGGCAGACCGCTGACCAGGGTCTTCAGAATCCATGCGATAGATGTCCCCACAACGAGACCGACCAACCCACCGAGTGTCGACAACACGGTCGACTCCATCAGGAAGAGGATCCTGATCCGGGCACGTGTTGCACCCAATGCAGTCAGAAGACCGATCTCTGAGACCCGTTCAGCAACCGCGATATGCATCAGTGTCACCATCCCAACCGCACCCACCATCAGTGACACCCCTCCCAGTGCTGCGACTGCGAATGTCAGCACATCCAAGACCGTGGACAGGGTGTCGAGCATTTGCTGCTGAGGCCTCAGTGTAAAGTCTTCACGTCCATGACGAGCGATCAGGATCCGCTTAGCCTCCTGAACCACTGCATCCAGGGGTGCCCCGGGTAGATATGCGATCTGGATCTCCATGACCCCTGTTCGGTTAAAAAGCTCCAGCGCCCGTGCGGTCGGAATATAGACCGTATCATCCAGATCGAATCCCAGTACCTGACCCTTGGACGCCATCACACCGATCACCCGGAACCGAGATGATCCGACCTGAATACTCGACCCTAATGGATTCTTGCTACCAAATAACTCTGTCCGCGTCTTTGAACCAAGTACCGCGAAGGCACGTGGATTGCTGAGGTCGTCCGCCGGTAGAAATTGACCGATTGAGACTTTCATATTGAATGCACGTGCAAAGTCAGGGCCCTCTCCCAATACACTGACACGACGGCTGAGACCGCCAACACGGACCTCTGCATTCCCCATCAGTCCCGCATTAGTGTACTGGACATAGCGCGATGACTTGAGTGCGATCGCATCCTCAATCGTCAGCGGCCGTGAGCTACTGATCGCACCGACTGATGCGCCGTGGGTACTGATCTTACCGGGGTTGATGCTGATGATATTGGTTCCGAACTGGGTGAACTCGGACAGCACGAAACGCTGTATCCCCTCCCCGATCGAGGTCAAAAGAATCACTGCAGCGATCCCGATCGCGATTCCAGATGCGGATAATAAGGTACGGAGTCGGTGCGAGTTGAGTGAGCCCATTGCGAATCGGAGTGTGTCGAGGGTATTCATCGGCCCGCGAGCGCCTTGACCGGATTCATCTTAGCTGCACGGGATGCCGGCAGGAGACTTGCCAGGATCCCTGTCAGGATGGCGATCGTAACCCCCGCAATACTCGCCCAGACAGGGGGCCATGCGGGGAGCTGTGGGTATACCAGCCTTATCATAAGACTTCCAAACTGTCCCAACACAAATCCCAGAACGGCACCCGCGAGAGATAGCCACAGAGATTCAGCAAAGAATAGTCTTCTGACATCGGACGAAGGTGCACCGATCGCTTTCAGGAGTCCGATCTCAGAAGTCCTCTGACTGACCGCGACCAGCATCACATTCATGACTAGGATACCTGCAACCGCTAAGCTAATCGCTGCAATCCCTGCAACGCCCAGTGTCAGCGCTCTGAGTATCCGGTCGAATGTGGCCAGTACCGCGTCCTGCGTGATGACAGTGACATCCTCCTCACCATCATGACGTCTCTTCATCAGATCCAGAATCGACTCCTTAGCAGATACGATATCGCTACGACTCCTGGCCTCGATCAGGATGCGGAATAAAGAGGATGTATTGAATAAGGATTGTGCATGCCCTATCGGGATGATGACCAACTCATCAGAGTTAAATCCCATCGACTCACCCTGCACGGCCAGAATGCCGGAGACTAGGAAACGACGGTCGCCCAGCCTGACCCTCTGACCGATGACATTCCCCTGAGGGAAGAACTCCTGTGCAATCTTCGACCCTAAAACGATCTGAGCGCTGTACTCAGAACCGTGTGCGAGGAAGCTCCCCTGGCCGAGCTTCATATGTCTCACAGGCAGTAAATCTGCGGTACTACCGAGAACGGTCACCTCTCTCAGACGGCCGGCCGCTGCGAGCTCAATCACGCCCACATTCAAGGGGGCATAACGCTTGACCTGCGGTAATTGCCCTAAGAAATGAGCATCCTCGAGGGTCAGGTCTCGCGGTGTCTGTGCCAGTAATGCACCCGGAAATCCGCCCGCGGTCTCGGCACGTCCGGGTAGGACGATGATGAGATTGGTCCCGATCGATGAGAACTTCCCGACCACGTACCCCCTTGCACCATCTCCGAGGGCAGTTAAAACCACAACCGCTGCAACACCTAGCGCCATTGCCAGCACAATCAGGATGGAACGCGTCCGGTAACTGACTACAGTCTTTAATGAGATCTCGAGTGTATCCCTCAGATTCATTTTTCATCCGCCACGATCTCTCCGTCCCTCATCGCTATATGCCGGTGAGCCCTCGCACCAAGCTCTCGGTCGTGTGTGACCAGTATCAGCGTGGTCCCAGCATGGTGCAGACTCTCAAGCAAGTTCATCACCTCAGCACCGATCTTGTGGTCGAGATTACCGGTCGGCTCATCTGCTAAGAGTGCGGTCGGTCTTAAGATGGTCGCACGCGCAATCGCGACCCTCTGTCTCTGGCCCCCTGATAACTCTGCGGGTCTGTGCTGGGCACGATCGACCAGATCAAATCCTCGTAACGCCTCGTTCACACGAGATTGGCGCTCCGAGTGTGGGACCCCTGAGAGAATTAGAGGTAGACCGATATTCTCTTCAGCGGTGAGCCTTGGCACGAGGTGAAATGACTGGAATACAAAACCGATCTTGTCCCTCCTGACACGTGCCTGCTCAGTCTCTGAGAGATCGGTCACATCACTCCCATCGAGCTCGTACCGACCGCTATCAGGACGGTCGAGAAGACCGAGTACATTTAAGAGTGTGGTCTTGCCGGATCCGGAGGGCCCCATGATCGAAACATACTCCCCAGAATTAATTGAGAGGTCTACCCCATTCAGAGCGAAGACATCCTGATCCCCCATTTTAAATACACGCTTGATCGCGGTCAGACGGATCACGGCCGGATCTTCTGCTTGACCTTTACACCGACCACCAGTCCATCCTGATCGGATGATAGGAGGACCTTCTCTCCGACACTCAGCCCCCCAGTAATCTCGGTATAGGCCCAGTTCGCAAGTCCGGTCTGGACTGTCCTCTCCTGAACCCTCTTGTCGGCATCCATAATCAGGACCCTCCCACCCTGACGGATGGACTGTGTCGGGATGCGGAGAATATCGTCCCTCCTATCAACCACAGACTCAACATCCGCGCTATACCCAACCAGCAGCGGGAGCTTCGGAGGCTCATCAAAATTGACCTCGATATCGACTGTCCGTGCCTGCTTTTCAATCTCGGTCACGTAGGGTGCAATCCTTCTAATACGACCTAAAAAGATCTGCCCTGGGATGGCATCGAGCGTGACCCGTGCAGTCTGTCCAACCCGTAACTTAGGAGCATCCACCTCATCCATCGGAGCGCTCACGTAGAGACATGTATCATCGATTAAGTCGATTGCGGGTGGGGTCGGTATGCCGGGTGGTGAGGGTGTTGCATACTCACCCAGTTCACCCGTGATTCGTGCCACGATCCCTGCGAATGGGGCCAACAAGATCGTTCTCTCAATCCCTGCCTGCGTCACCTTAATCTGGGCCTGTGCTCTCTTGATGTCGGACTTAGTTGACTCACAGCTCGCCTCCCGAGAACGCGCCTCTGCCTCTACAGTTTCGCTCCTCTGTGCACTCACAAACCCTTGATCGGCCAATTGCAGGGTCCGTTCTGACTCACGTCTCGAATTCGCTGCAACGGTACATACTTCAGTCCGACGCTCCTCTGCCATGGTCAGCTGCCTCCTGACCAGATCCCTCTGAGCGGAGAGGTCGTCATTCCATAGCTCGAGAAGGTGCTGCCCCTCCTCCACACGATCACCCTCCTTGACCAAGAGTTTGACGATATGACCCCCCGCAGCGGGGGCTAACTTAGCCCTGCGGCAAGCCTTTATGGTGCCTGCACGGGTATTCACCACGGTCGACTCGACCAGACCCATCTCGGCTGTAGCCAGATCAACCTCGATTGGATCTGGACGGCTGATGAACCAGGTTGCAATGCTGATCAGTGCGATCAGGATTGCCAGTATCCAGAGACGGGGTAATTTTTTTGTTCTTAACATATGATTGGTGAGGAGATTACATTGGTGACAATGTAACATCCGACCCGTCTTAATAGAAGGATTTCACAACCGAGTCTGTCCATTGAGAGTCATCTAAAACTCGGTCAAACATATACCAGAATGATCTCATGACTTGACAGTCTCAGACCCCGAGAACATGATTCGTTAGCTATTTTTAGGGATAAGGGGTCGTATCTCTCACCTCACCGTGGGCCCTCAAGACCGGATCAAGCAGGCCCCTCTTTAAACGAATTACCGTATAAACGGAACCGATGCAAACTACAACAAACAAGAAGGGGTGGTTCAATCTACCGGTACTGATGACCCTCTTAATGGTCGCACTGGCATACTGGTTGTGGAGGGCTCATAGCCAGGTCACGCTCGAGATCGGTCTTGCATGTAGCCAGTTAAGTCGTGAAGCCTGCTCGGCCGCGGAGTCTCGTTATCTGAATAGTCTGTTAGCAGGTTGGCTGGGTCAGATGTTTCCATGGATACTTCCCTTCGTACCTGCATTCATTTATGTCTTCTTCTTCCACTGGCTACGGAAAGACCGATCGACCTGACCGTATGAAGGGTGGTGGGTTGATCGTGGATGGGCTCACTGTTTAACTGCTACTCCCATCCTGATTTGTGTCATTACTCAAGGGTGAGATGGAGCTCCTGCTGTTGCATGATAGGCCCCACGACCGATTGACCGGTGGCAGACAGGGATCCTGCCCTGACACCGAGGAGACGTATCCTCCTATTTAGATTCACCCGTCTCAAGCACTCCTCACCCGCACGTCTGATCATGGTTGCATCATCGGTCGGTTCAGTGATCGTGATATCCCGTGTCACGGTATGAAAGTCCTCAAAACGCAGCTTGATCCCGATGGTCCGGCCGAGGTATCCCCTCCCCTTTAAGTCTTGTGAGAGTCTGTCACACAGATCCGTAAAAATCTTAGACAGCGTCGGTCGGTCATGACGTGGATGAAGGTCACGCTCAAAGGTCGTCTCCCGGCTGATAGACCGAGGCTCCAAGTGAGTCACCACAGGTCGATTATCGACTCCATGGGATGCCGATTGCAGCCACCTGGCATAGTTCAGACCGAAGGTCTCCTGAAGTGTTGCAGGGTCCGCTTTAGAGAGTTGCTCGATGGTATTGATTCCGATCGATGCCAATCTCTCGGTCGCTCTTGGGCCGATCCCGTTCACCTTCCTGACAGGGAGTGGCCATATCCGGGAGGGTATATCATCGGCCCCCAGGATGGTTAACCCATCAGGCTTTTCGAGATCTGAGCAGATCTTCGATAGCAATTTATTAGGGCTCAGACCAATCGAGCAGGACAGTCCTGTCGCGTCACGGACCGATTGCTTGATACGGCATGCGAGTGAAAGGGTTTCTTCTGGGTGTTGTGTCAGATCGATATAAATCTCATCGATCCCGCTATCCTCGATCTCAGGCGCAATGACCGCAACAGCCTCCTTAAAGAGTCTCGAGTAATGACGGTAGGCATTAAAATCGGCCGGCAGTAAGACCGCATCAGGGGCGAGCTTTGCCGCCTTCATCATCCCCATCGCTGAGAAAACACCGAGCGCACGTGCCTCGTAGGTGGATGTGGTGACAACCCCCCGTCCGACATAGTCTCGTAACCTCGCGAATTGTCGGACCCCATCCAAGTCCTGAACCGACTGCTGATCATCCCCTCCTCCAATCACGACCGGAAGCCCTTTTAGTTCGGGATATCGAAGCAGCTCGACAGATGCATAGAAGGCATCCATATCGAGGTGTGCGATCCGACGATCGGGTGGATTCATTGGTGTGAGATATCGATATCCATCATTTCCCACTCAGAAACAGAGTCTACTCGAGATGATCCTCAAGCAATCTTTCGAAGAATGGTAAGGGGTGCTTGTGAGAGGACCGATCTTGTCCCCATGAGTCCCGCGATGGTCACCACAACCACCCCCGTCACGAGACCGGTGACCCATATCCAAGGGTTAAAGCTATAGCTTAAGTTCAGGGCATACTCACCGATGGCATACCCCAACGCGCTCGCACCCGCAGCTGCAAAGACACCCGCAAGTCCACCGATGATGGTGAACTCCGCCGCCCAGGAACGGACCAATTGACTCCTCTTAGAACCGAGTGTTCGAAAGATTGCTGCCTCATGGATCCGCTCATCCTGAGTCGATGCAATGGCCGCATACAGAACCGCAAACCCTGCCAAGAGCGTAAATAAGAAAACAAACTCGACCGCACGACTAACCTGGTCCATCACCCTCTGGACCTGATCGATGATGGATGCCACATCGATCACTAAAAAGTTCGGGAAGGACTTAATCAGATGGTTCATGAAATCCGCTTTCTTGGTCGGAAGATGGAAGCTCGTGATGTAGCTTGATGGATACTCATCCAGCACACCGGGCGGCGTCACCACAAAAAAATTCACTCGGAATGAATCCCAATCGACCCTCCTGATGCTGGTCACGCTGGCAGTGAACGGACTCCCTGCAACATCATAGGTGAGCGTATCTCCGACCTTAATTCCCACCGTCTTAGCAATCCCCTCCTCAACCGAGAGGACAGGCTTTCCGGTGTCACTTCTCCCCCACCACTGACCCTTGACGATCAGGTTGTCGGGCGACATCTCTCTCGCCCAGGATAGATTGAACTCACGCTCGATCAGCCTCTTGGCCCGTGTATCCGTAAAATCACCGGGCACAATGTTCTTTCCATTGATCCCGGTCAACCGTCCTCTCACCATCGGAAACACGGGCGGAGGGGAGATCGCATTCTCTTTGAAGAATACCTCCAGGGGTTGTAACTGATCCTTCTGAATATTCACTAGGAAACGGTTCGGTGCATCGGGCGGGAGACTGGTCTTCCAGTTCTGAAGTAAGTCATCCCGGATGAGTGTCAGTACGAGTAGAGCCATCAATCCCAATCCGAGTGCAACCGACTGGACCACGCTACCGGTTGCACGTCGTCGGATGCTCGCGAGTCCGTACCGCCAGGCACCCCCCCCCTGACCGCTTAGTCCGGAGAGTACCCTAACCAACAGAAAACCAATCAGACCAAAGATGAAAATCGCAACAATAAACCCACCCATGACTGAGAGACCGAGACGGACATCCCCCGCCTTCCACACGAACAGAACTGTCAATGCGGCTAGTCCGATCGAGTAACCGGCAATTCCGTGGTTACTGGATAGCCCGATATCACGTCTGAGTACGCGTAATGCTGGGACACTACGAAGATTGAGAAGTGGTGGCAGTGCAAAACCCAGAAGAAGAATCATCCCTGTCAATAACCCATGGACGGCAGGGAGCATGCTCGGCCATGGGAGTTCCTCATTCACCAGCACCGAGAGCCAGTAGACCAGGGCCTCCTGAGCGACTAATCCGAGTAAACATCCGACTGAACTTGCGATCAGTCCGAGCAGTGTGAAATGGTATAGATAGAGCCTGAGAATTGTGGATTGGCTCGCCCCTAAGCATCTCATGACAGCACATCCATCCAGATGACGCTGGCTGAAGCGTCTCACCGCCAGTGCGATTGCAACAGCCGCGAGGACCACACTCGCAAGTGCTGCGAGGCTTAAGAACTTCTCGGCACGGTCTAGTGCTGCCTTGATCTCGGGCCGAGCATCACGGATCCCCTCGACCCTCTCACCAATCACCAAACGTGACCGAGACCACTCCCGAAATGTCTCAACCACCCCCGCCTCCCCGGCGACCAGCAGTCGGTAGACAATCCTGCTCCCCTGCTGGATCAGTCCGGTTGCGGGCAGGTCGTCTGCATTAATGAGGATGCGGGGTCCTAAATTGATGAACCCGATCGAGTGGTCAGGCTCTTGGGTAATCCGTGCGGTCACCTTCAAACGTGAATCCCCGAGCTCGATCTCGTCCCCACGTTTAAGTGAGAGACGGACCATTAACTTATCATCGATCCAGACCGTACCCCGCTCTGGAATCGATTCGGTAACACGACCTTGCAGGCCTGCCACCCTCCCCCCAAACTCCTCTGTGATGCGTAGCTCCCCTCGGAGGGGGTAGCCCTGGGTCACTGCTTTAATCTCTGTCAGGAGGCTGCTATCGCCACTTGATGCCATGCTCGGGAACTTGAGTGAGGATGAGACCGATAGACCCAGTCTCTTGGCCTCATCCTGATAATGACTCGGCAGTATTCGGTCAGATGCGATGATCAGATCCGCACCGAGTAACTGGTTACCTTGACGAGCGAGTGCAAGCTGAACACGGTCAGAAAAGAATCCGACCGTGGTCATTCCACCGACAGCGATGATCAGTGCAAAGACCAGAACCCGTAACTCGCCCGCACGCCAGTCACGTTTAAGCATCCTGACAGAGAGTCTAAAAAGATTCATAGAACTCCATCAATCTGCGAGGGGCCATATGACCCACTCAAACGACCGATCTCCCCGAATCCAGTCGTATTCGTCTCTCGCAACGGTTCGAGATGGTCTCGTCGTGTGTGACCAGGATGAGTGTTGCCCCCCTCTCTTGATTCAGTGCGAACATCAGGTCAATGATCTGAGAACCGGTGGTTGAATCTAGATTACCGGTCGGCTCATCGGCCATCACCAATTGTGGTTCTGTAACAAAGGCTCGTGCGATGGCGACCCTCTGCTGCTCACCCCCCGAGAGTTGTTTTGGGTAGTGTCCCAGCCTCTTCCCAAGGCCGACACGATTCAAAAGATCCATCGCTGGGTGTTGGGGGTCACGGACACCAGCCAATTCCAGTGGGAGCATCACATTCTCAAGCGCGGTCAGTGCTGGGAGTAGCTGGAATGATTGGAATACAAATCCCAGCAAACGACCTCGTAGGGCCGCCCTCCCATCCTCATCCAGTGAGAAGATATCCTCACCCGCAAGGTGAACACTCCCGCTCGAGGGAACGTCCAGACCTGCCAAGAGTCCCAATAGTGTGGACTTACCGGATCCGGATGAGCCGATCACTGCGAGCGACTCACCCGCAATCACAGACAGATTGATATCATGTAGGATGACCAGTTCATCACTCACAGTACTGACTTGCTTGGTCAGTGCAATTGCCTGCACAATAGGACTTAAATTAGGCTCTTCTCTCATGAAATATTTCCTGATTATTCTGTGTATTCTATCAGGCGTAGCCCCTCTCAATGCGGGCGCTGCAAATGCTTCCTCACCACACGGGACAATCATGGTCTTTGGGGATAGTATCTCATCCGGTTATGGACTCTCTCCCGGATCGGGCTGGGTCAGCCTCTTATCCAAACGTCTTCAAGAGCGGGGCCCATCACACCCTGTGGTCAATGCCAGTATCAGTGGGGATACCACCTCAAGCGGTCTTGCCCGGATCGAGCAATCACTGAAAACCCACCGCCCCGAGATCGTCATCATCGAGCTCGGTGGCAATGATGGTCTTCGGGGATCGTCCATCGACTCAATCAGCCGTAACCTCGAGGCCCTGATAGAATCCTGTCACCGAAGTCAGGCCAAGGTCCTCCTAGTCGGGATGCATCTCCCGCCCAATTATGGAGCGAACTATACCAAAAAATTCCAAGAGATCTTCCTTCATCTCGCGAAAAAGCATCAGATCAAGGTCGTTCCATTCCTTTTTCAGGGTTTTGGCGATCAGCGTGAATTCTTTCTGGCGGATGGGATACACCCGAATACTCAAGCCCAGGAGAAGATTCTTGAGAATGTATGGCCCACTCTTCGGGTGATGATGAAGTAATCACTCTGCACCAATTCTTCTTAAAATATCCCATTGAACTTACCCTCGGTCGGGCTATACTCCTCAATTGAGAGTGTTATCCCCCGCACATCGACCCGGGCCTAGGATCGCTCTTCATACAGACTCACCCAGACTGATCCGACTCTTATTCTTAAACTCTAACCCTAAAAAATATCATGATGACACCCTTCCTCGGCGAATTAATTGGCACCTGTATCTTGGTAGTCCTAGGCGACGGGATTGTCGCTAATGTGCTCCTGAACAAGACCAAGGGTCATGGGAGTGGTTGGATTGCGATCACCCTAGGCTGGTCGATGGCGGTCTTTGTTGCTGTCTACTCGGTCGCAGCCGTGAGTGGTGCCCATATCAACCCCGCAGCCAGTATCGCTCTGGCCGCAGCCGGCAAGTTCCCATGGGCGGATGTTCCACTCTACGTTGCAGGACAGATGATCGGTGCCATGATCGGCGCTCTGATCGTGTGGATCAGCTACCGACAACACTTTGAAGAGACACTCGATGGGGATGCCAAGCTTGCGGTGTTCTGTACCGGTCCTGCAATCAGGAGTCCACTCAATAATCTCGCATCCGAGATTATTGGAACTTTTATACTGATATTCGGGATTCTGAGCATGGTATCCCCCCAGAGCAGCCTCGGTTCTTTGGATGCACTCCCAGCGGCATTGCTGGTTCTGGGTATCGGACTCTCACTCGGCGGAACTACTGGATTTGCGATCAATCCAGCCCGTGATTTGGGACCCCGGATCATGCATGCCATCCTCCCAATCTCAAACAAACGGGATAGCGATTGGGGGTATTCCTATATCCCGGTGGTGGGTCCTATCGTCGGTGGATTACTGGCCTCATTCGTCCATGGACTCTTGTGATCTAGAATCCATTCATCCGAAATTATCATGAATGACTATCAGATTATTCTGCTCGCATTAGACCTCTCTCATGACGACGAACAGGTCATCAGCAAAGCGCGCCGAATTGCAGATCAGTACGGATCAAGGATCTTCATCATCCATGTTCTGGATAACATCCCCATGCCTGATACCGCATACGGGACAGAGATCCCTCTGCATGAGGGACTCAATGATGAACTCCTTAACGTAAAAAAAACAAGGTTAAGTCAGATTGGGGAGGGTTTGGGTCTGGACTCATCCCAAGTCAGGATGGTCTGGGGATTACCGCATCAGGAGATCATTCGGATGGCTGAGGATGAGTCGACAGATCTGATCATTGTCGGGTCTCACGGACGCCATGGTCTCGCTCTACTACTCGGCTCTACCGCGAGCGGGGTACTCCACCACTCACCCTGTGACGTCTTGGCTGTCCGGCTGCGTTGACTCTCCCCTTAGGGAGATCTCGTCATTGACACTCTTAAGTAAGCTGGTATTTGATTTGATTCTTTTATCTCCCCGATACCAGGAGAACATGATGATGAATCCCAGAGCCATCTCAAATGCATTAGGTGCGGTCACACCCGACTGAATGCTGTTGAAGAGCCCGTCGATTACGGCATACGCCCCTGCAAGGGCTGTGAACTGCCAGAACCGATTTCCCCATTTGGATGACTGGTGCTTTACCAGCCAAGCATCCAACTTCTTACGCATCTCGATGAGTTCTTCATCTGTCAGGGTTTTTAGATCCATCCGAATCGCCGCTCCAATCAGATCGTTTAATAGTGACTTGAGCAAAAAAGCCGGGGTCAGCCGGCTTTTTTATGATGAGACTTATGTAACTCGATTACTTGTCTGTACCAGAACTCGTTGATGAGACCTCGACCTGTTCAGGTCTATCCATCAACTCGACCAGTGCCATGGGTGCATTATCCCCTTGGCGAAATCCAAATTTCAGTATCCTTAAGTATCCGCCATTTCGCTTGAGGTAGCGGGGCCCTAGTTCAGAGAAAAGTTTGCCCACCATATCACGGTCGCGGAGGCGGTTGAATGCCAAACGACGGTTCGCCAATGTTGGCTTCTTGCCCAGTGTAATCATCGGTTCGATGACACGACGTAACTCCTTGGCCTTGGGCAAGGTTGTCTTGATGACCTCATGCTTTAACAACGAGTTCGTCATATTCCGCAGCATCGCCAGACGATGGCTGCTTGTACGGTTTAACTTTCTCAGGCCATTATGATGCCTCATGACTTATTTCCTTATTGCTTTTCTCAAGATTGACAGGCAGCCAATTTTCTAACTTCATCCCCAACGAGAGTCCATGTGTGGCTAGGACTTCTTTAATCTCGTTAAGTGATTTTCTACCGAGGTTTGGTGTTCTCAAGAGCTCAGACTCGCTACGCTGAATCAGATCCCCGATATAGTAAATATTCTCAGCCTTCAGACAGTTGGCTGATCTGACCGTCAGTTCAAGGTCATCGACAGGACGGAGCAGAACTGGATCCACTTGTGGTGTCTTGGGTTGCTCGATTTGTACCGGCGTCCCTTTAAGGTCCGTAAAGACAGACAACTGCTCAACCATAACCTTAGCTGCATACCGTATCGCCTCTTCAGGGTCGACCACGCCATTGGTCTCGATATCCATAACCAATCGATCCAAATCAGTACGCTGCTCAACCCGAGCACTCTCAACCGAGTAGCTGACACGACGGACCGGGCTAAATGAGGCGTCCAACAGAATACTTCCGACGGTGCGGCTTCCCTTCTCGATCAGGCGCGTCGATCCTGGAACATAGCCACGACCTTCCGCGACCGTGATCTGCATGTCTAACTTACCACCAGCGGTTAGGTGCGCAATAATATGCTCAGGGTTTAGGATCTCGACATCATGTCCTGCATCGATATCCCCTGCTGTGACCAGCCCCGCACCCTCTTTCTTCAACGTCAGTACCGTCTCTGTCCGGTTGTGAAGTTTAAGAACAATACCCTTCAGATTGAGCAGGATATCAACCACATCCTCCTGTACACCATCGAGAGCTGAGTATTCATGGACCACACCGCTGATCAGTACCTCTGTCGGCGCAAATCCTGGCATGGAGGACAATAATATCCGGCGCAGTGCATTGCCCAGTGTATGACCATAGCCCCGTTCAAATGGCTCCATGGTGACCTTTGCATGGAGTGGCGATATATTCTGGACATCGATAATACGTGGCGTTAAAAATGTATTCCTAGACATGGCCTAATCCTTATGCAGAAATCTTGTTATTTAATTACTTAGAATACAGTTCGATGACGAGAGATTCATTAATCGTCGCCGGCAGCTCAGATCTCTCGGGCTTCGCCTTGAATGTTCCCTTCATGGCCTTCACATCCATCGTGATCCATTCAGGGAAGGCGCGCTGTTCAGCAGCTTCCAATGCGGATTTAATACGGAGATGATTCTTAGCCTTTTCAGTGACCTCGAGAACGTCACCCGGCTTGACTTGGTATGAGGGGATATTCACTCGACGTCCATTCACGAGTATTGCATTGTGTCTGACGATCTGACGTGCTTCTGAACGTGATCCGCCAAAACCCATCCTGTATGAAACGGTATCCAGACGGCACTCAAGTAATTGCAGAAGATTCTCACCGGTGATGCCTCTCTGACGGTCTGCCAGCTTGTAACTGTTACGGAACTGACGCTCTAAAATTCCGTACATACGGCGAATCTTTTGCTTTTCACGGAGCTGAACACCATAGCCAGAGAGACGACCACTCTTTTGTCCATGCTGACCAGGGGCATAGTTCCGTCGCTCAATTGAACACTTATCGGTGAAGCATTTTTCTGCCTTCAAGAATAGCTTCTCGCCTTCTCGGCGGCACTGGCGGCATTTAGGATCTAGATTTCTGGCCACAAATTACTCCCTTAAATACGACGTTTTTTCGGTGGACGGCATCCATTATGCGGAACCGGCGTCACATCCGAAATACTGGTGATTTTAAAGCCTGCTGCATTTAATGCACGTACAGCAGATTCGCGCCCGGGTCCGGGTCCCTTGATCCGTACCTCGAGATTCTTAACGCCACACTCCTGTGCAACCTTTCCGGCCTGTTCTGCCGCGACCTGGGCTGCGAATGGAGTGCTTTTACGTGACCCCTTAAATCCCGCCCCACCCGAAGTGGCCCAGGAGAGCGCATTACCTTGACGGTCTGTGATCGTCACGATCGTATTATTAAAGGAGGCATGAATATGGGCGATCCCTTCCGCCACATTCTTCTTGATCTTCTTTCTTACCCGGGTAGCTGCTTTTACCATGTCTGGCTATTCCTTTACATTACGGCTTAAATTCTTCAAATTCTCGGATTTATTTTGAGGCTGGCTTTGCATTGGTAGAACGGACCGCCTTGCGTGGCCCCTTACGTGTTCTGGCATTGGTACGGGTCCTCTGACCCCTGACCGGCAGACCTCGTCTATGACGTGTACCCCGGTAGCATCCCAGATCCATCAAGCGCTTGATATTCATCGATACCTCACGGCGAAGATCACCCTCGACCGTAAACTTGGCAACGCTGTCACGTACCTTTTCCATCTGAGCATCGGTGATATCCTTGACCTTGGTCGATCCAGCGATACCGAGTGAGGCACAGATCTGGCGTGCTCGTGTCCGACCGATACCATAGATCAACGTTAATGCAATCTCTGCGTGCTGATGATTCGGGATATTTACCCCAGCGATACGGGCCATACGTTTTTATCCTACAAATAAAAGTGCAAAATTATAACACCGAATGACCTGACTGCCCATTCAACCTTGGCGCTGTTTATGCCGCGGATCTGTACAGATCACACGGACAACACGGTTCCGCCGGATGATCTTGCAATTACGGCAAATCTTTTTAACTGATGCCCATACCTTCATATCTTCTTCTCCTTGCACTACTTGGCACGGAAGGTGATCCGTGCCCTGCTTAAATCATATGGTGTCAGATCAACAGTCACCTTATCACCTGGTAAAATTCTGATGTAATGCATCCTCATCTTGCCTGAGATGTGACCGAGCACGACATGTCCGTTTTCGAGCTTGACTCTGAATGTTGCGTTAGGCAACGTCTCCAGGATCTCGCCTTGCATCTGTATCGTTTCTTCCTTTGCCATCCTATCCTTATTCGACTCTACCGCGCCGGCAATCCGCCGCCACCCTTGAAGTTCGTTTTCTTCAAGAGGCTTTCATACTGTTGTGACATGACATACGACTGGACCTGGGACATGAAGTCCATCGTCACCACCACAATGATGAGTAGTGATGTCCCACCAAAGTAAAATGGAACGTTCCACTTCAGAATCAGAAACTCAGGCAATAAGCAGACTAACGTAACATAAATAGCACCTGCCAAGGTCAGACGGAGCATGATCTTTTCAATATACTTAGCCGTCTGCTCACCCGGACGTATTCCGGGTATAAATGCACTGCTCTTTTTCAGATTATCTGCCGTTTCCTTAGGGTTAAACACCAAGGCGGTATAGAAGAAACAGAAAAATATAATCATCGCTGCATATAACAGCACATAGACTGGCTGCCCTGGAGACAATGCCCCGCTGATATCTTTTAGCCATGCCATTGATTCACCGGTCGCGAACCATCCTGCGACTGTGGCAGGGAATAGAATCATGCTAGACGCAAAGATCGGTGGTATGACCCCAGCCATATTCAGCTTTAAGGGAAGATGGGAACTCTGGCCCCCATACACTTTATTACCGACCTGACGCTTGGCATAATTGACCAGTATCTTGCGCTGGCCCTTCTCTACAAATACGACGAATGCTGTGACCAGTGCTACCGCTGCAAATATTCCAAGAGCAACCAGGAAGTGCATCGCACCGGTGCTGACCAGATCAAGAGTTCCCCCGATCGCGCTGGGTAATCCTGCAACAATTCCCGCAAAAATGATCAGAGAGATACCATTGCCGATACCACGCTCTGTAATCTGCTCGCCCAGCCACATCAAAAATATAGTTCCTGTGACCAGTGTGACCACGGTCGTCATCACGAACATCGGACCAGGCTGTATCACCAACCCTGCCTGTGATTGCAGTGCAATCGATATTCCATAACCCTGAACAAGAGCAAGGCCCAATGTCCCGTAACGGGTGTACTGAGTAATCTTACGGCGACCCGCCTCTCCTTCCTTCTTCAGCGCTTCCAAATACGGAAAAGCTACCGTCCCCAATTGCATGATGATCGATGCCGAGATATAGGGCATGATCCCGAGAGCGAATATTGAAAAGCGCGAGAGCGCTCCCCCGGAGAACATATTAAACATCCCGAGTATGCCGCTCTGTTGAGAGTCAAATAAGTCCTTCAGCACCACCGGGTCAATCCCCGGGACCGGGACATGTGCCCCGATCCGGTAGACGATCAGCGCCAACACCAAAAACCAGAGCCGGCGCTTTAGATCACCGAGCTTTCCGGAAAGACCTCTCAGAGAATCGTTAGCAGCCAATCTCTTCCCCGACCTTATACTGCGCCGATGCTGCCGCCGGCAGTCTCAATGGCTGCCTTAGCACCCTTAGTCACTGCAATCCCTTGTAACGTAATGGCACGTTCAATCTTGCCCGATAGAATGACCTTGGCAAAAAGCGCCCCACTCGGAACAACACCCGATTGCTTGAGAACTAGGATATCGATCGTATCAATCGGTAACCGGTTCAGATCAGAAAGACGAACTTCGACCGTATCACCCCGTGTTGGTGAGATGAATCCACGTTTGGGTAGTCTACGTTGAAGAGGCATCTGACCCCCTTCAAATCCAACCTTATGGAATCCACCTGTACGTGATTTTTGACCTTTATGACCCCGACCTGCAGTCTTACCAATCCCCGAACCAATTCCACGACCGACACGTCTCTTCGCGTGCTTGGAACCCTCACCCGGCTTAATCGTATTGAGTCTCATCTCTAGGCCTCAACTTTAACGAGGTAATAGACTTTATTAATCATTCCACGAACAGACGGCGTGTCCTCTAATTCAGACTTGCTATTCACACCCCTTAGCCCTAATCCACGAACGGTTGCTCGGTGTGATTGCTTGGTCCCGATGATGCTCTTAATCAGAGTCAGCTTAATCTTTTTGCCGGTCTCACTCATTTTGCCGTCCCCATGACCTCTTCCACACTCTTACCGCGCTTGGCAGCAATGTCGGACGGGGTATTCATCAACTGCAATCCATGAAGAGTTGCTCTCACAACATTATAGGGATTGGTCGATCCGATACACTTGGCAAGAATATTATGAACACCCATCACTTCAAATATGGCTCTCATCGGACCACCGGCAATGATACCGGTACCTTCTGATGCGGGCTGCATGTAGACCTTAGCAGCACCATGCCGACCGATCACGGGATGGTGTAGCGTCCCATTCTTCAGGTTCACCTTGATCATTTTACGACGAGCCTCGTCCATCGCCTTCTGAACCGCGACCGGGACCTCACGGGACTTACCCTTTCCCATCCCAACACTTCCATCGCCATTACCAACGACGGTGAGTGCAGCAAATCCGAGAATACGTCCTCCCTTAACGACCTTGGTCACACGATTAATCGCAACCAATTTCTCCTTAAGCCCGTCCCCACGATCCTCACCTTGTTGGGACTTACCTTGACTCCTTCCTTGCATCTTAGCCACTATTTAATCCTCACTTAGAATTTGAGGCCATGTTCACGGGCAGCCTCGGCCAATGCTTTAACCCGGCCATGATATCTGAAGCCAGAACGGTCAAATGCAACCGTCTCGATCCCCAGGCCTTTAGATTTCTCTGCAATACGCTTGCCGATTGCTGCTGCGGCATCGATCGTTCCACCATTCTGAAGAAGAGTCCGAACCTCAGGCTCTAGGGTTGATGCGCTGGCCAATACCTTTCCACCAGTGCCATCGATGACTTGTGCGTAGATATGGCAGTTGGTCCGGTGTATCGACAGACGGACCACCTTGAGTTCTGCGATCTTGGCACGGGTTTGACGCGCACGGCGCAGTCTGGATTCGTTCGAGTTAAGCATATCTTCCTTGATTACTTCTTCTTGGTCTCTTTCATGACGATGACTTCATCCGCGTAACGTACACCCTTACCCTTGTAAGGTTCAGGCTTACGATAAGCACGTACCTCCGCAGCAACCTGTCCTACCTGCTGCTTATCAATTCCCTTGATCAGAATTTCGGTTTGCGTGGGCGTCTCGACCTTAATCCCTGCTGGCATCTTGTGCGCAACCGGGTGCGAGAATCCTAGTGTTAAGTTCAGCAACTCACCCGCAGCTGCAGCACGGTATCCCACCCCAACGAGCAGAAGCTTCTTCTCAAATCCCTTGGTCACACCGTGCACCATATTCGCTAAGAGCGCCCTCATTGTCCCCGACATCGCGTTTGATTGTTTTGAATTATTGGCAATCTTAACCAGCAACTGATCACCGGTATGCTCTATGGTGACATCTGGATTAAGATTACGCTGCAAGGTCCCCAGAGGGCCCTTCACTGTAATCTCAGTTGAGGTCATCTTGACTTCAACATTAGATGGTACGGGTACCGGATTCTTTCCTACTCGAGACATTTTCTATACCCCTAAGCTACGATACACAAGACTTCGCCGCCTATACCATTGGCCCGAGCCTTACGTTCGGTCATGACACCCCTCGATGTCGATACAATCGCGACCCCAAGGCCATTCATCACGGTCGGGAGCTTGTCACTCGCCTTATAGATGCGTAAACCCGGACGGCTGATCCGTTCAATCTTTTCGATGACGGGTCTACCAGCGTAGTATTTAAGATTGATCTCTAGTGTCGGCTTTCCGTCTGAATCTCTCATCGCAAAGTGATCGATATATCCTTCATCTTTTAACACCTGAGCAATGGCAGACTTCAATTTAGAGCCCGGCATCGCTACAGCGGTTTTTTCAGCAAGCTGAGCGTTACGTATACGCGTCAGCATATCTGCTATGGGGTCACTCATGCTCATCGAGGGGTACCTCTAAAAATACAATCTATGTCAAAGACTCTGTTATCAGTGTTTACTATTTTTTGCACGGCACCTGCCTAAATTCTTTGTTATTCTGAATATTGATATGGGTCAGGATTACCAACTGGCCTTAGCCATTCCAGGAATCTCACCCTTCATTGCGAAATCCCGAAGCTTACTACGACCCAGTCCAAACTTGCTGTAGACACCACGAGGACGACCGGTCAGTGAGCAACGATTCCTCAGCCGAACAGGGCTCGCATTACGTGGCAGTGTCTGAAGCTTAATCCGTGCTGAATGCCGGTCCTCATCACTTGCCTTGGGATTATTAATCACAACAAATAACTCCGCACGGTAGGCAGCATACTTCTTAACTGTCTCACGTCGCTTTAAATCTCGGTTGATTACAGCTATCTTGGCCATGACATCCTCAATTCTTAAATGGGAACTTAAATGCTGCCAGCAATGCCTTGGCCTCTGCATCGGTCTTGGCGGTGGTGGTGATGGTGATATTCATCCCCCTCAGTGCATCGATCTTGTCGTACTCAATCTCCGGGAAGATGATCTGCTCCTTGACGCCCATGTTGTAGTTACCGCGCCCATCGAATGCCTTCCCTGAGATTCCACGGAAGTCTCTGATCCGGGGTATCGCAACACTGACCAACCGATCCAGAAATTCATACATCCGGACACGTCTCAGCGTGACCATACATCCAACCGGATAAGCTTCACGCACCTTAAAGGTCGCGATCGACTTCTTTGCCTTGGTCACAACCGGCTTCTGTCCGGCGATCTTTTGCATGTCCCCTACTGCGTTATCCATGATCTTCTTATCAGCAATCGCCTCACCCACACCCATGTTCAGCGTGATCTTGCGAATACGGGGTACTTCCATCATGGATTTGTAGCCAAACTGCTGCATCAGCTGTTTAACGACGGTATCACGATAATATTCTTGCAACCGAGCCATAATTCCCTCATTCCTACTCAGGCGTTGAGCAACTCGCCATTCGATTTGAAATATCGTACCTTGCGCTTGTCTTCTAACGTTTTAAATCCAACTCTGTCGGCCTTCTGCGTCGTCGGATTAAAAATCGCTATATTTGAAATCTGTATCGGCTTTTCCATCGCAATGATCCCACCCGCCGTTCCCTTTGCTGGGTTTGGGCTCTGATGCTTCTTAACCTTGTTGATACCCTCAACCAAGATGAGATCACTATCCGCAATACGCAATACCGTACCGCGCTTTCCTTTATCCTTACCTGTGATGACGATCACATCGTCACCCTTCTTTATCTTCTGCATACTAACTCCTTACCGTGCGCTTAAAGAACTTCTGGCGCAAGGGAGACGATTTTCATAAAGCGCGCATTACGCAGCTCACGTGTTACCGGGCCAAATATGCGGGTTCCGATCGGCTCTAGCTTGGCATTCAATAATACGGCCGCATTGCTGTCAAACTTGATGAGTGATCCGTCTGCACGTCTCACACCCTTTGCGGTCCGTACCACAACCGCATTGTAGATCTCGCCCTTCTTGACTCGGCCGCGGGGGGCCGCATCCTTAATGGTGACCTTAATCACATCACCAATCCCTGCGTAGCGTCGTTTAGACCCCCCCAAGACCTTGATGCACATGATCGATCGCGCACCGGTATTGTCGGCCGCTTGTAGAATAGTTTGCATTTGAATCATTTTTACTCACTCCTCCAACTTTTCCAGTTCAGGTTGCCCTGTATGGATAGTATTGGATCCCGTTAGGGTTATGACGGTGCCAGTTATTAACTAGCGACGCGTATTAAAAATCTAAAAACCAGTTGCCTGAAGAGGCGTGATTATACGGTGTCTCTTGCAGGTTAACAAGATATAAACCTAGTTAGCCGTAATATCTTAACCAACTCCCCTTTCTAAAATAATTGCCCATCCTCGGTCTCTACTCGTTAAATCAATCAGGCCGGATTGCCCTTTTCAATCAACTTAGTCACCCGCCATGCCTTGGTCTTTGAGAGTGGCCGACACTCCTCAATCGTGACCAGATCACCCATATGAAATTCATTGCTCTCATCGTGTGCGTGGTACTTCTTGGTACGGACCATGATCTTTCCATAGAGTGGGTGCTTTACCTTCCTCTCCACCAAAACGGTGATAGTCTTGTTCATCTTATCGCTCACCACCTTACCCGAGAGGCTGCGTCCTGAATTTGTTTCGCTCATAATTGTTTTGCTTTCTGACTGATGATGGTTTTGGTGCGCGCGATATCACGTCGCACAATCTGTAACTGGTTGGTATTACCCAGTTGCTGAGTGGCATGCTGCATCCTTAATCCAAACTGCGCCTTCAGCAATGACATTAACTCTTGCTGTAACTCTGCAGGGTTTTTGTTTCTGAGTTCACTTGTCTTCATAATTAAACGCCCAGTTGTCTGACAACAAATGTGGTTTCAATCGGTAGCTTAGCAGCTGCTAACCGGAATGCCTGACGTGCTAATACTTCATCAACCCCGTCCATTTCATACAGCATCTTGCCGGGTTGAATCTCTGCCACAAAGTATTCTGGATTTCCCTTTCCATTACCCATACGAACTTCTGCCGGTTTGTGCGATATCGGTTTATCCGGGAATATACGGATCCAGATACGACCCCCGCGCTTGATGTGGCGAGTCATGGCCCGTCTTGCTGCCTCGATCTGGCGGGCTGTCAAGCGACCCCGGCCCACGGCCTTGAGTCCATACTCACCAAAACTCACCTTAGCGCCCCGGGTCGCAACACCCTTGTTGCGGCCTTTTTGCTGTTTACGGTATTTTGATCTAGCTGGTTGCTGCATCTTTTGCTCCTGGCTTTACTGTTTTGACTATCTTCTTGGCCGCTGTCTTGACGGGGGCCTTTGCATCTGTTTTGTCAGCCCTCTTAACCGCCTTTACCGCAACCTTCGTTTCACCCCCGGTCTTGGCCTTAGGCTTGGCCTTTACCGCTGGCTTCACGGTCTCCGCTGCCGCAACCTTAGGTAATCCTGCTGGGGGCCTTTTAGGGGCCGACGGACGTTTCTTTTCGATTTCATTTGCAGGCATCGCTGAAACTGGCGCGGCCGCTACGGCAGGCTGCTCGTTATGTCCGATCACCTCACCCTTAAACACCCATACCTTGATACCGATGATCCCATACGTGGTCTGAGCTTCGGATGTACCATAATCCAGATCAGCTCTTAACGTATGGAGTGGTACGCGGCCCTCACGGTACCACTCTCTCCGAGCGATTTCGATCCCGTTCAGTCGACCTGAACTCATGATCTTGATTCCCTGAGCGCCCAGACGCATTGCATTCTGCATGGCCCTCTTCATGGCCCTACGAAACATGATCCGTTTTTCGAGCTGCTGAGCGATATTATCTGCGATCAACTGAGCATCAATCTCAGGTTTACGAATCTCTTCGATATTGACATGGACCGGCACACCCATTCGTTTCTGTAGTTCACTACGAAGGACTTCGATATCCTCACCCTTCTTACCGATTACGATTCCTGGACGGGAGCTATAGATGGTGATCCGAGCGTTCTTAGAGGGCCTCTCGATGATGACTCGACCAACCGAAGCATGTGCCAGCTTCTTTTTGAGGTACTCACGTACCTTGATATCTTCATTCAGCATCACTGGAAAGTTTTTGCTGTTGGCGTACCATTTCGATGACCAATTCTTCAGTACGGAGAGTCGAAAGCCTGTTGGATGTATTTTCTGTCCCATAATTCCCTCGTGCGTCCTTTATTTTTTATTGCCGGCTTTGTCGCCGACGGTGAGAAGTATGTGACAGGTTGGCTTGACGATCCGATTACCACGACCCTTGGCCCGTGTGCTGGTACGCATCAGAGAGCGTCCTCGGTCGACATATATCGTTGATACTTTTAACTCATCGATATCTGCACCCTCATTATGCTCAGCATTGGCAATTGCGGACTCCAGCAATTTACGAATGATGACCGCACCCTTCTTCGGGCTGAATGCGAGCAAGTTAAGCGCACGATCCACCGGCAATCCTCGGATCTGGTCTGCGACCAACCTACCCTTTTGCTCCGATAACCGAACCCCACGTAGTATTGCAGTTGTTTGCATATTCATCGCTCCTATTTCTTCGACCCGGCTGCAGCAGCCTTCTTGTCGCCAGAATGTCCCTTGAATGTACGTGTGTGGGAAAATTCACCCAGCTTATGTCCAACCATATTCTCAGTCACGTAGACGGGGATATGCTGCTTCCCATTATGGATTGCGATGGTCAGTCCAATAAAGTCTGGCAGAACGGTTGAACGCCGTGACCAGGTCTTAATGGGACGCTTATCATTGGTCGCGCGTGCTGTCTCGACCTTGGTTATTAGGTGCAAATCTACAAATGGGCCTTTTTTTACTGAACGTGCCATGATTTATTATCCCTTGTTCGAATAGCGGCGGCGTACGATCATGCCGTCGGTGCGCTTGTTGCCACGGGTCCGATAACCCTTTGCAGGTGTTCCCCACGGACTGACCGGATGACGACCTGCGGCAGTCTTTCCTTCACCGCCTCCGTGAGGATGGTCGACCGGATTCATTACCACACCCCGAACAGTCGGCCGAATACCTCTCCAGCGGTTTGCACCCGCCTTGCCGATGGATCTCAGGTTATGCTCTTCATTGCCAACCTCTCCAAGGGTTGCACGGCAATCGACATGCACCTTACGAATTTCACCAGAACGTAGCCGCAGCTGTGCGTAATCCCCTTCCCGAGCCAGCAACTGAACAGATGTACCCGCAGAACGGGCCAACTGAGCACCTTTTCCAGGGAGCATTTCCACGCAGTGGATCGTACTTCCAACCGGGATATTGCGAAGTGGCAAGGTATTACCATTCTTGATGGGAGCATCACCCCCGTTGATGAGTTGCATCCCCGCGCTGATACCCTTTGGGGCAATGATGTAACGACGCTCGCCATCTGCATAACATAGCAGGGCCAGATTGGCACTTCGGTTCGGATCATATTCTAGCCGCTCGACCTTTGCTGGTATGCCGTCCTTATTGCGACGGAAGTCGACCTTACGGTAGTGCTGCTTATGACCCCCGCCCATATGCCGGGTGGTGATATGACCATTATTATTACGACCTGCGGTATGACTCTGCTTTTCCAGAAGCTTTGAGTAGGGTGCGCCCTTGTGCAAGTCTGGATTAACGACCTTAATGACCGCGCGTCGCCCAGGAGAGGTTGGTTTAACTTTAATCAGTGCCATTATTTGCCTCCCCCTTGTGCGATTTCAGCAAAATTTATTTCCTGTCCAGCCTTGATCCCTACAAAGGCCTTCTTCCAGTTACTACGTCGGCCCATGAAACGGCCAAAACGCTTTTCCTTACCCTTGATATTGGCTACTTGCACTGTATCTACCTGAATACTTTGTGCCTTCCACATCAACTCAACCGCCGCCTTGATCTCAGCCTTGGTTGCATCCTGAACGACACGAAAGATGATCTGATTATGTTTTTCAGCGATGAGGGTCGCCTTTTCGGAGACCTGAGGGGCCAGTATGATCTGCATCAGCCTTTCAGGATTGAATGTTTTTGTGGTCATGCCAGCAACTCCTCTATTTGTGTCACCGCACTGCGAGTCATGATGACATTAGCAAAACGCAGAAGGCTGACGGGGTCTGCGTGGCCGACCTCGACGATCATCACATGCGGCAGATTACGTGAAGAGAGGTACAGATTCTCGTCCACCTTGTCTGTGATAATCATCACCTCATCCATCCCTAAGCTCTTTAATTTCTGCGCGAGTGTCTTAGTCTTTGGAGTATCTACTGTGAAATTATCAACCACTGACAACCGATTCTCACGAACCAGCTGCGATAAGATTGCACCTATTCCAGCACGGTACATCTTCCGGTTGAGTTTATGACTAAAATTTTCTTCAGGGCTATTAGGGAAAATCTTGCCGCCCCCACGCCACAAT
This sequence comes from Nitrosospira sp., assembly GCA_013450215.1. Classification (GTDB taxonomy): domain Bacteria; phylum Pseudomonadota; class Gammaproteobacteria; order Burkholderiales; family Nitrosomonadaceae; genus VFJL01. The sequence continues at coordinate 33,439 of JACDSH010000013.1, forward strand.
GGGCTAGAGGCCATCCCTGCACGCGCACGTCCCGTGCCCTTTTGTCCCCATGGCTTGCGTGTGGACTTGGCAACATCTGAACGTCCTTTCTGAGCACGGTTGGCGCTACGTGCATTGGCCAGGTAGGCTGTTACCACCTGGTGGACGAGAGATTCATTGTATTCACGGGCAAACAGTGCGTCCGATGCCGTAATATTGGAGTCCGACTGACCGTCATCTTTAATAAGTTTAATTTCCATTATGCACCCGCCTTCTTGCCAGCCTTAGGATCGATCTTGATGGCAGGCTTAGCCCCAACCCTAGGAGTCTTGACGCTGGGATGTATGACAACATCACCGCCCCGTGAACCGGGGATTGCCCCCTTAATTAAGAGTAATCCGCGCTCAGAGTCTACCCGAATGACAACCAGATTCTGGGTGGTCCTTTGCACACTTCCCAGATGTCCGGACATCCGCTTACCGGGGAATACTCGACCCGGATCCTGTGCCATCCCGATAGATCCTGGGACGTTGTGTGATTTTGAGTTTCCGTGCGTTGCACGATTTGATGAAAAGTGATGTCTCTTGATAACACCGGCATAACCCTTGCCGATTGAGATACCAGTTACATCCACCTTCTGCCCAACTTGGAAGATATCAACCGCAATGACAGCACCGGGTTTGAGAGTGGATAGCTGATCCGATGTTACACGAAACTCCTTGAGCATATGGCCGGCCTCAACAGCAGCCTTGGCGAAATGCCCCGCTGATGGTTTATTAACGCGACTGGCGCGCCGTTTGCCAAAAGTCACCTGCACGGCAGAGTAACCATCCGTATCAGGTGTTTTTATTTGGGTGACACGGTTGTTAGACACATCAAGCACAGTCACCGGCTGGCTCTCACCATCATCAGTAAAAATGCGAGTCATGCCAACCTTGCGGCCGACTAGTCCTAAACTCATTTTAATTTCCCTTTTTAAAGGTGCCGATTACAATTGACCGGCTTATTGCAAGCTTGTTCGAGTTACTTTTTCAGAAAGTGATTTGAAAATAGCGAACCCAAAACTCTTTTTATAAAACTACAGCTTTATTTCTACATCTACGCCTGCAGGTAAATCCAACTTCATCAGAGCGTCTACAGTCTTGTCTGTTGGGTTCATGATATCCATCAACCGTAAATGGGTACGTATCTCAAACTGATCACGGGAGGTCTTGTTCACATGTGGCGATCGTAATACGTCGAACCGCTCTATTCGGGTCGGCAGGGGTACAGGGCCCTTAACCACTGCACCAGTACGCTTAGCGGTTTCAACAATCTCCATTGCTGATTTGTCGATCAGACGATAATCAAACGCCTTAAGGCGGATACGAATTTTCTGGTTTTGCATTTATGTTAAACCTCAGTTAAACCTAGGGATGGAGGATACAGGATTCTGGATTCGGTGATTTGCTTTTTCAGCGCTTATTTCCGTATCCTGTCGCCTTAGTCCGCTCATTACTCAATAACTTTTGCAACGACGCCTGCGCCAACTGTTCTTCCACCCTCACGGATAGCAAAACGCAGCCCCTCTTCCATCGCAATCGGTGCTATCAGATTCACCGTCACAGAAACGTTATCTCCCGGCATCACCATCTCTGTTCCTGCCGGCAATTCAACTGCCCCAGTGACATCGGTGGTGCGGAAGTAGAACTGTGGACGGTAACCTTGGAAGAATGGCGTATGACGACCGCCCTCTTCCTTGCTCAACACGTAGATCTCAGCAGTAAACTTTGTGTGCGGAGTGATGGAGCCTGGCTTTGCCAGTACTTGGCCACGCTCGACTTCCTCACGCTTGGTTCCGCGTAACAGCACGCCAACGTTGTCGCCTGCTTGGCCTTGATCAAGCAATTTACGGAACATCTCAACACCGGTACACACGGTCTTAAGGGTAGGCTTTAAACCCACAATCTCAATTTCCTCACCCACCTTAACGATCCCACGCTCGATCCGTCCCGTCACCACGGTACCGCGGCCAGAGATGGAGAAGACATCTTCCACTGGCATTAAGAATGCACCATCAATAGCACGGACTGGATCTGGAATGTACTCGTCCAGCGCATCAGCTAACTTATGGATGGAAGGCTCACCAATATCGCTCTGATCACCTTCAATGGCCTTCAGAGCAGATCCGATAATGACTGGGGTGTCATCACCCGGGAAGCTGTACTTGACGAGTAGTTCGCGTATCTCCATCTCCACCAGTTCCAGCAATTCAGCATCATCCACCATGTCTGCTTTGTTCATGAAGACAATAATGTATGGAACTCCGACCTGGCGTGCCAGCAAGATATGCTCGCGTGTTTGTGGCATCGGGCCATCAGCGGCTGACACCACCAGAATGGCGCCGTCCATCTGCGCAGCACCGGTAATCATATTCTTAACGTAATCTGCGTGTCCTGGGCAATCCACGTGTGCATAGTGACGCTTCTGCGTCTCGTACTCAACGTGGGCAGTATTAATAGTGATGCCGCGGGCCTTTTCTTCTGGTGCCGAATCAATCTGAGCGTAGCTCTTCGCTTCACCGCCAAACTTCTTCGACAACACCATCGTAATCGCCGCTGTCAGCGTGGTCTTGCCATGATCTACGTGTCCAATCGTGCCTACATTGACGTGTGTCTTCGTCCGCTCAAATTTGCTCTTTGCCATGGTTTTGTCCTATTCTTGGTATGAGTTATTTTTTATTGATGACCGCTTCAGCTACACTTTTCGGTGCTTCCGAGTATTGCTTAAATTCCATGGTGTAAGTTGCACGACCCTGAGTTGCAGAACGCAGTGATGTGGAGTAGCCAAACATCTCTGCCAATGGCACCTCTGCACGTATCACCTTCAATCCAGGCATGTCGTCCATGCCTTGTATCATCCCGCGGCGGGATGATAAGTCACCCACCACATTACCCATGAAATCTGCAGGCGTCTCAACCTCAACCGCCATCATTGGCTCCAGCAAGACTGGACTGGCTTTACGCATACCATCCTTAAATGCCATTGATGCTGCCATTTTGAAGGCGTTCTCATTCGAGTCTACGTCATGGTAAGAACCATCGAATAAAGTAACCTTGACATCAACCACTGGAAAACCTGCCAAAACCCCATTTGGCAGAGTTTCTCGCAGTCCCTTTTCTACTGCCGGGATGTACTCGCGAGGGACAGTTCCACCCTTGATTGCATCCACAAATTCAAATCCTTTACCCGCATCATTCGGCGCCATCCTAAGCCAGACATGACCATACTGACCGCGACCGCCGGACTGCTTGATGAACTTGCCCTCAATCTCAACTGATTTTCTAATAGCCTCGCGGTAAGCTACTTGTGGCGCGCCTACATTAGCTTCTACACCAAACTCTCGCTTCATGCGGTCAACAATGATCTCTAGATGTAACTCACCCATGCCGGAGATAATTGTCTGTCCAGACTCCTCATCTGTACGCACGCGGAAGGATGGATCCTCCTGAGCCAGACGGTTCAAGGCGAGACCCATCTTTTCCTGATCTACCTTTGTCTTCGGTTCTACTGCCACATGAATCACGGGCTCTGGGAATACCATCCTCTCCAGGGTAATGATCTTGGATGGGTCGCACAGAGTGTCACCTGTAACAGCCTCTTTCAATCCCACTGCGGCGGCTATATCACCCGCACGAACTTCTTTGATCTCTTCGCGTTGGTTGGCATGCATCTGCAATAAACGTCCAATACGCTCTTTACGACCCTTGATCGGGTTGTAGATGGTGTCCCCGGTTGCTACCACACCGGAATAGACACGGAAGAAAATTAACTGCCCTACATAAGGGTCTGTTGCAATCTTGAAGGCCAGTGCAGAGAATGGGTCATCATCGCTGGCATGACGTTCATCCTTCTCCCCATTCTCTTTTTCACCATCAATTGCATGGATATCGACTGGTGATGGAAGATAGTCAATCACCGCATCCAGCATCGCCTGTACGCCCTTATTCTTAAAGGCGGATCCGCACAACATCGGAACGATCTCATTATTGATCGTTCTCATGCGCAATCCCTGCTTGATATCCGCAATAGAAAGATCGCCCTCTTCCAGGTACTTGTTCATTAACTCTTCATTCGCTTCTGCAGCAGTCTCCAGCATCTTCTCGCGCCATATTTTGGCATTTTCTTGCATGTCGGCTGGAATTTCGCGTTCATCGAATTTCATCCCCTGGCTTGCGTCATCCCAGTATATGGCCTTCATCTTAAGCAGATCGACTACACCTTCGAATTTTTCTTCAGCACCGATGGGGAGTTGAACGGGAATTGGATGGGCCTTTAGGCGGACCTGCATCTGCTCATATACGCGCATGAAATTGGCCCCTGCGCGGTCCATCTTATTAACAAATGCAAGCCTTGGAACCTTATACCTGTTGGCTTGCCTCCATACAGTCTCGGTCTGCGGCTGGACCCCGCCAACTGCGCAGAAAACAGTACAAGCGCCATCCAGAACACGCAACGATCTCTCGACTTCAATAGTAAAGTCTACGTGTCCAGGGGTATCAATGATATTGATGCGGTGATCTGGGTAATTATTCTCCATCCCCTTCCAGAAACAGGTTGTTGCAGCCGAGGTGATGGTGATTCCACGCTCCTGCTCCTGCTCCATCCAGTCCATGGTGGCAGCTCCGTCATGTACCTCACCAAGCTTGTGCGACACTCCGGTATAAAACAGAATACGCTCGGTGGTGGTGGTCTTGCCGGCGTCGATATGCGCCATGATGCCGATATTCCGGTATCTCTCGATGGGTGTTTTTCTTGCCACAGTATTCCAACCTTAAATTTAAACTACCCTGACGCCAACAATCTTGGGCAATATATCTGAAGAAAGTGCTTTTCTTATCAAGAAACTTGGTGCTGTAATTTCTTAAACAATAACTACATTGCCGCCTTGCTGATTCTTGCAATAGCGCGGGAGACCCTCTGCTAAAACCGGTAATGCGAAAATGCCTTATTAGCCTCTGCCATACGGTGGACTTCTTCCCGCTTCTTGACTGCTCCACCGCGACCCTCAGCCGCTTCCGCTAATTCACCTGCAAGACGAGCGCCCATAGATTTCTCACCACGTTTACGAGCGGCATCACGCAACCATCTCATGGCCAGTGCATTGCGTCGGATTGAGCGCACTTCCACTGGGACTTGGTAGTTAGCACCTCCTACACGACGGCTTTTCACTTCAACCATCGGGCGAACATTAGACAAGGCCTGTGTAAACACCTCGACCGGATCCTTCCCGGTTTTCTTCTGGATCTGATCCATCGCCCCATAAATAATCCTTTCGGCGACCGATTTCTTGCCGCGAGTCATCAGAACATTGACGAATTTTGCTACCTCGGTATTGTGATACTTAGGATCTGGCAAAATTTCGCGTTTCGGGACTTCTCTCCGTCTTGGCATTCTCTAACCTCGGTTGAATTATGATTTTTGTGTTTGTTCTGACTTACAGTAAACAATACACGCCAAACTTTACTTTATTCTTAAGATACTTTTGGTTTCTTGGCGCCGTACTTAGAACGGCTCTGTTTGCGATCCTTCACCCCAGCGGTGTCAAGACTGCCTCGTACCATGTGGTAACGAACCCCCGGCAAATCCTTCACCCGACCACCCCGTATCAGCACCACCGAGTGCTCCTGAAGATTGTGTCCTTCACCACCGATATAGCTTGACACCTCAAATCCATTGGTCAGTCGAACACGAGCAACCTTTCTTAAAGCCGAGTTCGGTTTCTTGGGTGTAGTAGTGTAGACACGGGTACAGACTCCGCGTTTTTGTGGACTATTGCCCAGCGCCGGAACCTTGCTCTTTACACGCTTTGCCGCGCGGGGCTTACGTACTAACTGACTGATTGTCGGCATTCCTGTTCCCTAAAAAAACCAAGACGGCAATTTCACTATTATGCCGTCCGTTTAAAATGAGTCGAATTTCTCGCCGATCCAAGCGGTACTTGGGCGACTAAAAAGACTGCGGATTCTATGAGATTTATCCCCTCATGTCAAGGATATCGAGCCGTCCAATAGGATCTAGTTTGATCAAAATTCATGCCCTTCATAGGTTCTGAGTTTAGCGATGGGATAGAGGTCTCAACTGAATGGGGGAAATTTTCCTGTAGAGGATACATACCCTACTTCACTAGTTTATATAGCGCTTCATCTGAACTTTAATCAGAAATCAATCATCTCAGATTCTTCCCAACATCCCCGCAACCGTAACGCCCATTGCAGAAGGGGTTGGACAGATTGTCACTCCCAGATCTCGCAAAATGGCCACCTTTTCAGAGGCGCTCTCGCCGGCCGAAGAGATGATGGCCCCTGCATGGCCCATACGTCGGCCTTCCGGTGCAGTCAATCCGGCGATATATGCAATGAGTGGTTTATTCATACTCTCTTTAGCAAAAATACCTGCATCGACTTCCTGTGGCCCCCCAATCTCGCCGATCATGAGGACTAAATCAGTCTCGCTATCCTGCTCAAATAGCTCAAGAATATCCCTGTGTGAGCTTCCATTGACTGGGTCACCACCGATACCAACCGAGGTTGATATGCCGATACCTAGAGCCTTCATCTGGTCGGCTGCCTCATATCCCAAGGTGCCAGAACGGCCGACAACACCGACCCTTCCCGGCATATAAATATGTCCGGGCATGATCCCCAGCATCGCACGCCCGGGACTAATGGTGCCAGCACAGTTAGGGCCGGTCAGTATCATTCTTTCTTCCTTGGGGAATCGACGCAGAAAACTCTTGACCGTCATCATGTCCTGGGTAGGAATTCCGTCCGTGATTGCAACGCAGTATTTAATACCTGCATCAGCAGCTTCCATGATTGAGTCTGCAGCAAAGGCCGGCGGAACAAAAATGATGGTGGCCTCAGCCCCAACCTGTTGAACGGCTTCCTTCACCGTGTTGAAGACAGGCAGACCTAGGTGCTTTTGACCACCCTTCCCAGGTGTGATGCCGCCCACGACATTAGATCCGTAGTTGATCATATCTTGGGCATGGAAGGTGCCGATCTTGCCGGTAAATCCTTGCACAATAATACGAGTCGCCTCATTAATTAGAATTGCCACTGTGACCCCCTTCTATTTTTGCGACCATCTGGTTGCGAGCCTGTACCGCCTTCTCGGCCGCCTCTGCTAACGTCTCTGCAATGATGATTGGTAACCCACTATCTGCAATGATCCGACGACCCTCCTTCACATTGGTGCCGGACAAACGCACAATCAATGGAATCTTCATGTCAATATTCTTGACTGCATGAACCACGCCCTCGGCGATCCAGTCGCAACGGTTAATGCCAGCAAAGATGTTGACCAACATCGCCTTAACCCCTTTATCGGCGAGCACCAGGCGGAACGCTTTCTCGGTACGCTCAGCAGAAGCACCTCCGCCGACATCAAGAAAGTTGGCAGGCTCTCCTCCGGCCAACTGAATCATGTCCATAGTCGCCATAGCAAGGCCCGCTCCATTGATCATGCAACCGATATCTCCATCGAGTCCGATGTAGCTCAAGCCATGCTCGGCAGCAGCGACTTCGCGCGGGTCTACCTGTGTCTTGTCACGCAATTCGGCGATCTTGTGTCGCCTGAATAGGGCATTGTCATCAAATCCCATCTTCGCATCCAATGCAACTAGTTCACCGTTGACCGTGGTTACCAGGGGATTGATCTCTACCATATTTGCATCAAGATCGCGCATAGCACGGTAGCAACCCTTTATTGTCTTGACCGCCTGATTGAGTTGTGAGGTCTCTAGCCCTAATGCGAAGGCCATCTTGCGGGCCTGAAAATCTTGTAGTCCAACAGCCGGCTCAATATATATTTTTTTGATTGATTCTGGATGGGTCTCTGCCAGCTTCTCAATGTCCATCCCACCTTCTTTCGACCCCACCATCAAGATGCGTTCATGAGCGCGGTCAATCAGAAAACTCAGGTAGAGCTCCTTGGATATATCTGTACCCGACTCGACATAGACCTTGGAACAGACCTTGCCAGATGGTCCGGTCTGATGGGTAACTAAACTCTTGCCCAGCAATTCTTCTGCCGCCGCTTCAACCTCATCGTGAGTCTTGCAGATTTTAATGCCACCGGCCTTTCCGCGCGCGCCTGAGTGGATCTGAGCCTTCACCGCCCAGACTGAACCACCGATCTCTCTGGCACGCTGTACCGCCTCTTGTGGGCTGTAAGAGAGCCCACCCTCAGCAATCTTGACACCGTATTCCGCTAAAATCTCTTTCGCCTGATACTCGTGGATATCCAATGAATCACCCTCATCTATGACATAAAAAATATAAAGAAAGGGCCGCTAGAGGCGGCCCAAGAGATAACTCCCATCAAATCCTTGCAGCGATGGCCTCAGCTGTTCTCACAATATTGAGAGCCATCCTTTCTGAAGCCGCGTCAATCAAGCGTCCATCTAAAGCAGCCGCCCCCTTGCCTTGTAATGCGGCTTCCTTCAACGCAACCATAATACGTTTTGCCTTTTCAATTTCCGCAGGGGGGGGCGTGTATACCTCATTTGCAAGTTCAATCTGTGAAGGATGAATCGCCCACTTGCCTTCGCAACCAAGTGCGGCAGACCTTCTGGCTGCCAGCTTGTAACCGTCAGGATCTTTAATGTCGCCGAAGGGTCCGTCGATCGGACGCAGCCCGTAGGCGCGACAAGCGACTGTCATGCGACTGATAGCTGAGTGCCACTGATCCCCAGGATAGTCTGGATTAAGCCCTCCAATATTAGTCGTTCGTGCACGGTTGCTAGCAGCATAATCAGCCACTCCAAAGTGGAGCGCCTCGAGACGTCCTGAGGCACCATTGCGCGCGATATCTTCAACATTGGACATCCCCAGCGCCGTCTCAATCAGAGCCTCTATGCCGATCCGATTCTTCAGACCTTGTTGCGTTTCAAGCTGACTCAACATGGCCTCTACCATGTACACATCAGCATAAACACCCACCTTAGGGATTAAGATGGTATCAATCTTATGCCCTGCCTGCTCGATCAAGTCAACCACATCCCGTACCATGTACTGAGTATCTAGTCCGTTGATACGAACCGAGAGAGTCACACCGTTACCGCGCCAGTCAAGGTCATTAATCGCTCCGATCACATTCTTACGTGCTTGCACCTTGTCATCAGGAGCGACGGCATCCTCCAGATCAAGAAAAATGAAATCCGCCCCGCTTTTTAGCGCCTTCTCGAACATTCCCGGATTTGATCCGGGGACAGCTAACTCGCAACGCTGAACGCGTTGTACGGTAGCTGAATATAGTGTGTGGCTCATTTTTCTGTCCCAATTTCGGTTATTTGATGAGACCGTATCGGTCTCGGTGTTATTCTCATTCAGACCCAGATAGAGATAAAGAAAAGTGCCATTCTTCCACCTGAAGAACCCCGCATTTTACTTTTGAGGGCCACAATGTCAATTTTTACCTAAGCTTTAGCAGTCATTTACCAACCAATTTAGTCCCAAAGAATGCACCCCCATGCGCGGAAACAACATTCCAAAGAATTTTTGGAGGATCAAGCCAATTAGATCCAACCCTCTCCAGTTCAGGAGATAACTCGAGAGGGGATTAAGTTCGCGTGGAGGTCGTGGGTATCGGATCCTATAATCTCGACCTCCACAAATTGCCCGATCTTAATACCACCCGTATTCGGCAGATATACCAATCCATCGATCTCTGGCGCATCGGCAGAACTGCGGGCAACAATCTCATCTTCACCGACTGCATCCACCAACACAGTCATCCTCCTGCCGACCTTGCGCAACAGTCGTGCACTACTAATCTCTTCCTGAACGCCCATGAGACGGGCTCGCCTTTCTTCCTTTAATTTCTCGGGAACATGGCCTTCCAGAGCATTCGCTCTAGCACCCTCAACTGGTGAATAGGCAAAGCATCCAACACGATCCAACTGCGCCTCCTTCAGGAAGTCCAGAAGCTCCTCAAAATCGGCATTGGTCTCACCTGGAAACCCGACAATGAATGTGCTCCGCAGGGTTATTTCAGGGCAGATTGAGCGCCATTCCTGGATACGGGTGAGATTATTTTCGGAGCTAGCAGGTCGCTTCATCGCCCGTAAGATGCGGGGGCTAGCATGCTGAAATGGCACGTCAAGATAGGGTAGGATCTTTCCATCCGCCATCAGGGGAATCACCTCGTCCACATGAGGATAAGGGTAGACATAATGAAGACGTACCCATGCATTAGAGTCACTCGCTAGATCACCTAATGCTGAAACCAGTTCTGTCATACGGGTCTTGATGGGCCTGCCACGCCAAAAGCCGGTTCGGTATTTCACGTCAACACCGTAGGCACTAGTATCTTGTGAGATTACTAGGAGCTCCTTGACGCCGGCCTTGATCAGATTCTCCGACTCCTGCATGACTTGATCGAGTGGGCGACTGATCAGATCTCCACGCATGGATGGGATGATGCAGAAGGTGCATCGGTGGTTACAACCCTCGGAAATTTTGACGTAGGCATAGTGGCTAGGAGTAAGACGAATTCCCTGAGGTGGAATCAGGCTAGTGTAAGGATCGTGTGGTTGCGGTAGGTGAGCATGTACCGCAGACATGACCTCATTCAAAGCATGCGGACCAGTCACCGCGAGGACCTGTGGGTGAGCCTTCTTAACCAGATCACTCTTAGCTCCAAGGCATCCAGTCACAATGACCTTTCCATTCTCAGCAAGTGCCTCTCCGATGGCGTCTAGTGACTCCTCTACTGCGCTGTCAATGAATCCGCAGGTATTGATCACCACCAGATCGGCATCTGAATAGGTGGGCGAGATGTCGTACCCCTCTGCCCTTAATTGGGTCAGAATCTGCTCGGAGTCGACCAATGCCTTAGGGCATCCGAGCGAGACAAATCCGACCTTTGGAGTAATTTTGTTAATGGTGGACATTGGCTATTTTGTTAGTTTTGGGGGGTGGATGAATTTAGAAATATAAGGGCACTGAGGATCAGTGCGCCTGATGACCAAAAAGATTGCCAGCCAGCCAGATGGAGCCAATACCCATAATAATTAGAACGACTTGTTGGAGGGTGGCCCTAATCTCGGGGCGTCGGTGTAGAGCTGGAATTAGGTCAGACATCGCCACATAGATCATACTGGCTGCCGCCAAACCCAGCAGTGATGGCAGGAGATGGTTCATGTCTTGCAACATGAAGTAAGCCAGCATGCCGCCTACCAGTGTTGCCATACTCGAGAATAGGTTAAACAGAAGCGCGTGCTGTCGGGTATAGCCTGAGTTGAGGAGGATCAAGAAGTCCCCCGCCTCTTGCGGAATTTCGTGAGCAATGATTGCAATCGCGGTGACGATGCCGAGCTGGATGTCGACCATGAATGCAGCCGCGATGAGGATCCCATCAACAAAGTTATGAAAGGTGTCTCCCACCATGATAAGCATTCCGCTACGACCATGGTCATGAGGATTGTCAGCGGATTTGCTCTTGCTGAGGAGTGGGTCGTGGACCTCGCACTCGTCGATATGACAGTGCCGCCATAAGACCAACTTTTCTAGAATGAAGAATAGAAGAATCCCAGAGAGTACGGTAGCCGTGGTCTGTGATGGGGCCCCCGACAGCTTCAGGGCCTCTGGCAGCGCATTCAGAAAGGCCGCACCCAGCAACGCTCCAATCGCATAGGAGATGAGCATCTGGACCCACGATATCCGCGTATTCAGAGTCAGTGCCGCTGCGAACAATACACTCAGTAGCCCTCCCAGCAGGCTGGTGGCGATGATCCAGGTGAGGGTGGACATGGGAAACGATCAACGGAAAAATGCAGAATTATACGCTGTTGCAGCGTTAAAAATTCAGATGATCACTATGCAGATGGCTTAGGATGTCAGCCAAATTAGGCCTGCCATCCGTCCGGTAGTACCATCGCGGCGGTAGGAGAAAAATCTCGTAGGGTCACTGAATGTACATAAACCACCCCCATAAATTGAGGTCACCCCGGAATTGATCAGTCGGTTACGGGCTAACTGAAAGATATCGATGGTCCACTTCCCAGGACCACACGCGGTGAATGCGGGGGAGCAGTCTTTGTCTTGCCCGACAAAGGACTCAAACACTTCCTCACCAACTTCAAAATGGTTGGGACCAATCGCTGGCCCAAGCCATGCCATTATTCTAGATCTCTCGCCACCCATCGCCTTAATGGCACATTCAATTACCCCCGCGGATAGGCCTCGCCAGCCAGCGTGCGCTATTCCTACCCTCAATCCATCGGTATCGCACAGAAATACCGGCAAACAGTCTGCAGTGAGTACCGCACAGACCGTACCGGGTGACTCGCTGAAAGCGGCATCGCTAGCAACTTCGCAATCGTAATCATCCGCCCTCACGGCTCGGATTCCGTGGACCTGTTTCAACCATCGGGGCTCTGCTGGCAGGATTGCTTGAAGAATGGACCGGTTTTGATTAACGATTGAGGGGTCGTCACCGACATGATCGCCCAAATTGAGGCTAGTATAGGGCCCCCGACTCAGACCGCCGGTCCGTGTAGTAAATAGCGACCTGACATTAGGCGGAGTTGGCCAGTCGGGAGTGATCCAGTCATTCATGATAGTAAGGATGACGATTTTCGTTTCGACTGGCTGTCACGATGCTGCCGTAAAGAGCTTAAGAGCTTCTCCATATCGTCTGGCAGTGGAGACTCCCACGACATGTCCTTATTCGTTTTCGGGTGGGTCAATTCTAGTCTTTGTGCATGTAAGGCTTGCCTTGGAAAGTGGGCGATGATTCGCCCGATCTCAGGATCAATCTTGCTCGGCTTGCCACCATAGACTGGGTCACCCACTAGGGGGTGACCGAGGGATTGCATATGAACCCTTATCTGGTGTGTTCGTCCGGTCTCAAGGCTGCACAGGAGAAGAGTACAACCGCCTAGATGATCGATCACCCGGTAGCGAGTACGTGCTTCTTTACCACTGCTCGATATAGACATCTTGGTTCTATTCACTGGATGTCGGCCCACCGGTACGTTCACTAATCCATCGTGCAAGACCTGCCCTTGGACCAAGGCAAAGTAGTCACGCTTCACGCTGTGACTTTGCAGTTGCCGAACCAAACCGGTCTGAGATTCATGGGTCTTCGCGACCACCATCAGTCCGGTGGTATCTTTATCCAATCTATGAACGATGCCTGCTCGCGGGAGTCCGGTCAAGGCTGGGTGATGATGCAGAAGAGCATTCAAAAGAGTGCCTCTCCAGTTTCCACTGCCGGGATGTACTACCAGACCGGCGGGCTTATTTACGATGATAATACTGTCATCCTCGTGGAGAATGTTGAGAGGGATATCCTCGGATGAATACTGCTGCCCAGAAAGATCTTGTTGAGGGGTAATCTGAACCCTCTCACCGCCCCACATTTTTTGCTTGGGGCTCGCACCCAGTCCATCTACGATGACATGCCCCTCCAAGATCCATGACTGTAAACGGCTACGCGACTGTTCAGGCATCAATCGTGCCAACGTCTGATCGAGTCGAAGCCCTGCACAGATAACGGGAACTGTTAGGTCAATGGAATTTTCTATCGATTCGAGCATTCAGTTGTTTACGTTATAATGAACAATGGATTTATTGCCGTTTTCCACATAGTTCACACAGAGTTCAACATGCCCCGTAGTTTAGCTTTAATCTTGCTGCTGCTGTTATCGTCATGTGGCCTCCTGCCAAAGAGTGCTGACCCGGAAGAACAAAAAAACTGGTCTGCGAGCAAGTTCTATTCTGAAGCCAAGGCCGAACTCAATGATGGGAACTTCGCAGCAGCAATCAAGCTATTTGAGTCGTTGGAGGCGAGGTACCCTTATGGGAGATATGCTCAGCAGACACAACTCGAAGTGGCCTATGCCCACTACAAGGATAACGAGAAGGCCTCTGCCATCGCCGCCGCCGACCGATTCATAAAGCTTCACCCAAACCATGCTAATGTGGATTATGCTTATTATCTGAGGGGGTTGGCTAATTTCAATGACGACCTTGGATTGATGGGCATCATAACTGAGATGATCAGCGGTCAAGATATGAGTGAGCGTGACCCGAAGGCTTCGCGCGAGTCATTTGAGAACTTTAAGCTACTGGTGACACGGTTCCCAAATAGCAAGTATAGCCCCGATGCAGTCCTCCGGATGAACTACCTAGTCAACATGGTGGCCATGCTTGAGGTCCATGTGGCTCGTTATTACATGAGGCGCGGTGCCTATGTCGCAGCAGTGAACCGGGCCCAGGTTGCTTTAAAGGACTATCCCCAGACTCCCGCCACGGAGGAAGCCCTCGCCATCATGGTAAAGGCTTACCATGCACTCGAAATGACTGATCTGAGGGATGATGCGGACCGCGTGATGAGGAAAAACTTCCCCAACAGCCAATACCTTGCAGACTCACCCGTTACGGATGGTCGGCCTTGGTGGAGGAGCTGGTAGAAGATATACCTTAGAGATTCTGACGCGGCAGACTCACCGGTTAGATTATTTCAGTATCTTGATGACGGCTATTCAGTCACTTGTTGAAACTGTATCTAAAAGTAAAAGTCTACAGTTGCAACAAGTGATCTCACCAGCTTGTTAGTTACGCAGCGCTGCCCTGAACTTCTCCAATCTCGCTCAACCCATGGTCTTCAGCAAAGCCACCATCCGTCACTGCCCTCTGCTTCTTACGCTTATTGTGGGAGGCTAAACCTGTACCAGCAGGAATAAGTCGTCCCACAATGACATTTTCCTTAAGCCCTCTCAAATCATCCTTCTTGCCCATAATTGCAGCCTCAGTTAGCACTCGCGTAGTTTCCTGGAAGGATGCTGCAGAAATAAATGAATCGGTAGAAAGAGATGCTTTGGTAATACCCAGAAGCGTGAATTCATAGACAGCTACTTGTTTCCCCTCAGCCAACATTTTCTCATTCTCTATAAGCAGATCTGCGCGTTCCACCTGCTCACTGGTGATGAAGCGAGTATCTCCAGCATTGACGATATGAACGCGACGTAACATCTGCCGTACAATTACCTCGATATGCTTGTCATTTATCTTTACACCCTGAAGCCGGTATACATCCTGTACTTCGTCTGTGATGTATCGTGCCAGCGCCTCAACTCCGAGAAGACGTAGAATGTCATGTGGGTCAGCCGGACCATCAACAATACTTTCCCCTTTATTCACCACCTGACCATCATGCGCGGTCACGTGCTTCTCTTTTGAAATTAGGTACTCATGAGCAACTTCATCCAGATCTGTAATTACTAGCCGCTGCTTTCCTTTAGTATCTTTACCGAAGGATACGATCCCAGTTACTTCGGCAAGTACACCTGCATCCTTCGGAGAGCGTGCTTCGAATAGTTCCGCTACACGGGGAAGGCCACCGGTAATATCACGTGTTTTAGAGCTTTCTTGCGGTATTCTCGCCAACACCTCACCTACATTGACCTGCTGTCCGTCTCGGACCGTTATGATACATCCGACCTGGAACGTAATGCTGACGGATAAATTTCCAGCAGCGATCTTTACTTCATTGCTTTGGTCATCCAATAGTTTTACCAGTGGACGCAGCCCCTTAGCCTGTATCACTCCCCGACGCTTTGGATCGATAACTACTAAGGTAGATAGACCTGTCACTTCATCAATCTGTTTGGCAACCGTCACCCCTTCCTCAACATTCTCGAATCGTACTTTGCCGGCATACTCAGTGATGATTGGACGAGTATGAGGATCCCATGCCGCGAGCACCTTCCCAGCTTTCACCACCGCTCCATCAGACACCAGCAGGGTAGCGCCATAGGGAATCCTGTGACGCTCACGTTCGCGTCCTACATCATCTTGTATCACTACTTCACCACTACGAGAAATAGCAATTAATTCTTGACGAGAATTAATTACGTAACGCATTGTTGGTGAATAACGAACTGCTCCATTTGACTTACTCTCTACCTGGCTAGCTACCGCGGTTCGTGATGCTGCGCCACCAATATGAAATGTACGCATGGTTAGCTGTGTACCGGGTTCACCGATAGACTGAGCGGCAATAACCCCAACAGCCTCTCCCACATTAACGGGTGTTCCACGTCCTAGATCACGTCCGTAACATTTGGCGCACAGACCATAACGAGTTTCGCACGTCAGTGGCGTGCGAACTTTTACTTCATCAATACCCATTGACTCGATTGCATCTACCGCATCCTCGTCCAATAGAGTGCCGGCTGGATACATTACTGACTGGTCATCCGGATTGATAACATCATTCGCCGCTACTCGACCTAACACGCGCTCACGCAATGCTTCGATTACTTCACCACCCTCGACCAGCGCTTTCATTACTGCGCCCATACTGGTCCCGCAATCATCTTCCGTTACCACCAGATCCTGCGTTACATCAACTAAACGACGGGTCAAGTAACCTGAATTTGCAGTTTTTAATGCCGTATCTGCTAAACCTTTGCGCGCACCATGAGTCGATATAAAGTACTGTAAGACATTTAACCCTTCTCGGAAATTTGCAGTAATGGGTGTCTCAATGATCGAACCATCCGGCTTGGCCATCAGTCCTCGCATCCCTGCGAGTTGACGGATCTGGGCAGCAGACCCGCGAGCGCCTGAGTCCGCCATCATATAAATTGAGTTAAATGATTCCTGCGTTACTGGTTTCCCCTTTTTGTCTTTTTTTGCTTCGCCGGTCAGTTGATCAATTACAAGCTCAACCCCAAGCTGGTCCATCATCGCTTTAGCTACTTGATCCCCAGCACGTCCCCAGATATCTACTACTTTATTGTACCGTTCACCTTGAGTCACCAAACCGGAAGTGTACTGAGCCTCAATGTCCTGAACCTCAGTCTCAGCCGCACTAATAATATCGTTTTTCTGTGGCGGAGTAAGCATGTCATCCACACAGATTGAAATGCCTGCACGGGTAGCGTAGGTGAAGCCAGAATACATCAACTTATCCGCAAAAATTACCGTCTCACGCAAGCCACAACGACGGAAACTGGCATTGATCAGCTTAGATATCTCTTTCTTTTTGAGCGCTTTATTAATTAGCGAGAACGGCAAACCAGCCGGCAAGATTGCAGACAGTAACGCACGTCCGACAGTAGTGTCATAACGTGTGGTTACTTCACAACGTCCGCCCTCTGCGTCTTCTTCATACTCCTTGATCCGAACGAGTACCTTGGCATTCAGCTCTACCATTCTGCTCTCATAGGCGCGGGATAGTTCGCTAATATTTGCGAACATCATTCCCTCACCACGCGCACTCACTCGCTCACGTGTGGTGTAATACAAACCCAGCACGATATCTTGCGATGGCACGATAATTGGTTCGCCATTAGCGGGTGAGAGAATGTTATTGCTTGACAGCATCAGTGTGCGACATTCCATTTGTGCTTCCAGAGATAATGGCACGTGTACTGCCATTTGGTCGCCATCAAAGTCAGCATTGAATGCTGCACATACCAGCGGATGCAACTGTATCGCTTTACCCTCAATCAGCACCGGTTCGAATGCTTGGATACCCAATCGATGTAACGTTGGCGCTCTATTTAACATTACTGGGTGCTCACGAATTACGTCTTCCAATATATCCCAGACAATTGGCGTTTCATTCTCTACTTCCCGCTTGGCTGCCTTGATTGTGCTGGCAATACCCATTATTTCCAATTTATTAAAAATGAATGGTTTAAACAGTTCCAGCGCCATCTTTTTTGGTAGTCCGCATTGATGGAGCTTAAGCTGTGGACCCACCACGATCACTGAACGTCCAGAGTAATCCACACGCTTACCAAGCAAGTTTTGTCGGAAACGTCCACCCTTGCCCTTGATCATATCGGCGAGAGATTTTAGTGGTCGCTTATTGGCACCTGTCATAGCCTTGCCGCGACGTCCGTTATCCAGCAATGAGTCTACTGCTTCTTGCAGCATGCGTTTCTCATTACGCACAATGATTTCAGGTGCTTTCAACTCCAACAACCGTTTCAAACGATTGTTCCGATTGATGACTCTACGATATAAATCATTCAAGTCAGAAGTGGCAAAACGTCCACCATCTAACGGTACCAGTGGTCGCAGTTCTGGTGGCAATACCGGCAAGACCGCCAGCACCATCCATTCTGGCTTAATACCTGATTTATTGAATGCCTCCAGCACCTTCAGGCGCTTGGAGATCTTCTTCATCTTGGTCTCGGAGCCGGTAGTTGCCATCTCGCTCCGCAAGCTATCGATCTCCGAGCGGATGTTTATATTGGCTAATAAATCGCGAATTCCTTCTGCGCCCATGCTTGCACGGAAGTCATCTCCATACTCTTCCGTCTTTGCGCGGTAATCATCATCTGTCAGGAGTTGACACCGTGCCAACGGTGTCATGCCAGGGTCTGTCACCACAAAAGCTTCGAAATAAAGTACCCTCTCGATATCCCGCAGAGTCATATCTAACACGATGCCCAACCGAGACGGCAACGACTTCAGAAACCAGATATGCGCCACTGGTGAGGCTAGTTCAATGTGCCCCATACGTTCCCGCCGTACCTTGGATAGCGTAACTTCGACCCCGCATTTCTCGCAGATTACCCCGCGGTGCTTTAGTCGTTTATATTTCCCGCACAAACATTCGTAATCCTTTACTGGGCCGAAAATTTTGGCACAAAAAAGACCATCCCGTTCTGGTTTGAATGTACGGTAGTTAATTGTTTCTGGTTTTTTTACCTCGCCATAAGACCATGACCTTATTTTCTCAGGTGAAGCGAGGCCGACCTTGATCGAGTCGAACTCTTCTTTCTGGGTAACCTGTTTAAATAAATCGAGCAGAGCTTTCATTTTTCACTCCTGTTAATCAGGTATTAATGCAAAATATTTCGGTGAAGTTTCCCGAAATATAAATTTTTAGCTTTTATTTCGCCGTAGAAAAAAAATTTTAATGCCGATCTAAACTGATATCCAATCCTAGCGAACGGATTTCTTTAACGAGCACATTGAATGATTCCGGCATCCCTGCTTCGATCTTGTGGTCACCCTTAACGATGCTTTCATACACCTTGGTACGTCCATTCACATCATCAGATTTGACTGTCAGCATTTCTTGTAGCGTATAGGCAGCACCGTAGGCTTCCAATGCCCAAACCTCCATCTCGCCGAATCGTTGGCCACCGAACTGAGCCTTGCCACCTAACGGTTGCTGAGTTACCAAGCTGTAAGGGCCTGTAGAGCGCGCATGCATCTTATCGTCTACTAAATGATGTAGCTTAAGTACATGCATGTAACCCACCGTCACTGGACGGTCGAATGCTTCACCGGTTCTGCCGTCATACAGCACAACCTGACCTGATCTCGGTAGCCCTGCAAGTTCAAGCATATCTTTAATTTCATGCTCGGTAGCGCCATCAAACACAGGTGTTGCAAATGGTACCCCGTCCTTTAGATTTTCAGCTAAGTCCAGCACTTCTCCATCGGTGAGCGAAGCGATGTCCTCGGGTTTGCCACTACTGTTGTAAATTTTGTTGAGAAACTTCCTGATCTCCGTGGGTTTGTTATGAGCCTCCAGCATATCGCCGATCTTTCTGCCTAGTCCTTTTGCAGCCCACCCTAAATGAGTTTCTAATATCTGACCTACATTCATCCGTGAAGGCACGCCTAGAGGATTCAAAACCACATCCACTGGTGTCCCATCAGCCATGTAAGGCATATCTTCAATGGGTACGATCTTGGAGATTACGCCTTTATTACCGTGGCGGCCTGCCATCTTATCGCCCGGCTGTAAACGACGCTTCACCGCAACGTAGACCTTTACCATTTTCTGTACACCCGGGGGCAACTCATCTCCCTGGGTTAGTTTTTTCTTCTTTTCATCAAAAGCGGCATCAAATTCTTTACGCTTTTGTGCCAACCCTTCCTTGATCTGCTCCAACTGAAGGCTTATTTCTTCATTGGACAACCGTATGTCGAACCAGTGGTGCGGATCAACACTGTCCAAATATTCCTTCGTTATTCGAGCGCCTTTAGCTAGTTTTTTTGGTCCGCCAGTTGCTGTTTTCCCCTTAAGCAAGCGCTCGATCCGCTCAAATGCATCTGATTCCACGATACGCATCTGATCAGCCAGGTCTTTCTTGTAACGTTTAAGTTCGTCATCTATGATCTGCTGCGCTCGTTTATCACGTTCAATACCCTCCCGTGTAAATACTTGGACATCAATCACTGTGCCAGAGATGCCAGAAGGCACGCGCAGCGATGTGTCTTTCACATCAGAAGCCTTTTCACCAAAGATTGCTTTCAGTAGCTTCTCTTCCGGCGTCAGTTGGGTTTCACCTTTTGGGGTGACCTTACCCACCAAGACATCCCCTGCTTCTACCTCGGCACCAATGTGAACGATGCCAGATTCATCCAAACGACCAAGTTGCATTTCAGATAGGTTAGAGATGTCACACGTAATTTCTTCCGTCCCTAACTTGGTATCGCGACTCACCACGGACAATTCTTCGATATGGATTGAGGTAAAACGATCTTCTGCAACTACACGCTCAGAAATGAGGATAGAGTCCTCAAAGTTATATCCATTCCAGGGCATAAATGCAACGAGCATATTTTGCCCCAATGCCAACTCACCTAAATCGGTGGAGGCTCCATCTGCCACAACATCGCCCCGAGCGATTACATCTCCGACTTTTACTAGTGGACGTTGGTTGATATTTGTATTCTGGTTAGAACGGGTGTATTTGATAAGGTTATAAATATCAACACCCACTTCACCGGCACGTGCTTCGATGTCATGCACCCGTATCACGATCCGGCCAGCATCGACATAATCGACTATCCCACCCCGCACCGCCTGTACTGCAGTACCCGAGTCTACTGCTACTACACGTTCAATACCGGTACCTACTAATGATTTCTCTGCACGTAAGCACGGTACTGCTTGCCGCTGCATGTTAGATCCCATCAAAGCACGGTTAGCATCATCATGCTCTAAGAATGGAATCAATGATGCCGCAACCGAAACAATCTGTGCTGGTGCCACATCCATGTATTCAATCCGATCCGGACTTGCTAACGCAAATTCATTTTTATGACGGCAGGAAACTGTTTCACTTGAAAATTTTCCATGTTTGTCCAACTCCGCATTGGCTTGAGCAATTACATACTGCCCTTCCTCGATGGCTGACAAATAGTCAATCTCATTGGTGACCTTACCGCTCTTTACCTTCCGGTACGGTGTTTCCATGAACCCGTATTCGTTGGTTCTGGCATATAACGCCAGCGAATTAATGAGCCCAATATTAGGGCCTTCTGGCGTTTCGATTGGACATACCCGTCCATAATGGGTGGGATGTACGTCACGTACTTCAAAACCCGCACGTTCTCGCGTTAAACCACCGGGTCCCAGTGCTGATACCCGGCGTTTATGTGTAATTTCTGAAAGTGGATTCGTTTGATCCATAAACTGCGACAGTTGACTCGAACCAAAGAACTCACGTACGGCTGCAGATACCGGCTTCGCATTGATTAGGTCATGGGGCATTAGGTTATCTGACTCAGCCTGACTCAAGCGCTCTTTCACTGCACGCTCCACCCGAACCAACCCTGAACGGAATTGATTTTCTGCTAATTCGCCAACAGAACGTACACGCCGATTGCCGAGATGATCGATGTCATCTATCTCCCCACGACCGTTACGTAACTCCACCAGAATCATGATGACCGAAATGATGTCCTCATTGGATAGGGTATTAGCTCCTGTCAGCTCTGTCTTACCGATACGGCGATTAAATTTCATCCGCCCTACTACAGATAAGTCATAACGCTCTGGTGTGTAAAACAACCCGTTGAAAAGTGATTTTACTGACTCTTCTGTGGGTGGCTCGCCAGGACGCATCATTCTGTAAATTGCTACCTGGGCTGCCAACTGGTCAGGCGTTTCAT
Source organism: Nitrosospira sp. (assembly GCA_013450215.1). Taxonomy (GTDB): domain Bacteria; phylum Pseudomonadota; class Gammaproteobacteria; order Burkholderiales; family Nitrosomonadaceae; genus VFJL01. The sequence continues at coordinate 55,344 of JACDSH010000013.1, forward strand.
CTATTCTTAAGGTCTGCGATATATATGCGCCTTGATCAAGATCATTGGTATAAATTGTGTAAATCTTTTCTGTCTTGGCTTCTTGTATCTTGGCAAGGATAGCTTCAGTTATTTCATCATTCGCTAGTGCAACAACTTCTCCTGTATTTTGATCTACCACGTTGTGACCCAACACTCGTCCCAATAGAAAATCCTCTGGTACCACAAGACTCTCTATTCCTGCCTGCTGTAGTTCACGAACATGTTTAACCGTGATCCTTTTGTCTTTCTGTACGATTACTTTGCCGCTTTTGGTGACAATATCAAACCGAGCAATGTCTCCACGCAACCGCTCCGGCACCAATTCAAACTTTATGTACTTCTTGGATAAATGGAAAACATCGAAGGAAAAGAAACCTGCGAGAATCTGTTCTGGTGTATAGCCTATTGCCTTCAGCAAAGTTGTAACCGGCATTTTCCGGCGACGATCAACCCTGAAATAGAGATGATCTTTAGGATCAAATTCGAAGTCGAGCCAGGATCCACGGTAGGGGATAATTCTTGCAGAAAATAGCAACTTTCCAGATGAATGAGTTTTACCTCGGTCATGCTCAAAGAATACTCCTGGTGACCGATGTAGCTGAGAAACTATTACGCGCTCGGTGCCGTTGATAACAAACGACCCCGTGGTGGTCATGAGAGGAATTTCTCCCATATAAACCTCTTGTTCCTTAACCTCCTTAATCGTAGGCTTGGAAGCTTCTTTATCCATAAGTGTAAGTCTCACCCTGGCACGCAGGGGTGAGGCATAGGTCAGGCCTCGTTGGTGGCATTCCTTGACATCAAACGGGGGAGTTCCTAGCTCATAACTGACAAAATCTAGACGCGCATTCTTGGAATGGCTCTCGATTGGAAAGATCGATGTAAATGCTGCTTGTAATCCCTGATTGCTGCGCTGGCCAGATTGAACTCGCGCTTGCAGAAAAGCTGCATATGATTCTAGCTGGGTGGCGAGAAGAAAAGGAATCGGCAGTACGCTTGCGCGCTTGGCGAAACTTTTACGAATACGTTTTTTCTCGGTAAACGAATAGCTCATGGAATCTCTCCGGAGGGTCAGGGAACAGCGGGTAGAATACTTTCCTACCTTTTATGGTGTGTGCTCTGCATCACTAATACTTTTAGTATGCAAAATTGACCGGAGCTGGCAGCACCTTTTGTGCCACCAGCTCAGCTCAAGTTATGTTTCAAACTTCTTTACTTGACTTCGCAAGCCGCCCCAGCTTCAATCAGCTGTTTCTGAATAGCATCTGCATCAGCTTTGGAGACACCTTCTTTGATCGCCTTTGGAGCTCCATCTACTAGGTCCTTAGCTTCCTTCAAGCCTAGACCAGTCACCGCGCGAACGACCTTGATTACATTTACCTTACTATCGCCTGCTGCGGTCAGTATCACGGAAAATTCAGTTTGCTCTTCCGCAGCTGCTGCAGCACCTGCTGCGGGAGCAGCTGCCACTACTGCTACAGCAGCAGCAGCAGAGACCCCAAACTTCTCTTCCATCTCCTTAATCAACTGAGAGAGTTCCAGCACGGTCATACTCGCGATTGCATCTAGAATTTCTGCTTTGGCTACTGCCATGATTTTCTCCTGATAGAATTAATTTATTGTTTAATTAAAGTTTTAAGCAATTTTAAACCGGATTAGGCAGCTTGTTTCTGATCACGGACAGCTGCAACACCGCGTACGAATTTAGTCGGCACTTCGTTCAGTGTCTGAACAAATTTCACGATCGGAGCCTGCATCGTTCCTAGTAATTTCGAAAGTAGCTCTTCGCGGCCTGGGAGAGTAGCCAAGGTAGCAATATCCTTTGTAGATATTACTAGATTAGCCATAGACCCTGCCTTGATTAGGAATTTGTCATTGCTCTTGGCAAATTCATAAAGCACTTTTGCTGCCGCTACCGGATCACTTCCGATACCATAAACTAGCGGTCCCACCATGTGTTCAGATAACCCTGAAAATGGTGTATCTGCAACTGCACGTCGTGCCAGCGAATTCTTCAGCACTCGAAAATATATTCCGGATTGACGTGCCTTAGCACGCAACTGCGTCATATGTCCGACTCCGAGACCGCGATACTCTGCAACGATAACTGCCTGAGCCTTCGCCAATTCTGCGCTGACCTCGGTTACTACCGCCTTTTTCTCTTCACGATTTAGACTCAAAATACGTTCTCCATCAGTTAATAAAGTATTGACTCTTAGCTTCAAGCTATCGTGCCGCCTGATGCTTCGTTTCAATACTACGAACCAGCGATCTTAAATCAGGAGTTAAATTTGTTCCTGTTTTCGGATACGCCATCTACGTTGGGCGCTAAGAATTGTAAAAGTTGGAGAATAAGGGCTACTTGCCAATCACACCCTATATCCGCTTTCTTTCATATTCCGCGATTAAGTCTTCAGTCACAGCACAATCTTATGGTGAAATTTCATAAACCCCACCTGCTGTTAATTTTGAAAACCCCTAACGGTCTTTGACAACCTGCTGGATTTACTTAATACAAAACCCCAGCAGTCCAAAGTCTTACAAATATTTATTGCGTCAAACTTGATTGATCTACCCGCACACCTATCCCCATTGTGCTTGAAATCGAAATCTTTCTTAGATAGACACCCTTCGATGTGGCGGGTTTAGATTTGTTGAGTGCATCTACCAATGCCAGCATGTTTTGCTTTAATGCATCTGCACTAAATGACGCCCGACCGATAGTACATTGCACTATCCCCGCCTTGTCTGCGCGATACTGCACTTGACCAGCCTTTGCATTTCTAACAGCACCTGCTACATCTGGAGTTACTGTGCCCACTTTAGGGTTCGGCATCAGGCCGCGCGGTCCCAGTATTTGGCCCAATTGACCAACTATACGCATTGCATCGGGACTAGCTATAGCTACATCAAAATTCATATTGCCGGCTTTAATCTGTTCAGCCAAATCTTCAAACCCGACAATGTCAGCACCTGCGGCTAGCGCTTCCTTTGCTTTATCACCCTGAGCAAATACTGCCACACGTACTGTCTTGCCTGTGCCTGCAGGTAGCACCACCGATCCCCGCACCGTCTGGTCTGATTTTCTTGCATCTATTCCGAGATTGACCGCCACATCAATTGATTCGTCAAATTTTGCTGTTGCCGCCCCTTTTACGATTCCGAGTGCATCCGGTAGTGGGTACACTTTGCTACGATCTACTTTTCCAGTTATTTCTTTAAAACGTTTGGATATATGTGCCATGGTTATACACCCTCCACTTCTACGCCCATGCTGCGAGCACTACCGGCAATCGTGCGAACTGCAGCATCCATATCCGCTGCCGTTAAGTCCGGCATTTTTGCCTTGGCTATTTCTTCTGCTTGACTCCGGGTTAATTTACCTACTTTGTCGGCATGCGGTTTTGGACTCCCTTTACTGATACCAGCCGCTTTCTTAATCAAGACCGTTGCCGGCGTGGTCTTCATGATGAAGGTAAAGCTCTTGTCAGCATAGGCCGTAATCACCACTGGCACGGGTAAGCCAACCTCCATTTTCTGAGTGATGGCGTTAAAAGCTTTACAGAATTCCATGATATTAAGCCCGCGCTGACCGAGCGCAGGTCCGATAGGAGGACTTGGATTAGCCTTACCCGCCGGCACTTGCAATTTGATATAGCCAATTATTTTCTTTGCCACACTATCTCTCCTGTTGGGTACAAACGAATGCTATTGCACTCTCCCCGGTTGTTAATTAAAACAAATACTCTTTTCTAGTTAATTGAGACTTACCACGCTTTATTTTTTTAGGCTTTTTCTATTTGACTAAAATCTAACTCAACTGGAGTGGGGCGGCCGAAAATTGAAACTGATACCCTAATTTTGCTTTTGTCATAATTAACATCTTCCACATTGCCGTGGAAATCCGTGAATGGACCCTCCTTAACCCGAACTGCTTCGCCTATTTCAAACAGAATTTTAGGTTTTGGTTTCTCCACCCCTTCTTGAATCTGATGCAGAATATTTTGTACTTCCTTCTCGCTGATTGGTGTCGGTTTCATGGCTGATCCACCGATAAAACCTGTAACCTTTGCAGTGCTCTTGACCAAATGCCAAGTCTCGTCAGTCATGTCCATCTCTACCAATACATAACCAGGGAAAAACTTACGTTCGCTGATATTTTTCTGTCCGGCTTTCATTTCGACCACCTCTTCCACCGGCACGAGTATCTGACCGAACTTGTCCTCCATGCCGGCACGTTTGATCCGTTCCTGCAATGCGCGCTGTACGCTTTTCTCGAAACCAGAGTAGGCGTGAACCACAAACCATTTCTTACTCATCAATCCCCCTGGCCCATCAGATACTTCATCCCCAACATCAAGCTGGCATCTACCAGCCATAAAAATACAGCCATTAGTCCAACAAAAGCAAAAACGATAGCAGTCGTCTGAAGAGTTTCTTTACGGTTCGGCCATATTACCTTCTTGGTTTCTTCTGATGATTCCCTACTGAATGCATAAAACTGCTTGCCTTGAGAGGTGAACCATGCGACTCCCCCTGCTAGTATGAAACCCGCTAGCACCGAAATCACACGAACTACCATAGCGCTATCGCGCAGGTAATAAAACCCGCCAATACCCGCAGCCATTAACAGAAAGGCGAACCCTAACTTGATCTTATCCACTCTACCCCGCTCTGCTTTTAATACCCAAAGAAACCATTTAAGAGCGTTTATTTAGGACACATCTCTAACTTCCTTTTACTCATGTAGTTAGGACAAAATCATCTTTGTACTTGTCATGATAAACATTGTTAGTATCTTATCGACAATCCTTACCTTATCTTGGCAGGCCAGGAGGGCATCGAACCCCCAACCTTCGGTTTTGGAGACCGACGCTCTGCCAATTGAGCTACTGGCCTATTCTGCTGACAAACTGAGAGTTAATAAACAATCTTTTACAAGAAACTGTCATCGCATTCACTTATCGTCTCGCTTGTGATCGTTTAATTTAGGAGCCTTGATACATGACTTTTATAGCCATTACTCAATAACTTTTGCAACGACGCCTGCGCCAACTGTTCTTCCACCCTCACGGATAGCAAAACGCAGCCCCTCTTCCATCGCAATCGGTGCTATCAGATTCACCGTCACAGAAACGTTATCTCCCGGCATCACCATCTCTGTTCCTGCCGGCAATTCAACTGCCCCAGTGACATCGGTGGTGCGGAAGTAGAACTGTGGACGGTAACCTTGGAAGAATGGCGTATGACGACCGCCCTCTTCCTTGCTCAACACGTAGATCTCAGCAGTAAACTTTGTGTGCGGAGTGATGGAGCCTGGCTTTGCCAGTACTTGGCCACGCTCGACTTCCTCACGCTTGGTTCCGCGTAACAGCACGCCAACGTTGTCGCCTGCTTGGCCTTGATCAAGCAATTTACGGAACATCTCAACACCGGTACACACGGTCTTAAGGGTAGGCTTTAAACCCACAATCTCAATTTCCTCACCCACCTTAACGATCCCACGCTCGATCCGTCCCGTCACCACGGTACCGCGGCCAGAGATGGAGAAGACATCTTCCACTGGCATTAAGAATGCACCATCAATAGCACGGACTGGATCTGGAATGTACTCGTCCAGCGCATCAGCTAACTTATGGATGGAAGGCTCACCAATATCGCTCTGATCACCTTCAATGGCCTTCAGAGCAGATCCGATAATGACTGGGGTGTCATCACCCGGGAAGCTGTACTTGACGAGTAGTTCGCGTATCTCCATCTCCACCAGTTCCAGCAATTCAGCATCATCCACCATGTCTGCTTTGTTCATGAAGACAATAATGTATGGAACTCCGACCTGGCGTGCCAGCAAGATATGCTCGCGTGTTTGTGGCATCGGGCCATCAGCGGCTGACACCACCAGAATGGCGCCGTCCATCTGCGCAGCACCGGTAATCATATTCTTAACGTAATCTGCGTGTCCTGGGCAATCCACGTGTGCATAGTGACGCTTCTGCGTCTCGTACTCAACGTGGGCAGTATTAATAGTGATGCCGCGGGCCTTTTCTTCTGGTGCCGAATCAATCTGAGCGTAGCTCTTCGCTTCACCGCCAAACTTCTTCGACAACACCATCGTAATCGCCGCTGTCAGCGTGGTCTTGCCATGATCTACGTGTCCAATCGTGCCTACATTGACGTGTGTCTTCGTCCGCTCAAATTTGCTCTTTGCCATGGTGAGTTCCTTTTTAATGCGCTTTTAGTATTTTACTATTTAAATATCTATGGAGCCCATGGCCAGGATTGAACTGGCGACCTCTCCCTTACCAAGGGAGTGCTCTGCCACTGAGCTACATGGGCAAGCACTGTTACTGCTTGAAAACACCTTACAATATATCCTTTTTCAATCTTGTTCTGGAGCGGGTGAAGGGAATCGAACCCTCGTCGTAAGCTTGGAAGGCTTCTGCTCTACCATTGAGCTACACCCGCGACTAGCAGTCATTCGGATAGAAGCAACAAAACCAACTCATACAGAACCAGTTATCTCGCCCCAGTTCCTTCACAAACCTTTCAACGGCTCTGTATACAGCATCCATTCCCAATTTGGTGGAGGGGGAAGGATTCGAACCTTCGAAGGCAGAGCCGTCAGATTTACAGTCTGATCCCTTT
>JACDSH010000004.1 GCA_013450215.1 Nitrosospira sp.
AACTGACTGTAGAGGACTTGCGGACGCGGGTTCGATTCCCGCCGCCTCCACCAATGAGAAAAGACCAACCACTTATCCGGTTGGTCTTTTTTTACCTACTCCCGCGTACCTGCGCGGGTTCGTGAGGATTCTTTCGGACTTCCATTTTCTGCATTCCGTCACGTTTAGGTCACAATTCTCTCTCTCCTCGCCATTATTCTCTCGTGCCTCAACCTTGCCATTGGATGAAGTCCGCATCTTCGAATTTATAATCATTGTTAATTCAATAGATTACATGCGGACTTATCAACGCGGTTTGATTGGAGAATTGGTAGGCGGAGGGGAATACAAGCACCGGGATCCTTAATCGCTTAAAGTTATGGCGCAAGCTCCTTTGCCACCAAGCCAATCGACTTCCCGTCCTTTACATGCTTGACCGCCCATTCCTTGAACTCGGTCGTGTATTCCTGCTTCGGGATATTTTGCATCTTTTTCCAAAAAGTAACGTTAATTGTACGTCACCCTTGGAAGGGCGTTTTTCGGGGAAACATCAATTCTGATCGGCGCGGTAGAGCATGTGATCGCCAGCTTGCGCGAGAGCGGACGGCAGCACCCCCTGGTGATAGAAAATAATGCTGCCGGCAAGCCGGTGGTGGGTGTCATTTTTTCGTCGACCCAAATCGAAAAATAACTTGGGCAGCCATTCCGCCCAGCGAAGTTGCCAGGACTTTTGCCGAAATCGAAATGGCAGTGATTGTGCATTAACGCCGCCGGCGCAGCAGCAGATATACCGCCGGAATCACGAACATCGATAGCAGCGGCGCGGTGATCATGCCGCCTATCATCGGCGCTGCGATCCGCTGCATCACCTCCGAACCCGTGCCCGAACCGATCATGATCGGTAGCAACCCGCCGAGGATGACCGCGACCGTCATCGCCTTGGGCCGCACCCGCAGCACTGCACCTTCACGGATCGCATCGAGCAGATCGGTGTCGCTGCTCTTGCCTGCGGCCAATTGCTTGTCCCAGGCGTGCTTGAGATAGAACAGCATGATCACGCCGAATTCCGCCGCCACTCCCGCCAGTGCGATGAAGCCTACTGCGCCCGCGATCGACAAATTGTGCCCCAGCAAATACAGCAGCCAGAAACCCCCGATCAATGCGAATGGCATTGCCGCCATGATCAACAGAGATTCGTCGAAACGCTTGAAGACTAGATACAGCAGCAGCAGGATGATGAACAGCGTGAGCGGCACCACCAGCATCAGCTTGGCAGTGGCACGTTCGAGGAATTCGAATTGCCCCGACCAGGAAATCGAATAGCCTGGCGGAATGGTCACTTCCGCCGCCACTGCGCGCTGCATTTCCACCACTGCCGAGCGCAGATCACGCCCGCGAATGTCCACGTACACCCAGCCCGACAGGCGCGAGTTTTCCGACTTGAGCATGGTCGGGCCATCGACAATCACCAGTTCCGCCACATCAGCCAGCACGATCTGCGCGCCGCGTTCGGTCACCACCGGCAACTGTCGCAGCTTTTCCAACGAGTCACGCAGTTCGCGCGGATAACGGAGATTGATCGGGTACCGCTCCAGCCCTTCGACGGTTTCGCCGATGTTTTCGCCGCCGATCGCGGAAGCCACTACCGATTGCACGTCGGCGATGTTCATGCCGAAGCGCGCTGCCGCATCCCGGTCTATGTTCACGTCGATGTAACGCCCGCCGGTCAACCGGTCGGCCAGCGCGGAAGACACGCCCGGCACTTTTTTCACCGCATGTTCGATTGCGGCGGTGATGCGGTCGATCTCGGCCAGATTGGCACCAGCCACTTTCACTCCCACTGGACTCTTGATGCCGGTGGCCAGCATGTCGATGCGGTTGCGAATCGGCGGCACCCAGATGTTGGCCAGGCCGGGTACCTGGACGATGCGATCCAGTTCCGCCACCAGCTTGTCCTGCGTCATGCCTGGCCGCCACTGCTCGCGGGGCTTGAACTGGATGGTGGTTTCGAACATCTCCAGCGGCGCGGGATCGGTGGCGGTTTCGGCCCGCCCAGCCTTACCGAACACGCTCGCGACTTCGGGCACTGTCTTGATCAGCCGGTCGGTCTGCTGCAGCAGTTGCGCGACCTTGCCGGCGGACAGACCCGGTAATGCCGAAGGCATGTAGAGCAGATCGCCTTCGTCGAGCGGCGGCATGAATTCCCCGCCCAGTTGCGTCACCGGCCATGCAGTCGAGGCCAGAACCAGGGCGGCAACAGCCAGTGTAGTTTTCGGGAAGCGCAGCACGCGCTCAAGCAGCGGCCGGTACAGCCTGATCAGGTAGCGCGTGAGCGGATTACTTTGTTCGGCGGGGATGCGCCCGCGGATCAGATAGCCCATCAGCACCGGGATCAAGGTGATCGACAATCCGGCTGCGGCTGCCATCGCATAGGTTTTAGTGTAGGCCAGTGGTGAAAACAAGCGGCCTTCCTGCGCTTCCAGCGTGAATACCGGCACGAACGACAGCGTGATAATCAGCAGGCAGAAAAACAGAGTCGGCCCTACCTCGGCAGCGGCGTCGCCGATCACCGTCCAGCGCTGCGCACTGCCGAGCGTCTCGCCGGGATGGGTGTGTTCCCATTCCTCCAGATGCTTGTGGGCGTTCTCGATCATCACCACGGCCGCATCCACCATGGCACCGATGGCGATAGCGATACCACCGAGCGACATGATGTTGGCATTGATGCCCTGATAATGCATGACGATGAAAGCGGTGAGCACGCCCAGCGGCAGCGCAACGATGGCGACGAAAGCCGAACGCAGATGAAACAGGAACAGCACGCACACCAGCGCGACGACGATGAATTCCTCGATCAGCTTTTCCTTGAGGTTGTCCACTGCGCGCAGGATCAAGCCCGAGCGGTCGTAGGTGGTCACGATTTCCACGCCGGGCGGCAAACCCGATTGCAGCCCTTGCAGTTTCGCCTTGACCGCATCGATGGTCTGCAGCGCGTTCTTGCCATAGCGCATCACGATCACACCGCCCGCGACTTCGCCTTCACCGTTGAGTTCGGTGATGCCGCGCCGCAGTTCGGGACCGATCTGCACCTGCGCCACATCACCCAGGCGCACGGAAACACCGGCATCGGTGACCTTCAGCGGAATGCGGTGAAAATCATCGAGCGAGCGCAGATAACCCGAAGCGCGCACCATGTATTCCGCCTCGCCCATTTCCAGCACCGAACCGCCGGTCTCCTGGTTGGCGCGGCGCACGGCGGCAATGACTTGCGCATGAGTGATGTTGTAGGCCCGCAGCCGCGCCGGGTCGAGCACGATCTGGTACTGCCGCACCATGCCGCCGACACTGGCCACTTCGGAAACGTTGGGCACCGTTTTCAGTTCATAGCGCAGAAACCAGTCCTGCAACGCGCGTAGTTGCGCCAGATCCATCTTGCCGCTGCGGTCAACCAGTGCGTACTCGAACACCCAGCCGACGCCGGTGGCATCGGGACCGAGGGTGGTACGCGCTTGTGGCGGCAGACGCGACTGCGCCTGATTCAGATATTCCAGCACGCGCGAACGCGCCCAATAGGGATCTGTGCCGTCTTCGAACAGCACATAGACGAAGGAATCGCCGAAAGCGGAAAAGCCGCGCACCGTCTTTGCTCCCGGTACCGACAGCATCGCCGTGGTGAGCGGATAGGTCACCTGGTTCTCGACGATCTGTGGCGCCTGTCCCGGATAAGTCGTGCGGATGATGACCTGCACATCGGACAGATCGGGCAACGCATCGAGCGGTGTTTTGCTCACCGACCACATGCCCCAGCCGGTGAGCAGTAACGCCGCAAGTAGCACCAGAAAACGGTTGGTGATCGACCAGCGGATGATGCCGGCGATCATTTCCGCTCCCCGCCTGCTGCGAGCGGCGTGACCGCTATCAGTTGCGGGCCTGCGCTGCCCATGACGAACTCAAATCGTACCTGATCGCCTGCCTTGATCCCGGGTGGTAGACCAGTCGCCGGCAGCCTGAAGTCCATGGTCATCGGGCCCCAATCCATTGAGGCAATCGGACCGTGCGACAGGGTCACCGTATCCTGATGAATGGCTTCAATGCGCGCGCTGCCGCCATGCTGCTGCGTGGTGCCAGCAGTTGATGGGGGGGCACTGCCCATGCGGGTGGCGGTAGCGGTGAGGCTGGCTTCGGAATCGATCAGGAACTGGCCCGAGACCACCACTTTCTGCCCAGCCTGCAGCCCGTGTCTGATTTCGGTCTGGCCATTGCTGTCGAGTCCGGTTTCCACATCGACCTGATGGAATTTGCCGTCGGCCTCCGCGACCATCACCACGCTGCGCTTGCCGGTGCGAATCACCGCTTCGCTCGGAATCAGCAAGGCTTCGCGCCCACCCGTGGCGACAAACGTCATGTTGACGAACATGCCGGGCGACAACGCGCCGTTCTGGTTGACCAGTTCCACCCTGGCCTTGATGGTGCGGGTGCCAGTATTCACTTCCGGCAGGATGGCCTGCACCCGGCCCTTGAACACCGTTTCCGGTACTGCCGGCAAGCGCGCTTCGACCATGCTGCCGACATGCACCGAGCCGACTTGGCTTTCGGGCACTTCGGCGTTGGCCCACACGCTATCCAATCCGTTCAGGCGAAACAGAGTCGCTCCCTGGAGCACGGTCATGCCTTCGCGTGCGCTCAATTCGGCGATCACACCGCCCACCGGCGCGGTGAGCGTGATGCGCGGATGGATCTTGCCGCTGCTTTCGATCAGCCGCATCTGCTCTTCGCTCATGCCGGCCTGGCGCATGCGGCTGCGGGCGCCGTCGATCAGCCCTTCCAGGTCGCTGCCCTGCATGCGGCGCACCGACAGATATTCCTCCTGCGCGGCCACCCAATCGGGCACATACAGGTCGGCCAGCGCCTGGCCTTTGTGCACCCGGTCGAGCGTGGCACGCACATGCAGCCGTTCGATGTAGCCGGTGGCGCGCGCCTGCACCAGCACCTGCGCACGTTCGTTGTAGGCAATCGCGCCGACTGCTTCGACCCGTGGCACCAGCGAGCCGCTGACTACTTCTGCGGTGCGGATGCCGAGATTCTGCTGGATGCGCGGACTGACTGTCACCGTGCCCTGGTCGGCATCGGCGCCTGCATAAACCGGCACCAGCAGCATGTCCATGAAAGGTGATTTACCTGGCGCATCAAATCGCTTGCCCGGCACCATCGGGTCCTGATAGAAAAGTATCGTCTTGCCGGTCAGCGGGTCCACGTCCCCCGCCTTGATGCCCTGCTGCATGTGCCGGCGGGTTGCCTCCTCGCCGTCGGCTGCCTTCTCTGCCGTAGCCGCAGCGGGAGCGCTGCCGCCCATGGTCATGCCGCGCTTCATTCCCACAGAGTAAATGCCGTAGCCGCCTGCCCCAAACACGGCAACAACCAAAACAAGCATGATAGGTTTGATTTTCATATGCTGCTCCGTGTCAGTGATCCAAGGAAGCGGAATGCTCTGCAGGAGTCTGGAAATTGAGCCGCGCCCACAAGCGTGCAGTTTCCAGTTCCAGTTTGAGCCGTTCCATGCGGGTGGTGATTTCGTTGCGGCGCGCATCGAGCACAGCAGCCAGCGTGCCGCTGCCGCCGCGATAGCCGGCCAATGCCGCATGGGTGCGCTCGCGCGCCAGCGGAATCAGGGTTTCGTCATAACGGATGAAGCGTTCGCGGTTGCTTTGCCATTCCTGCAACATGGAACGCACTTCGGCGATATGCGCGCGTACTGCCTCCTCGCGCTGTGCGCGCACCCGCTCGACCACTGCCAGCCTGGCAGCCAGCTCTCGATCCTGCCGGTTCTTCTGATCCCATTGCAGCGGAATGGAGATGCCGACCGTCACCATGTCACTGTAAATCGAGCCGCGCTGGTTGTATGCCATCGCAACGCTCCAGTCGGTTTTTTTATTGGCGCGCGCAACTTCAGCATCGGCACTGGCGACTTCTTCCTGCTTTGCCAGCACAGCCAATACCGGGTGATGATTGAGCTGGGTGTCGAAATCCGCTTCCTTGAGATGGGCAATCTCGGTTGCCGGTTTTTCTCCCAAGGGGGCTTCGGCCGCAGCACCGATCCAGCGCGCAAGCATCGTCTTGGCGATTGCAACCTGCCGGTCAAGCTGCGCAATCTGGTCTTCAATCTGGGCAACCGCCGAGCGCGCAGTGAATACATCGACTTGCGCACCGCGGCTGCTGCGATAAGCGGTTTCTGCCGCATTGATCTGCAGTTTGGCTTCGTCGCGCTGACGTATCAGCAATTCGCGGATTGCTTCCTGGTAATAGCGCTCCAGCCATGCCAATGCCGTTTCCCGTTGCAGATTGGCCAGCGCCAAATCCCGGCCCACCTCGGCGCCCTCCGCTTCGCGTTCGAAACGGGCCGCGCGTGCCTGGCGTTTTTCCGGGCGCACGAATTCCTGCGCCACACCATATGAGCGCATGGTCATGAAATCACGACCGATGCTGAACTGATCCATGCCGCTGATCGGCAGATTGTTGATGCCCAGCTGCAAAGTCGGGTCAGGCAGCTGCCCGGCGGCAACCGCCAGATTGCGCGCTGTATCGGCCGCCGCTTCCTGCGCCACCAGTTGCCGCGAGCGTTCCTGTGCAAGCTGCATGGCTTGATTGAAAGTCAGTGCGTGTTCCGCATGAACTTGCTGTGCGCCGGCGCTCAACAACAGCGCCATGGCAATGTTGCCGACTAGGCCTCGCAGCTTCGAAATTCTTCGCTGTGCATAATGTAAATAACCAACAGACATGATCTCTCCCGATGACAAATGAAAACAAGCCAGTGAGTTGCCGGACATGCGCGCAGAAATGCGCAAACACGGACGGACACGGCCAGTGTACTGAGCAGCCGGTCAGGCTGTCGACACAGGCGGCAACGGGACGATCAGATGCGGAAGCAGCAGTGCAGGATAGTGTGCGATGGAGAAGTCGCGGGAGGAGGTGATTCCAAAGCTGCCAGCGGCTGAATGCGGATCGCAGCTTCTGACAACGACGGTGTCGTGTAGAGCGTGGTGTGCAACACTGCCAGTGGAATGGGTGCAGAAGCGCGATCCGCGCTTTGCTGTCCATACTTGCAGTGCTCGGCGCAGAGATTCTGGGTGGTGCGATCCGTCTGTATTGCACGATCCATCTTTTCACAACTCAGAGCGGCGCCATTTACCTGATCGCTCGTGGCTGCAACCATGCCGGATTCAGCAACAGCGGGAATGGATTGGCCTTGATTCCGCTCGAACAGCACAGCAGCAGGTATGCCCGAGCAGGCATAGGCAGCCACGGCCAACTGCGAGAACAGCAGCGCGCCGGTCAACACCCGACAAACCTGTTGCTTGAAGGAACGACACATGATCATGCTTCCATCCATGCGCGAATTTCCAAAAACCTTACTCGGATCAGGCGTGAATGTCAAATACTCAAAGACAACACTCAAAGATCAATACTCAAAGATCAATTGTCAAAGATCGATTCACTCACGCTGCCCCCCCCCCCACAACACCGGCGGGTCAGCCGCCAACTCCAATAGCGTGATGGTGTCCGGCAGAATGTCGTCCAGTATCGCCGCAACGATATCCGGTGCCAGCGTAGTCAGGTTCACCATCCGGCTCACGTAACTGTTGTCCACGCCTTCGCGTTTGGCGATTTCCGTCAAGGTCTTGACCTCACCCGACTCCAACATGGCAAGCCAACGATGCCCCCGGGCCAAGGCCAGTTGCATCGGTGTGGGGTCAAGCGGTTTCTGCGGCCTGCCGGTTTCACCGTTGGGCAACGTGATCACCTTGTTGCTGCCGCGCCGCCGGATCTTGATCGGGATGATCAGCGTCAACCTGCCGTCGCTGGATGGGATGATACCGGTTACACCAACGCGATTGATGTTGATCTCATTCATGCCAATGCCCCCTCCTTCCTTTCCACCCTTGCCGGCTGCAACTCCATCACCACCTTCTCGATGCCGTTGGCCCGCAGGCGCAATTCCATGTTGGTCGGCGACACGATCACTTTCTCGATCAACAGTCTGACGATACGGCTCTGTTCGGCCGGAAACAGCTGATCCCAAATTGCATCGAGCCGCGTCATGGCCACCGTGACCTTGGCCTCATCCAGCGACGGATCCAGTTTGATCGCCTGCGGCACGATCTCAGCAATCAGCGCGGGCTGACGCAGGATCGCACGCAATTGCTCAAGCACCGCTGATTCGAGTTGGGCTGCGGGCAGGCGGGGCAACCCGGATGCTCCGGCACATTCCTTGGCATCGCGCTGCGGTAGGTAGTAGCGGTAGCGGTGTCCGTTCTTCTTGGTGGTGTACCAGGGTGACAGGGCACGCCCGTCGTTGCCGAACACGAGGCCCTTGAGCAGGAATGGCACCGTGGCCCGGGTGGTATTACCACGCACGCGCCCGTTGCTGGCCAGTATTGCCTGCACATCGCCCCATAGTTTCACATCGATGATGGCGATGTGCTCGGCTTGGTACCACTGTTCCTTGTGCCGCAGTTCGCCTAAGTAGGTGCGGTTGTTGAGTAGTTTATAGATCAGGCTTTTGTCGATTGGCGTGCCCATGCGCACCTTGCCACCCTGGGTGGTCCATGCCTTGGAGGTGACGCCATCCAGTTTCAGTTCCCTGACGAGGGTGGTGCTGGAGCCAAGTTCAACAAAACGCTGGAAGATGTGGCGAATCAGCTTCGCTTCCTTGCTGTTCTGCACCAGCCGCCGATTGTGGACGTCGTACCCCAATGGCGGGATACCGCCCATCCACATCCCCCTCTTCTTGCTGGCGGTGATCTTGTCGCGAATACGCTCGCCGGTGACCTCACGCTCGAACTGGGCAAACGATAGCAGAATGTTCAGCATCAACCGCCCCATGCTGGTGGTAGTGTTGAACTGCTGGGTCACCGACACGAACGAAACCCCATAGCGTTCAAACACCTCGACCATTCGAGAGAAGTCGGTCAGGCTGCGGGTCAGTCGGTCGATCTTGTAGATCACGACCACATCGATCTTGCCGGCCTCGATATCGGTCATCAGGCGGCGTAGAGCAGGCCGTTCCATGTTGCCACCGGAGAATGCCGGGTCGTCGTAGTCGTCAGCGACTGCAATCCAGCCCTCGGCACGCTGGCTGGTGATGTAGGCGTGACCAGCATCGCGTTGGGCGTCGATGGAGTTGTATTCCTGCTCCAACCCTTCTTCACTGGATTTACGGGTGTAGACCGCGCAGCGCATACGCCGTTTGAGGACTTCGCTCATTTGCGCCCTCCCCGCTTGGGTTTGGCCGGTGCCCTGAGCCCGAAGAACAGCGGTCCCGACCAACGGGTGCCGGTGATCTCTCGGGCAATCATGGACAAGCTGCCGTAGCGCCTGCCCTCATATTCATACTGTCCATCCATCCCGACCAGGATGCGATGCTCCACGTCCTGATACAGTCGTGTCAGGACAGTACCGGCGATCGGGCGGAAGTCCGCACTGCGTTTACGCAGTTTCCCGGTTTCAATTAGTGTCCGGATGCGGCGCTGGTTGCTCTCCAGCAGGTTGGGGTCAACCTTTTTGAATTCGATCACTTGCAGTTTATAGGCAATGCGCCGTTCCAGAAACTGGCGGTTATAGGTGGGCGTATCCCCGCCAAACAGGCGTTTCCACAGTGCGCGGATATCGCTCATTTCCATCTCCGGCAGTCGGGCGACCTGGGCCACTACCGATGGGGGTGTGGTGTATTGAGCGGTTCGGGCTTTCTGGGTGGTTGGGGCTT
Source organism: Nitrosospira sp. (assembly GCA_013450215.1). Classification (GTDB taxonomy): domain Bacteria; phylum Pseudomonadota; class Gammaproteobacteria; order Burkholderiales; family Nitrosomonadaceae; genus VFJL01. The sequence continues at coordinate 9,740 of JACDSH010000004.1, forward strand.
TCATCTGGATTCCTCTGAGTGGTTGGAATCCGCATGAACGCTTCCATCGGGGGGAATAGCAAGTTCAAACCGATTCTCTGTCATCTCTTTATTTGATTGAAATATGCCGGGTTGACGCAAACGTGCAATGCCGCATGCCAGCAACGCCGCGACCTCCCACCTGCGCTGTTGCACCGTCATTCGATCAGGTGGAGTGTGGTTTACATTCATCATCGCGCTCGCTTTCGTCTATCCAACTATTTGATACCGCAATTGTGCGGATGGACATTAATCTGCGCCATGAGGGAGTTTCGGGCGGGTGTGGGTTGCTGCGAGTTGATGCGGAAATACGGTGAAATTTATTGAGAAGAAGAATAACTTTGACTAGCGAACGATCGTTCCTTATAATGCCCTCATGAGAAAATCCAACTACAAACCTAACAAAGATCCCGAATATCTGGCCCGGCTACAGGCGTACTATGCCGAGCACCGGGTCATCCCCTCTTACGCGCGTCTCTTGGGACTACTGGGTTTCGCCTCCAAGGCTGCCATCAAGAGAATGTTAGAGCGGCTGGAGGCGGCCGGAATGCTGATGCGCACGCCCGATGGGGACTGGGCGCCGGATGACCCCTTTTTTGAGCGTAACATTGCCAGCCAGCCGGTTCCGGCAGGTGTCCCGGTTCCGGTACCAGACGAATACTGCGAGCAGGTGATGCTGGATCGTTTCCTGATCGAGAAACCGGCACAAACCGTACTGGTACGGGTCAAAGGCGAGTCGATGATCAATGCCGGCATCCACAGTGGCGATCTAGCGATCGTAGAACGGCGGCTACATGCTGATCCCGGTGAGCTGGTAGTCGCCATCATCGATGACGAGTTCACGCTCAAGACGCTGGGACACGATCGGGGTGGGTTCCATCTCATTCCAGCCAACCCGGACTTCTCGATCATCCGGCCACAGGGCAAGTTGGAGCTGTTCGGGGTCGTGGTCGGCCTGGTGCGCAAATATCCATAATGAACAAACGACAACAACATTCCCATGAAAATCTTCAATCCCCGCCACTTCCTGCGGCATATATCCATGCCGACACTCCACGAGTTCGCTGCAGCGCACGTTCTGAATGGCCGGATCGATATCGATTGGCAGCAGGCAGCTGAAACCCTGCCGATGCAATTGGCTGATGCGGTGGATGCGCTGAACGCCTCCCTGCAAGATCCAGAACTACCCGCGCTCGAGCGTAAAACGATCGAGTACGACCTTCATCTGTGGCACGACGATCTGCGCCGGGCACACATGATGTCGAATGCGCTGGCGATCAAAGGATTTCGCATGGCGTGTGATGGCGATGCGGATATCGAACCCGCCTTCGCCTCGCGCAACGATCAAGAAAAGGCGCTCTGGATGATGGCATTCAGGGACAAGGCATTCCGCGATGCGGAGTTGCATCTCGCATTTCAGGCCAAGACCAATGGCAAGTACTGGAAGAAGCACCGGATTCAGGCAGGATTGAACCCGACCCGTGACCGCGACAAGCTGGAAACCTTCTGTCATGCGGTGGCCCGGTTGTACAAGAAGGTGGGCGCTGGCGACGGCACCCATATCGAGATCAGCGAACGCACTGGGGACGGCAGCATCCAGCTGGCCCTCTATGTCGAAGGTCCGGTGACGGCGATCGCCCATTTCGCCGAGAATCATTTCAAGCGCATCACGACCCGCATTGCACTCGAAACCGCGCTGGTGTACCACCCGGATTCCGGCATGGTCGAGACCGTGGTCAAGGGTGGCGCTGCCAATCATACGGCCGTGCTCCAGTTGTTCGGCAAACATGTGGTCCAGCAGGAGATCGCGCCTGAAGCAATCGGGAGGGCACATTTCAGGCTCAATGCGCTGCGGGACGGACTGATGGAGCCGTTCGATGACTGGTCGGTGCACGGCATAGAGAAAGCCCGGCTGCGCCGCGCGCGATTTAGCCCAACCGGCAGCAGCGGGATTTCCTTCGAGGTGGAGGCGTCGGCCGATAAGGAGCAGGATGACGCCATCCAGCTCGCGCTCGACAATCTCAAAATCCAGCACTCATTCGAGGCTGAGTATAATCTGATCCGGGCATGCATCATCGTCTACCCGTTGACCTCGGCCGAGCGTAAATCCACCCATTTCAGCTTCGACGTGAGTTCGACTGGATCTTCCACCATCAGGAATCTCTCCGTGCAGAATCAGCATATCGCCCATATCGTATTGCAGGCGCTTAATGTCATCGAGCCCGAGGAGGTTCCCGCATGAGCCAGGTGCAGTGTGATGCCACCGCGCTATTCTGTCGTTTGCTGGACAGGCCCAAGCCAGAAATCAATGGGCTGGCGCTGTGTAGCGGCGAGCATGCGGATGCGGGCCAGCAGTTGCTGCGCGAACGCATGCTGCTGATCGGCACCCCGCTCGAATGGGTGACGTGTTCCGAGTGTGGGGTCGAGTTGGCGCGCGTCGTGCGTCAACTGGCCCACGACAACATCCTGCTGTTGTGTCCCGAGTGCGATCAGGTCAGCGCCCCGGCCAGCCTGCAGCACACCTACAAGCCGAGCTTCCCCAAAGTGGTGAATGCGCTGCTCACCGGCCTCAAGCTGTCACCAACCGGATCCAAGGTGATTGAACCCGACATCTGTTGGCGGCTGGGTACCACCGAGCCCACGCGCGGCCAACCGGTCACTTGGTATTTCTCGCGCCATCTGTATCAACCCAAGATCGCACAGCATCTGCGATCACAGATCAATCAGGACAAAACGGCGGGGTCCTGCCGGATCATTACCAGTAGCGAGTTGCCTTTGCCGGACTACTCGCCGCTGACGGGATTCGATGTGGTCAATCTGGCCATGATCGCGCGCATCAGTCAGAGCAAGTTTGAATTCTTTGCGGACCGGCTGGCAGCACCAGGGCCGCAGATTCTTGAAGAAGCGGTACCGGGCACGACTCTCAAATATGTGGAGTCGCAGAGCAAGGTATTCATCGATGGGAAGGCCTACGAGTTGGCGCCACGACAACGCTCCATCCTGTTGGCACTGATGAACGATCGCGACCACGAGATGGAGATGGATGCGCTCAAAACGGCTTGCGGCTCACAGGCGCAGATCTTCTCGCCGAGCAAGGAGTTTCTCCGCAATCAGACCGTCTACCGGACCTTCGTCCGCTACCAGCGTGGTGATGAGCGTTATGTGCTACTTATACCGGAAGAAGATCGACACTGGCTGTGCTGATTACGCTTACCCTGTTCCAGCAAAGGATGGGTCAGCCGAATAGCTTGCTGTGCGAGCCAAGCCGTGCCAACTGCAAAGTGTCCGTATCGGGCTTGCGGTAGATTAGCAGCAGGTCTGGCTTGACGTGGCACTCCCGATACCCGGACCAATCGCCGATCAGCGCATGGTCGCGGCTATTCTCTGGCAAAGGTTGATCGTCAAGCAGCAATCGCAAAATTGCAGCCAACAGCGAATCTACATCCTTACTGTGGCGTGGTGTTGCTTTTACACCCTTGTAATCGCGCTTGAATGCCGATGCGCGTTCAATCGTCCGCATCCAGATCAGCCATTAATGCATCAACGTTGCTAAAACGCCTGCCCTTGCCGGATTCGAGCTCAGCAATGGCTTTGCGAGTAGTTGCATTGGGCACTTTTACATCGAAGGGCAAGCGACGCTCCTCTGCGATGCGCAGCATCAGCAAGCGAATCGCATCCGAGACAGACAGCCCCATCGCTTCCAGTGCATCCGAAGCGCGCTCCTTGGTGGCGGTATCAATGCGAGCGCGGACATAAGTATCAGCAGTCATTCCATCCTCCCTGAAACTGATTTGTAAAGCTCTATTGTAGTCACAACGCGACCACGTATCAAGCCCGGTTGCTCCAAATAACCGATTGTCTGTGTTGATCAGTTTAATCACACTTTTCAGAAAAAATTCCCATTGGGTTCGCACGAATCGAGTTTGAGTAATGATTCTGAGTAATCTGAGTAATGGTTTGAGTAATCCCACTTGAGATATTCGCATTACCGGTTGGTGCACACCTTGCGCACTCGAAACCGGTCAATCCGAAATCATCAAGGAGATTCAAATGCAACAAAATGTCAGACACCTGAATCAAGGTGAACTCGCCGACCGTTGGACCGTCAGTGAAGCCACGCTGGAACGCTGGCGGTCTGCAGGTATCGGCCCGGTATTTCTGAAACTCCAAGGACGCGTCTTGTACCGCATCGAGGATATCGAAGCCTACGAGGTGCTGTGCCTGCGCAAGAGCACTTCTCAACCGTTGGTGACAGGGGGTGCAGCATGACCGCCCTCACCCTCACCCCCACCACTCTGCCAGATCTGTCGGTCAGCCAGATCGCCGCGCTCTCGCATCAGGAACTTCAGGAGTTTGACATCTCGCTTGCCATATTGGTGTCCTGGGTCAAGGTATCGCGTGACCGGATGAATGCGGCACTGGAGCAACGCTACGGCGAGCAGGCGCGGGCAGGCTTGCTGGAATCCGGACGCGACTTCGGCGTGATGCATCTATCTGATGGCGACTTGCGCGTGACGTATGACTTGCCCAAGCGCGTGTCGTGGGATCAGCCGCAACTCACCAAGATTGCCGAGCGCATCGTTGCCGCCGGTGAGCGCGTCCAGGATTACATGGACGCTGACCTGTCGGTATCTGAGTCCCGCTTCAACAACTGGCCCCCGGCACTCAAGGAGCAATTCGCCGCCGCCCGTACCGTGAAACCCGGCAAAGCCAGTTATCGCCTCGCCTTCGTTAAGGGGAATCAAGCATGAGTAACATTATTCCGTTCAATTTCGAGAACCATTCCATTCGCGTCTGTCTCGACGAAAACAATGCGCCATGGTTTAACGCCAAAGATGTCTGCGGTGTACTGGGTTACAGCAATGCACGCAAATCTGTTGCAGATCACGTTGACTCAGAGGATGTAACGAAACGTGACACCCTTACTGAAGGTGGCATCCAGCAAACCAATCACATCAACGAATCCGGTCTGTATGCACTGATCCTTGGCAGCAATCAATCGGATGCCAAACGTTTCAAGCGCTGGGTCACCCACGACGTACTGCCATCGATCCGCAAGACCGGCAGCTACACAGCACCCGGTTCGGTGGCAGCATTGCCTGCACCGGCACTAGATCGCGTGAATGCAATTCTGCTGATTGGCGAGGCCATTGCCCGGGTCCCCGGCGTCAAACCCGGCATCGCCATGGCAGCCACGCTTACCTGCATCTCTGACAACACCGGTCTGCAAGTCGAACAATTCCGCCGCGCATTGCCCGTTGCCAGCGAACCGATCTGCAGTCTCAATCCAACGCAAATCGGTGAACTGGTCGGAGTTTCGGCGCGTAGCGTCAATTCTCGCCTGCAGAATCTTGGGTTCCAATTCAAGAATGACCGCGATGAATGGGAACTGACGGAGTCAGGTAAGAAATGGGCTGAAGCATTGCCGTATTCACGCAACGGTCACGCTGGCTACCAGATTCTCTGGAATCCCGTTATGGCCGGTGAACTCAGGGAGATGGCGTAATGAGCTTACCCATCATCTCCGCAGAACAGCGTCTCAATGAGAAGCGCTGCGCCAAGATTGCCCTCATCGGCATTCCCGGTTCCGGCAAGACTTCCCAGATCCGCACGCTTAATTCGCAGACAACGCTGTTCGTTGATACCGAGGCGGGCGACCTGGCCATTCTCGACTGGCCGGGGGATACCTTGCGTCCGCGCACCTGGCCGGAGTTTCGCGATCTGGTGGTGTTTCTGGCAGGTCCCATGCCCACCGCCCTGCCCGAGCAGGCGTTCTCGGCGGCGCACTTCCAGCACGTCTGCGGCCAATACGGCGATCCGGCACAGTTGGCTAAGTACGATACCTATTTCGTCGACTCTCTGACCGTGCTCTCGCGGTTGTGTTTCGCCTGGTGCAAGACCCAGCCGCAGGCGTTGTCAGAAAAAACTGGCAAGCCCGATAACCGGGGTGCGTATGGCTTGTTGGGCACCGAGATGATCACGGCACTGACGCACCTGCAGCATGTGCGCGACAAGCACGTCATCTATGTAGCCATCCTCGAAGAAAAGACCGACGACTTCAACCGACGCTATTACCAGTTGCAGCTCGAGGGCGCCAAAACAGCACTGGAGTTGCCGGGGGTGCTCGATGAAGTGATCACCCTTGCGATCCTCAAGGCCGACGACGGCACGCCCTACCGGGGTTTCGTTACCCGTGCCGACAACGCCTACGGGTACCCCAGCAAGGACCGCAGTGGCCGGCTCGATGCCATCGAAGAGCCGCACCTCGGACGCCTTATTGCCAAGTGCCTGGGACAGAACGCATGCGTACCACAGCACCCAGCCATACAACAAAACCCAACCATTTAATTAAAGAGGAAAACACATGAATACCAACAACATATCCGCCAACTGGAACGACTTCAACGATGCCGACGCACAGCAAGGCGCCTTCGATCTGATCCCCAAGGGCACCATCGTGCCGGTGCGTATGACGCTTAAACCTGGTGGCCATGACGACCACAACCAGGGCTGGACCGGTGGTTATGCCACCGAGTCATTCGATTCCGGTGCGGTCTATCTCGCCTGCGAGTTCGTGGTCACCAGTGGCCCGTTCGCCAAACGCAAGATGTGGTCAAACATTGGCCTGCACTCGGCCAAGGGCCCCACCTGGGGCCAGATGGGGCGCAGCTTTATCCGTGGCGCGCTCAATTCCTCACGCAATGTGCACCCCAAGGATGAAACACCACAGGGGAGTGCTGCGCGGCGCATTGAGAGTTTCAATGATCTCGATGGCATGGAATTCATCGTCCGCATCGATGTGGAAAAGGACAACAAGGGCGAAGACCGCAACGTGGTGAAGCTTGCCATCGAGCCAGACCACAAGGACTACGCCGCTCTCATGAGTGGCATGCCGAGGGTCGTTGGTACACCGCAGGGTGGCAATTCCGCACCGGCACACACCACCCAACCCACTACGACGGGCAAACCGGCGTGGGCGCAGTGAGGAGGCGATGAAATGCTGGATTTGTACACGCGAAGCACGTGGCTTTGGAATTACCGATACGCGCCATGGCATCGGCGATGCCAGGCGTTATCCGATCGACTGGGTGTTCTGCTCCAAGCGCTGTCAGGACGCGTTCCACCGCTTCTATGTCATGCGTATCGAGGCAGAGCGACTGGACCAGGAGCCGCCCATGATTGATGCGACGAAATACGAGCAGGCAGCAATTCGTTCGTGCCTGAAAGCGTTTGGCGAAGCAGCGGGCGAGATTGGCTTTACCAAACCGCTGGGCCACTACTCCGAAGCGCAGGCACTACAGGTGATCGAGGCCATCGTGACGGGCTACACCAACGCCATGGTCGATGCCCATGAGGAAACCAAGTTCCCGCCGGTGCGCGGCTTGCAGGCGACGCCTGACCCCATGGTGGTCGATTCAGTCAATCCATTTGCCGACATGGAAGACGACCTGCCGTGGGAACAGGATGGCGCACAGAAAGGAGGTGCGTGATGCTGGATTTTAATCGTCAACCAAAACTGCACGAGCTGATCACCGCGCACATAGATACCGCGCTGACAGCGGAACGCGAACAGCAACCCAAGCGCACCTATCTTGGAGCATCCCGCTTAGGCGTTGCGTGTGACCGGGCATTGCAGTTCGAGTTTGCCGGAGCCCCTGTCGATCCCGGGCGGGATTTCTCAGGCCGTCTGCTGCGTATTTTTGAGGTGGGCCATACGCTGGAGGATCTGGCCATCCGCTGGCTGCGTCTGGCCGGACTGGATCTGCACACCCGCACCCGTTCGGGTGGCCAGTTCGGCTTCTCAGTTTGTGATGGCCTGATCCAGGGACATGTAGACGGTATCGTCACTGGAGCGCCAGTTAATCTTGGATTCACCTATCCGATGCTTTGGGAATTCAAAACAATGAATGCGCAAAACTGGCGTGACTGTGTGAAGCGTGGAGTCGCTGTTTCAAAACCGGTGTATGCCGCGCAGATGGCGGTCTATCAGGCGTACATGGAAGGGAGTATCGAGGGCATCAGTCAGAATCCTGCGCTGTTCACCGCGATCAACAAGGACACGCAGGAGATCTGGTTCGAGCTGGTGCCGTTCGATGCAGCACTCGCACAACGCGCCTCAGATCGTGCCGTGAAGATTATTGCGGCGACCAGGCAGAGCGAATTGTTGCCGCGCAGCTTCGCGCAGTCGAGCCACTTCGAGTGCAAGTTCTGCGCATGGCAGGAACGTTGCTGGAGGCCGCAGTGATCGCTCCCATGCAAATCGGCAAGATAGTGCCGCCCCGTCCTCTGGTCGGCATCCATGCGATCGAACGACTATTGCTGCGCTATGTGTTCGCACCGGTACCGGAAGCGAAGTTGATCGTCGCGGTGATCTGTCAGGGGATCGCCGATGCCGCTTCGAGCGACGATTATCAGCGGCGCAGAGCGTGCCGATTTCTGCAGGGATTTCACCTTGAATATCTGGCAGATCTGGTCGAACTGAACCCGGAATTCGTGCGTGAAGTGGCGCGCCGGGCACGCTACCTCACCGCCGAACAATCCCCTCATCCACAACATTCAATGAAGATAGGTGCAAGATGATGGATTTTAACGACAGTACGGCTCAAATAGGCAACAGATACGAAGAAGGTCGCGAGGAGATTCGACAAGCGTTGCTCGCCCGACTGGAATCGGTACTAACCACGATATTTCCGGCCGGCAAGGTGAGGCATGGCAAGTTCTACATCGGCGATGTGCTGGGTAGTCCAGGCGACAGCCTGGAGATTGTGCTCTACGGCGAGAAAGCCGGACTGTGGACCGATCGTGCCGACAACACCGGTGGTGACATCTTTCACCTCCTTGCCGGATATTTGAGGTTAAACGCCCAAACTGAGTTTCCGCAGGTGTTGCAGGCGGTGCGTGGCATGCTGGGACAGGTTCAGGTAGTCCCCATGCGCAAATCCAAACCCGCCCAGCCGGTCGATGATCTTGGTCCTGCCACCGCCAAGTGGGATTACCTGGATGCCGCCGGCAACCTGATCGCGGTGGTGTCCCGCTTTGATCCCGCACCCGGTCGCAAGGAATTCCGTCCGTGGGACGCCAAGCGCCGCAGAAAAGCCCCACCGGAACCGCGGCCGCTCTACAACCAGCCCGGCATGAGTACCTCCAACGCCGTAGTGCTGGTCGAGGGCGAGAAATGTGCGCAGGCGTTAATTGATGCCGGCATCTGTGCCACCACCGCCATGCATGGCGCCAACGCACCGGTCAATAAAACGGACTGGTCGCCATTAGCAGGCAAGACGGTGGTGATCTGGCCAGACCACGACAAGCCGGGTTCGAACTATGCAATGACTGCGGCTGACGCTGTACTGGCGGCGGGCGCCACCTCGTGTGTGGTGCTGTTGCCCCCTGATGACAAACCCGAAGGCTGGGATACGGCCGATGCAATCGTTGAAGGGTTTGATGTCGCCGGATTCATCGTTCGCGGTCCGCGCCTGCAAATGCAGTTGCCGGTCGATGCGCCAGTGGCTGACTCCAACGTTGCCAGCGCGTCCAACCTGCCATCAGATGGTGACAACGCGGTATGGGGCAGCGAGGACGCGCTCGCCTTAAGTTTCACCCGGCGCTATCAGAACGACTGGCGCTACGTTGCGAAGTGGGGCAAGTGGCTGATGTGGGATGGACAGCGCTGGTGCACCGAGGACACGCTTGCGGCCACGGATCTGGTTCGCCACGTTTGCAGGCAAGCAGCACTCAAGGCATCCAGTCCCAAAACAGCGGTCAAGCTCGCAGGGGCCAGCACCATGGGCGGCGTCGAGCGCTTGGCGCGCGCCGATCGTCGTCACGCCGGTACGGCCGATGAGTGGGACGCTGATATCTGGCTGTTGAACACCCCGGGCGGTGTGGTGGATCTGCGTACCGGGCGCATCCGTACACACAGCCGTACCGATCGGATGACCAAGGTCTCGACCGCTGTCCCTCGAGGTGACTGTCAGACCTGGCGCGCGTTTCTGTCGGACGTGACCGGGGGCGATGCCGAACTGATGGCGTACCTGCAGATCATGGCCGGTTATTGCCTGACGGGGGTCACGAGCGAACATGCGCTGTTCTTTCTGTACGGTACTGGCGCCAATGGCAAGTCGGTCTTCGTGACAGTGCTTGCGACCATCCTCGGCGACTACGCGGCCAATGCACCTATGGACACTTTTATGGAAACACGCTCTGACCGCCACCCCACCGATCTTGCGGGGCTGCGCGGTGCGCGCTTTGTGGCGTCGATTGAAACCGAGCAAGGCCGGCGCTGGAACGAATCGAAGATCAAGACCATCACGGGTGGCGACAAGGTGTCGGCCCGTTTCATGCGGCAGGACTTCTTCGAGTACGTACCGCAATTCAAGCTCGTCATCGCCGGCAATCACAAGCCCTCGATCCGCAACGTGGACGAGGCGATGAAGCGGCGGCTGCACATGATTCCGTTCACCGTGACGATTCCGCCCGAGCGCCGCGACAGCAAGCTCACCGGCAAACTCCTGCAGGAGCGCGACGGCATCCTGGCTTGGGCGCTGGAAGGTTGTCTTCTCTGGCAGCGCTTAGGGCTACACCGCCCGCAAAGTGTGATGGCCGCGACCGAAGAATACTTCGAGGCCGAGGATGCAATGGGCCGCTGGTTGGAGGAGCGCTGTGTGACGCAGGCCAATGCCAAGGCGTTGACTTTCGAGCTCTTTGCCGACTGGAAACAGTGGGCCGAATCCAACGGCGAATTCTTGGGATCGATGCGCCGATTTACGGACGCATTGATCACACGCCGGTTCGAAAAATGGCGCGCCACGGGAGGCGTGCGCGGGTTCAGAGGCATCGGACTCAAAGAGCCGACCAGCATTCCGCGCTCAACCTACCCCTACAACGACAACTGAGGATAGACCATGACTCCAAATCATTGTTTCTTATGGCCGGTGACACAGATGACACAGGGTGTCGGACAAGTAATTGAAATACCAATCCGGCGGCGGATTTCCCCTCGAGTGACGCATAAGACACCATACAACGTTAGTTTCTCACGCGAGGGCGCATACGCAGGTTATGGAAAGTTACGACATGCTGCGGCATCTGCGTCACTCGCTGATTTTGCAGAGCCAGAATTCCCGGTCCACGCCGGTGGGCGCACCAGCCTGTTGGCCCTTGATCTGGGCACCACCACCGGTTGGGCGCTGCGCGCACCGGAGGGCCAGATCGCCCACGGGTTTGTGAGTTTCAAATCGCAGCGCTTCGAGGGCGGTGGCATGCGCTACCTGCGCTTTCGCCGTTGGTTGACCGAAGTGAAAGCCACCGTGGTCGGCACACAGGGCCTTGGCGCCGTTTATTTCGAGGAGGTGAGGCGGCATATGGGGGTGGACGCTGCGCACGTCTATGGCGGCCTCTTGGCCACGCTCACCGCCTGGTGCGAGCACCACCAGATCCCGTACCAGGGTGTACCGGTGGGGACGATCAAGAAGTTTGCGACTGGTCGTGGCAATGCGGGGAAGGACGAGATGATCGTGGCGATGCGGGAGCGGGGTCACGCCGTGACCGACGACAACGAGGCCGATGCGCTGGCGATTCTGCATTGGGCCATTGATACGCAAGGAGAAAACGCATGAACACCGAAATCTCGATTGGCCTTTTCCCTGAACACCTCAACGGCCACCAGGTGCTTGTCGCCGATGGACGAGAAGTACATTCCTTCCTCGAATCGAGGCAGAAATTTACAACCTGGATTCGTCGCCGCATCCGTCAATACGACTTCGCCCAGGGTGTTGACTACTTGAGTTTCCAATCGGTGAATCAAGTTCCACACCAGGGAGGCACACGGCTGGTGGTCACTGAAACATTCCATGTCTCCCTCGACATGGCCCGCGAACTGGCGATGATTGAAAGGACGGCGGTTGGCAAACGGGTCCGGCAATATTTCATTGCCTGCGAACGCCAACTCATCGAACGGGCCATCATGATTGAACCTGAGCCAGATCTGTCCGAAGTTCACCTTCACGCGCTTTGCATTGACCTGCGTTACGCCGACCGAGCCGCTATCAACCGACAGGCATGGGCAGATGTGGCCGGTGAAAACACCGCCCGCTTTCATGCGCGCCGTGAGGTGTTGCTGCGTCAACAACGCGAACTCCGCATTCGGGCAGTGCATCGGTCGCTGAGGACATTTGATTGCCCGGTCTGGGCGCAATAAGAAAATGAATATGAAAATACCTCAACCCCACTACCGTTGCCCGCTGGGCAAACTTCAACCCCAGACCACCGACCTTAATGCGATCAAGGAAGCCGGCTGGCGCGAGCAGCACATCCTGGTGGTGAACGAAACCGATGATCGGCTGGACTTCATCGAGCGCGAGATCGTGCGCAGGATTGGCGAGCGTCTGTACGGAAGGACTCACCATGAGTAAGTGGACGATTGATGAAGTGGCAGCATGCTTCGTGCAGGCAGCAGAAACAGCGCGGCGACTGCCGCCAGGTAGGGCGCAAGGTTATTTCAACAGCTGGTCGATGTTGGCCTTCCAGGTGCCTGATCGCTACCCGGATCCGCAGTGCATTGGTCGGCCCATGCCGCCGGGTCCGGCGGACATCGAGCGGATGTTGGAGACGATGCGCTGGGTGCAGTGGCTCGATCCCGAATCACGGCACATCGTGTGGATGCGGGCGGACGGATGCGAGTGGTCGCAGATCGCCAGACGCTTCGGTTGTGCGGTCCGGACGGCGCAGCGCAGACGCGATAATGCGTTGTCCATCGTGACACAACACCTGAATGGAGTAGAGGTAGTTTCGGCAAGTTGATCGAAGTTGCGTACTCCTGCGTCAGAATGAGGACTGGTGCGGGTTTGGAGCGTTTTTAGGGGTGTCACGTTTGGCGGGTTTTATGCTATTATTTGTGTCATAGTCAGAACAAGAGCGTTCAGACAAAACCATACTCCAAACCGCCCTCGTGGCGGTTTTTTTACGCACATGCAAACACTCAATATCGAATACCGTCCGGTAGACTCGCTGATCCCTTACGCGAACAATGCCCGCACCCACTCGGACGAGCAATTGGCACAGATTGCCGCCAGTATCCGTGAATTCGGCTTCAACAATCCGATCCTGGTGGATGGGGAGCGCGGGTTAATTGCTGGTCACGGCAGACTGCTCGGTGCGCGCAAACTGGGGCTGACCACTGTGCCGGTGATTGAACTCGCGCACCTCTCCCCCACACAAAAGCGCGCTTACATTCTGGCCGACAATCGCTTAGCCGAGAGTGCAGGCTGGGACAACGAGTTGCTATCCCTTGAACTGGCGGATCTGTCAGCGGCGGAATTCGATCTGGACCTGCTGGGCTTTAGCGCCGATGAACTCGATAAATTGCTCGATAGCGAGAACACCGGACTGACCGATGATGACGCTGTACCTGAGGTCACCGAGTCGGCAATCTCCAAATCCGGTGATGTGTGGTTGCTCGGTGAGCACAAGCTGCTGTGTGGGGACGCCACCAAGGCAGAAGATTACAAAGCATTGCTCGGGGATGAGCTGGCCGACATGACGGTCACCGACCCGCCGTACAACGTCAACTACGCCAACACGGCCAAAGACAAGCTGCGCGGCACCCACAGACCGATCTTGAACGACAACATGGGCGAAGGGTTCTCCGCATTCCTGCTTGCGACCTGCCAAAACATTCTTGCGGTCACTAAGGGTGCGGTCTATATCGCGATGAGTTCATCTGAGCTAGACACGCTGCAATCGGCATTCCGTGCCGCTGGTGGCAAGTGGTCAACGTTTGTCATCTGGGCGAAGAACACGTTTACGATGGGCCGCGCCGATTACCAGCGCCAGTACGAGCCGATTCTCTACGGTTGGAAGGATGGCTCACAGCACTACTGGTGCGGTGCGCGCGACCAGGGCGATGTGTGGCAGATCAAGAAACCACACAAGAACGATCTTCATCCAACCATGAAGCCCGTGGAGTTGATGGAGCGCGCGGTGCGCAACAGCAGCAAGACGCGCGACATCGTACTGGACCCCTTCGGTGGTTCGGGCACCACGCTGATCGCCTGTGAGAAATCAGGCCGTCGCGCACGGTTGATGGAATTGGATCCGAAGTACGCCGATGTAATTATTCGGCGCTTCCAGGATTACACCGGTAAGCAGGTCACGCGTCAAAGCGACGGAGTGAGCTTCAATGCGCTGTGTCCGGAAACGGGCGCCGCTTAGTGGCGGCAGATCCACAATCAATAATGATCTGTGAAGTGCTTGCCTTCTCGGCCGAACAGAGCGTGAATGGGGTTGTCGCAACCCAACCAGAGAAGGCCCATCATGAAAAACGAAAACGAATTTGTAGCTGAGATGACCCGCAAAAACGCACGCGAGTCCCTGGTCAATGCGCGCAACACCCTGGCGCGCGCGCTGCAGGAAATGGACAGCTTTGTGGCGAAGTTTGACGCCGCTGCCACCGATGGTGATCGTGCCAAGATTCTCAACTGGACGATCAACCACCTGGTCTCGAGCATCCAGCCCAATCTGCGCATCGACATGCTGGCCGATAGCCAGAGTGAGCTGGCCAAACGGGGCTAAAGGGCATCCTCTCAGGCACCGATGCGGTACACACGCTCGCCACCAGATTCTTTGCTGGAGTCGATGGTGAGCCCGAGCTTCTTCTTGAACGCGCCAGCAAACGTACCACGCACTGTGTGCGATTGCCATGAAGTCGCCTCACAGATCTGTGCGATGGTCGCCCCCTCGGGGCGCTGCAACATCGCAATCACCTGCGCCTGTTTGCTCCCCTCTCGCATGCGGGGTTTGGCTGCTTTAGCTTGTGCTGCCTCAGCGTTGGCGATGACGGCATTGAGTGCGGCAAGCGTGACCGGGCCGCGTGCTGGTGCAGGTCGTGGCATACCGAGCGCGTCGTAGCCCTCGGCGGCAACGCACCAATGCACACCGTCACGGGTGATCAGGGCGCGATTAGAAAGCGCATCGATTACTTGCTTGCGTGCACCCCCCTTCAAGTTGTCGGGGAACCAGCTGAGCCGTCCCTCGGTGTGGTGAATGGCGTGAGCGAGGATGGCGTGTTGTGAGGCGCTGAGTTGTGGGGTCATGTGATGCTCCTTTGTGGTTGATGACAGCGACATGAACACTTCATTTTGGAAGTTAATCAACTCAATTCTGCAGAAGATTCCAGCACCGTCTGTTACTGGTTATTGATTCTCCGCCATGCCGCGTAAAGCGCCCACGCCCTGCCGACACCCGAGTTGTGGTGCGGTGCTGGCGCAGCCTGGCTACTGCGACGTCCACCGGACAGATCAGCGTCAATGGGACAGCACTGCTCGCAAGCGCCAACGGCAGGCGAGTCGCGCTTTGCCGACCAACAGCGCGGCCTGGCGCGCCATCCGTGCGCACGTACTTCGTGAAGAACCGTTATGCCGGGCGTGCCAACAACGAGGTGTTCTGCGTGCAGCAAGCGTGGTAGATCACATCAATGGAAATAGTCACAACAATGAACCATCGAATTTGCAATCAGTCTGCGGTCCGTGTCACGCCGCTGTTACCGCACGACACGATGGCGGTTTCGGAAACCCGAGGGTTCGCCGTAAAAGCGGCGTGGCTAACCGATGCAAATGACATATGACAATGGGGTGGTGGTGTCTAATATCTACAATGTAATCAATGAGATGCGTGCGCTTGCACAGATTTTTGCGCGTGCAAATTGAAACTTTTTTTCTTGTGCGCAATGCGCCTATGAAAGATGGAATTTTCCAATATTCAACCCACAAGGATGCAATCCACATGGCTGGACGTAAGCCGCTGCCGCTGGCGATCAAACAGATCAAGGGAACCGTGCAGAAATGCCGCACGAACCTTAACGAACCGCGGCCTACGACAACATTGAGCAGCCCGCCCGATTACATGAGTGATGTGGCCAAGGAGGCTTGGACCTACGCCATCACCAACTCCCCGCCCGGGCTCTTGTCAGCTCTGGACGGCGCGGTGCTCGAGCGCTGGGCCAACTGCTCAGGCCTGTACCGCGAGGCGCTGGCCAAGATCAATCGCGCCGGGGTGTCCGGGATGATCATCAAGACGCCGAGCGGCATCTTGCGTCGCTCGCCGCTGATGGATGTAATCCGCGAGTTGGCCATGGAGATGAAGGTCTACGAGACGGAGATGGGGTTTACCCCTGCGGCGCGCTCGCGAATTTCAGCACCCAGTGATACGCCACGGGACAACGACCCCTGGTCTGACATCGCAGGCTGATGGCACCACGCAACTATGCCGCTGTTGCGCGCCAGTACGCCCGGGACGTGGTGGCGGGCAGAATTTCGACCTGCAAATGGGCGCGCCAAGCCTGTCAGCGCCAATTGGATGACCTGGAGCGCTTCAAGGGGCCGGACAGTGCTTACCGGTTCAATCCAAAGCTCAACGACAAGTCTGGCAAGGCGTTCACACCCGCCGACAACCTGTGCGCGTTCATCGAGCGCCTGGCGCATGTGAAGGGGCCGCTGGCCGCAATGCCTATCCACCTGGAGCCATGGCAGGTGTTTGTCCTCACCACCGTGTTCGGGTGGATCAAGCCGGACGGCAAGCGGCGGTTCCGACGGTCGTTCGTAGAAATCCCGCGCGGGAATGCCAAGTCGACAATTTCTTCGGCGCTGGCGCTGTACATGATGGCCGCCGATGGCGAAGGCGGTGCGGAGGTCTATTCGCTGGCTACGACTCGTGATCAGGCGCGGATAGTGTTTGGCGACGCGCAGACGATGGCCAGGCAGTCGGCCGGGTTCCGCAACCGATTCGGCGTCACGGTGGGGGCCCACAACATCCATGTCCTGAAGACCGGCTCCAAGTTCGAAGCACTGTCGGCAGAAGGCTCAACGCTTGACGGCCTGAACATTCACTTTGGCTGCATCGATGAACTGCACGCGCACAAGACGCGCACCGTCTATGACGTGGTGGAAACCGGTACCGGCAAGCGCGACAACTCGCTTCTGTGGGTGATCACCACCGCCGGCAGTAACCGAGCCGGCATCTGCTACGAGGTACGAACCTTCGTCACCAAATTACTCGATGGCGTGTTCGAAGACGACAGCCAGTTCGGCATTATTTATGGCTTGGATGATGGGGACGACTGGGTCACCGAAGCGTCGCTAATCAAGGCCAACCCCAACTGGGGCGTGTCGGTGCGACCCGAGGTGTTGCTGCCGTTGCAGGCCAAGGCCATGCAGTTGCCCAGTGCGGTCAATAACTTCAAGACCAAGCACTTGAACGAGTGGGTCAATGCCGACACCTCCTGGATGGATATGCGTGCCTGGGACCGCTGTGCAAACCCGAGTATGACGCTTGCGGCGTATGCCGGGCAGCCGTGCTGGATCGGCTTGGATCTGGCGAGCAAGACCGATATCGCAGCCTTGGTGCTGGTGTTCGCGCACCAGGAGATCGAGGGCGCGTTCGCGGTGTTTGCTCGCTACTACCTGCCGGAGGACACGGTGCACGCCAATGGCAACAGTCAGTACCCGGGCTGGATGGGCAGCGGGCGGCTAACGGTGACACCTGGCAATGTGATTGATTTCAGCTGGATCGAGGCTGACCTGATTGAGTTCGTGTCACTACACGCGGTGCAGGCGGTGGCCTTTGATCCGTTCCAGGCGACACAACTGTCCACACGAATGATGAGCGAGGGCTTACCGATGATTGAAGTGCGTCCGACGGTGCTCAATTTCTCGGAACCGATGAAGACGTTAGAGGCGTTGGTGCTGCAAGGTAAATTAATTCATGACGGCGACCCGGTGCTCGGCTGGATGGCCAGCAACGTAGTGGCGCACCTGGATGCAAAGGACAACATCTACCCGAGGAAGGAACGCCCTGAGAACAAGATCGACGGCATCGTGGCACTGATCATGGCGCTGTCGCGCGCTTTTCTTCCCGGTGACTCGGTGGTGCTGGGCGCGGACTATGAACTGGTCATGCTCTGATGGGAATGTTCAGTTTCTTCTCCCGTTGGATGGCGTCCGCTGATCGATCTGCCGGGGGTGATTTCTGGTTTGAGCCGGTGTCGGCGCGTACTGGTGGCGGCATGCGTGTATCACCGGAGAGCGCGCTGCGCCTCGCAGCGGTCTACGCCTGTGTGCGCATCCTCTCCGAGACCATGGCGTCGCTACCGCTGGTGATCTACCAGCGCCGCGCCGACGGGGCTAAGGACAAGGTGACCGACCACTGGCTGTATCGCCTGATGGCCAAACGCCCGAACCGGTTTCAGAATCCGTTCGAATGGCGTGAAATGCTGCAAAGCCACCTGGTCTTGCGGGGCAACGCGTACAACCAAATCATCACCAACCCAAGAGGCGAGGTGGTGGAACTGATGCCGATCCATCCGGACCGGGTCAAGATCGAATTGCTGCCTTCCGGCGAATACCGCTACCGCGTCACCGACCGCGCAGGCACCGAGGTCCTCATGCCGCGCGGTGACGTGTGGCACCTGCGGGGACTATCCTCCGATGGGCTGATCGGCATGAGCCCGATTGAGCTCGCCCGCGAGAACCTCGGGATGGCGCTCGCCGCCCAGGACTACGGTGCACGATTCTTTGCCAACGATGCCAAGCCCACGGGCGGCTGGATTGAGTTTCCCGGCTCGTTCAAGGATTCTGAAGCCAAGAAAGTGTTTCGCGAGTCCTATCAAAGTGCGCAGTCCGGCACCAACCGTGGCAAGGTGCTGGTGCTGGAGAACGGCATGAAGTTCCACGAGGTCGGCGTCACCAACAAAGATGCTCAGTTTTTGGAGCTTCGAAAGTTTCAGATCACCGACATCGCCCGATTGTTCCGGGTCCCGCCGCACATGATCGCGGATCTAGACCGGGCGACCTTCTCCAATATTGAGCAGCAGAGTCTGGAATTCGTCATGCACACCATGACGCCGTGGGCTGAGCGCTGGGAGGCGAGCATCGAGTCTGAGTTGCTGCTCGAGAGTGACGACATCGAGATCGAGTTTGATTTCGCCAACCTGATGCGCGGCGATGCGGCCAGCAGATCAAGCTACTACCAAAGCGGAATTCAGAACGGTTGGTTGACGCGTAATGAGGCGCGTATCGCCGAGAACCTGAACCCCCTCGATGGCCTGGACGCGCCGCTACGGCCACTGAACATGGTCGAAGAAAGTGCGGCGGAAGATCTTGAAGTTGACGCCGAACAGGCGGAGCCGCCAGCGCGGGATAGCACCGTACCGATGACCGAAACCGAATTAACCCAACCACTGCTCGCCCCCGGGACACTCTTATGAAAAATCAATTACTGGTCGCCGAGTTCCTGGCGACCCCGTGGGCGATGATGCCCGAGCACCTGAATGTGATGTACGGCGTCATTTCACGCTGGTCGAGCAACACACCCGCAGGTAATGAGGTGATGCAACGTATTGCGGCTGAGCGCAGTGCGCGTGAGGCGCGGCGTCAGGCCACCCAGGTGAACGCAGGCGGCATTGCCGTACTGCCGCTCTACGGCATCGTGACCCAGCGCGGCAATATGGTCGAGGATGTTTCCGGCCCGGGCAGTACCAGCACGCAGCAGTTCGCATTCAGCCTGCGCCAGGCATTGGCGGATGAGAGCGTGAGCCAAATCCTGATCGATATCGACAGCCCTGGTGGCAGTGTGTACGGTGTTGCAGAACTTGCCGATGAGATTACCAGTGCCCAAGGTCAAAAGCCTGTCATTGCGATTGCCAACAGCTTGGCCGCCTCCGCTGCGTACTGGATTGGCGCTTGTGCTGCCGAGTTCTACGTGACCCCTGGCGGCGAGGTGGGATCGATTGGCGTGTGGCAGGCGCACCAGGATTACAGCCGCGCCATGGATGATGCCGGCGTTACAACCACGCTCATCTCGGCGGGTAAGTTCAAAGTCGAGGGGAACCCCTACGCGCCCCTGAGTGAGGAGGCGCATGGCTTTATGCAGTCGCGCGTCGATGACTACTACGCAGCCTTCACCAAGGCGGTCGCTAAGGGCAGAAATGTACCGGTCGCGCAGGTACGCGACAGCATGGGCCAGGGCCGCGTGTTCGGCGCCGATGCGGCCCTTTCCAGCCACATGGTCGATGGCGTCGCCACACTGGATGACGTTATCAATAAGATGCGCCGCGCTGTCAGGATCTCATCCAAGCCACGGGCTTCGCGCTTGGCCATCGCGCAAAAGGAACTGCAAATTCTTTAAAACAGATTTTTATTACCAAGCAGACGGCTTGGTAAAACGTCCATTCGCATCGGATAAGGGACTAGGAAACTGTGAGGCAGAGAGCACTCCCTGCCGAATCTGCTTAATAAAATCGATGTGTGGCAACAAAGCTCGACTAGGATTCTTTTGAGGATTAAGGATGCCAACCTTTTTACCGAGTTCTTCGCGGACGATTCTTATTGGAGCCAGAAGATCGGAATCATTTGAAATCACGACAGCAATATCAAATCGTCCTAAATGTGCATCATGCAGTAAATGGGTTGCCAGATTAACATCAGAACCTTTTTCTTCGGTCTTGATGACCCTTGCATATTGTTGAGGCTGCCCTGTTGGAACTACCAATGGCATGAATATCTCATGTGTTAGAAAATGTCCAAGATGAACAGAGACATTTGGCAACGTAGCTAAAGCACGCAGATATAACTGCTGCCTGACGGGCTGGTCCAAATCGTTAGGTCTTGCAGAAACCAGGGCGGTAAAATATTTTATTTCACCAATCCTGTTGTTGGGCAGCAGCAAACGACACATCTGGTTTGGATCAACCCAACGATGGGGCGTTTTACGTAACGCGCCATAGTAAAAATTAAATCCGTCAATATAGACGTTTGTGATCATTGCGAATTCCAGAAATGCAGAAGCCACCCGAGGGTGGCTTCGCGCCCGGCTACCGAAGCAACCGGGGGGATGTGCGAATATTATGCATAACAAACCAACCGATTGCAATAGTAATCTGATTTTGTATTTTGTAGCAAACCCGCGATTCATCGCACCTCAAGTCTGACCGCCCTCGTGGCGGTTTTTTTATACCCGCGTCAGGCGGGTTTTTCATTTCAGGAGAAATCAAATGAGTAAACAATTGCGCGAGCTGCAGGCTCGCAAATCCACGCTGATCCAAGAAGCCCGTGCGCTCACCGAGCGCGCGGCCACCGACAACCGCGACATGAGCGATGAAGAGGTCAGCGCCTTTGATGCGCTAAAGGCCCGCATTGACTCCGCCTCCGGCGCCATTGACCGCGAATCGAGCCTGATCGCTGAGGAAGCGCAAATGGCCATAGGCGCACTGAACCACCCGCGCAACGCGCACATCACGGTGACCGACAACCGTCAGGCCGACCCGATGCACGGCTTCCAATCGGTGGGCGAATTCATGCAGGCGGTCTACCAGGCTGACAAGCCCGGCAAGTCCCTCGATGAGCGTCTCCTCATTGGTCGCGATTGGGGTGGTGGCCGTGGTGCGGCAGCCCCAGGCAGCTTTGCCAACGAGGCCTCGGGCCAAGACGGCGGCTTCATGGTGCCCCCACAGTTCTCGCAGCAGATTTTTCAGCTCTCCCTTGGCGAGGATTCCCTGTTGCCGATGACCGACAACGTGGAAATCTCCGGTAACAGCATGGCATTCCCCAAAGACGAGACCACGCCCTGGGGCACCAACGGCATCCGCGCCTACTGGCAGGGTGAGGCCAATGCAGCAATAGCCACCAAACCCGTTCTGGGCCTGGCCACTTTGCGCTTGAAGAAGCTGATGGCGCTGGTGCCCACCACCGACGAGTTGCTCGATGACGCCAGCGCGCTCACGAGCTACCTGCCGGACAAGGTGGCGACCTCGATGCGCTGGAAGATGAACGAGTCGATTCTGTTCGGTGCTGGCAACGGCGTGCCGGTTGGGGCGTTGAGTTCGGGGGCTACCGTAACGGTCGCCAAGGAAACGGGGCAAACCACGCAAACGCTATTTCCCCAGAACCTGGCCAAGATGATTGCGCGCCTGCCCTCGGGCTCGTTCGCCAATGCAGTATGGATCGTCAACAACGATGTACTGCCAGCACTCTTTACGCTGACCTTGGGCAATTACCCGATCTACCTGCCAACAGGTCTGGGAGTCGGCGGCATTCAGATCTCGCCCTACGGCACGCTCTTGGGGCGTCCGGTGTTTGTGTCGCAGCACGCCAATACCTTCTCAGCGCAAGGTGACATCTTGCTGGTCGATCTGAAGTACTACCAGACCATCACCAAGTCAGGCGGCATGCAGACAGCCACATCGATGCATCTGTACTTCGATGCGGACCTCACGGCGTTTCGCACCACCTTTCGCATGGATGGGCAATCCAAGATCGTCGCGCCCATTTCGCCTGCCAAAGGTAGCGCCACCATGTCCCCGTTCATTCAACTCGGCGCGCGCTAAAGCGTCCACCACACAAGGAGAAAAACTATGTTTCCAAACTCACAAGCCAGCGAGATGCTCGCCCTCATCGCTACCCTCGATCCAGCCTCCCAGGCCGCAGGCGCAGTCAGCACCGGCTGGGTGTCGGTGGCCAACCACCTCGGATTTCTGGCGCTGGTGCAAACCGGCGTGCTGGGCACGGCCGCTACGGTCGACGCCAAACTGCAGCAGGCACTGGACAACGCAGGCACCGGTGCAAAAGACATCACCGGCAAATCCATCACCCAGATCGTCAAGGCCACGGGTGACAACAAGCAGGCGCTCATCAACATCAAGCCCGAGGAACTGGACACCGTCAATGGTTTCGGTTTTGTGCGGGTCACGGTGACGGTTGGCGTAGCCGCCAGCATTACCTCAGCGCAACTGATCGGTGTGAATCCGCGCTACGCGCCGGCGGACTCGCAAAACCAGGCGGCCGTGGTGCAGGTCATCTAAATGCCGCTGCAACTCATCACCCCACCCGCAGAGGAACCGGTGTCGATTATTGACGCCAAGCTCCACCTGCGGGTGGACTTTAACGAGGACGACACCTTGATTGCCTCCTTGATCTCGGCATCTCGGCAAGCCGCTGAGACCCTGACCGGATGCCAGTTCGTGACCGGGCGCTGGAAACTGGTGCTCGATGGGTTCCCGCGTTGCGTCATCGCGCTGCCTAAATGCCCGGTGCAGTCGGTGCTGACCATCAATTACCTGGACATGAACGCAGTGCTGCAGACCATGCCGGCCTCAACCTACACGGTGGATACGGCGTGTGAGCCAGCGCGTATCACCCCCGTGTTCGGTCAGTTCTGGCCGCTCGCGCTGCCGCAGATCGGCGCGGTGACGGTCACCTTCGATGCCGGGTATGGCGCGCCATCTGATGTTCCCGAGGGCATCAAGAGCTGGATCAAACTGCGTGTGGGAAGCCTCTACGCGTACCGCGAGGAAGTCGCTGTGACGAGCGGCGGTCGTATCGAAACATTGCCCTTCATGGACGGATTGCTCGATCCCTACAAAGTCTCACTCATATGAATTCGCTGCAGGCAGGTCAATTGAATCGGCGCATCACGCTGGAGTCCCTGGTGCAGACTAAGGATTCGGAAGGCGGCATGGTCGATAGCTGGTCTGCGGTCGCCACGGTATGGGCCAAAGTGGACAACCTGTCAGGCAATGATCGCCGCGCCACCAGTCACGGTGGACAGGTTGCAGAAGCCCGCACTGAATTCACTATTCGGCACCGGTCGGGTCTCAATGCAAAAATGCGCGTGAACTACGGCGGTAAAAAATACAACATCCGCCACCTCAATGATTTTGCTGAGGAGCATCGCTTCGTGGTGTTGACGTGCGACACCGGGGTGAATGATGGGCGGTAGCAGGGTCCTTGGCATAGGCGAGCTGATCCGCTCGTTTGCAACGTTGGCGATCGACATGAAAAAAACCGCCGCCCGACGCATTGCGGCAGCAGGTGCCAGTATGTTGCGCCAGGAATCGCGTGTAATCGCGCAAGCCCTCGGCCTGCGCAAGACCGGCGCATTGATCAAGAACATTGTCATCAAGCGCGAGCGCAATGTGCCGCCCGGCACCGAGCAATACAACCTGGGCGTGCGACACGGGCGGGACTTGGGCAATGGAAAGAAAGTCACAAAATACTTAGCGCTCAACAAATCTGGGCGCGTTGTGACCCGGCGGCAGAATGATCCGTTTTACTGGAGTTTTTTGGAATTCACCACGAAACGTCGCACCGGGACGCCCTTTATTGCAAAAGCACTTGAGAACAAATCCACCGAGGCCATCGCCGCCATGGAAGCGCAGGCGCTGAAAGAGGTTGAGAGGGCTGCCAGCAAATGACCATCAAATCGCAGGTGCTCACCGCCCTATCTGCCGTGTTGGCGAACACCTGGGCGGTAGATCTACCGGAGCAGCCCACCTGGCCCGCGATCGTATTTGATATCGACAGCGAACCGGAACAGAACTGGGTGCAGGACGGCGGCTACGACCAGCACACTGTGGGCGTGGTGATACTGGCCAAAACGCTGGGCGAGATTCCTGTGCTACAGACCTCAGTTGATGCAGCGCTGGCGGAAATCCTGGTCTATCTACGCGAAGAAGGCCGCGGGGATGCGGCTTATGAATCAGATCCGAGCGTTTACGCTTGTTTTTCTAATCATGTAATTCGCACCCGTCGAATCTGAGCCTGCCGCATCCGACTATCAACCCGCTCAGGCGGGTTTTTTATGGAGAAAAAATCATGAGCAACAAGAAACAGATTCCACCCGTTGCGCCCGGCATCGACGTTGAATTCGCTGATAGCGTGGATGTCCTGAGTGGCGCCGAAGACTCCGACCTGTTGCGCGCCATCACCACCGATGACCATGCCGGCAAGGGTGGGTCCTACACCTACGACCCCGCTACTGGACAACGCACGCGCAACCAGGATTCAGCGTAACCGCTTTTATTTTCCGATCACAACTTGTCAGGAGTAACCCATGTCAAAAGCATCGCGTAATGTAATCCTGCTCGCAAAAATCCAGCCCGTCGTCGGGACGGATTCTGTCCCAACCGTCGGGGCCAATGCCATTTTGTGCAGCGAGCCGAAAGTCGATCCGCTCAATGCGCAGATCGTGAAGCGCAACAATGTGCTGGCATGGATGGGCAACCCCGGTAGTGTCGTGGCCGCCGTACATTCCACCATCGAGTTCGAAGTGGAAATGCAGGGTTCCGGCGTTGCCGGTACACCGCCCAAGTTTGGTCCGCTGTTACGTGGCTGCGCGTTAGGGGAAACCATCGTGGCAGCCACCAGTGTTGGCTATACGCCGGTCGATACCGCGCACGAATTACTCTCGTTTTATTATTTCCTTGATGGGATCAAACACGTAATCACTGATGCGAAGGGCACGGTCTCATTCGATCTGAATGCACAAGGCATCCCGGTGATGAAATTCAAATTCTGGGGCTTTTACTCGACCCCAACAGACCTCACCAATCCTTCCGGAACGGATTACTCCGGATTCAAGGATCCGCTGCCGATCAATAAGGCCAATACCACCGCCTTCACCTTGCACGGCATTGCGCTCAAATCCAAATCACAAACACTCGATCTGGCAAATCAGGTGGAGTACGTCAACAAACCTAACTTCGAGGGCATCCAGATCACCAACCGCATGCCGGTGGGCAGTGCAGTTTTCGAAGTGGATACGCTTGCCGTGAAAGACTGGTACAGCGTAATCAAGAACGGTACGCTCGGCGCATTGGCCGTGACACACGGGCTGACTGCTGGCTACATTTCCGGTATTAGCGCTCCCAAAGTGCAATTAACAAACTTATCTTATACCTCCGACCAAGGCATTGCCCATTGCAATTCGAGCATGGATTTGCAGGCCAATGCCGGGCGAGATGAACTGGTTGTGACATTCACTTAAACCGGTTCTGATGCAGCACCCCTTTGCCTCGCTCCTGCGAGGCTTTTTGTTCTATTCGAGGAATCAATCATGACATTTAAAAAATCCGCTAAGCCCACCTTCACCAGCCGCGTGACGGTGAATATGCCCAACGACAAAGGCGGACACGACAAGTCGCAATTCGATGCGGTATTCAAGTACATCAGCAACTCCATCGAACTGGAGGAATTGCGCAACCTGTCCGCCCGCGAGGTGATGGAACGAGTGTTGCTTGGTTGGAAAGAGTTTGTCGATGAACAGGGTGCGCCGGTTGATTTCAATGAAGCTGAAGTGCAGGCGTTGCTGTCGATCCCGCAGGCGTTATACGGCTTGATGGAAGCGTTTTGGAGCAACGTCGTCAAGGCATCAATAAAAAACTAGAGGAGGCCGCGCGCTGGTGGGCAGGTGACAGGCATGCCTCCGCCGCGCGGCTCCAGCACGGTACTGCCGTCCTCGATGGACTGATTGCCGACAGTGCACAGGAAGATGTAATCGAAGCGGTGCGCGCGCGCATCGAGCAAGCCGACACGCCGGACGAAGATACTGCCGATGCTTTCGAGGTGTTCTCAGAAAACTGGGACAGCGTCCTATTTTTCCTGCGGGTTGGCACGCAATGGAATGCAATCGGCGGCATGGAGCGGGTGCATTGGCTGGGCCTGAACTATGCCGGAGTCGAAACGCGCATGCCGAAATCAAAAAAGAAACGCAAAAAGCTGTGGGATGACCTCCAAATAATGGAGGCCACCGCGCTGGAAGTTCTGAATCGTCAAAAGGATTGATCATGTCGGCACTCGGATCATTGGTGGTGAAACTCGCGCTGGAATATGCCGAGTACACCCAAGGTCTCGACAAATCCAGTCAGGCTGCGCTCATGCATGCCAAAAATGTGCAGCGTAATTTTGATTCTGCCGAGAAGTCAGCCAAGCAATATTTCAGCCGTATCGCAACCGGCGCAGTTGCGGCCGTGGCCGCGTATGCCGGTATCAACGCTGCGATCGACCGTCTGAGTAACTCCATCAACACCTTAGCCAAACTCGACGACATGGCGCAGAAGACTGGCTCCTCGGTCGAGAACCTCTCTCGTATCCAGAAAACCGTTGCTGCATTCGGCGGCGATTTCGGCGCAGTCGATAACGCCATTGCCAAGCTCGCCAAGGGCATGGGCACGATAGACAGCGATACCAACAAAGCCAACAACGCGCTCAAGGCGCTGGGTATTTCTTCGCGCGATACCGCTGGCAATTTGCGCGATCCGTCCCAGGTGATGATCGAGATCGCCAGGAATTTACAGAACTACGCCGATGGCGCGGGCAAGACTGCGCTGGCCACTGATCTGTTCGGTAAATCCGGTGCGGAAATCATGCCGGTATTGAACGACATGGCGGACAACATCAGCCGCTTCTCCGGTGTCTCGACCGAGGCCGCGCAGCAGGCCTCACTGCTGAAAGACCAGATGGGGCTGATGAGCGGGCATGTGGATTCGCTGTACACCTCCATGGCACTGAACCTGATGCCAGCGCTGACCGATATCGCCGGAGCAATGAACAATACTTCGACCAATACGGTGGCATTCACCGCCACCGCCGATGCAGCAGGGATTGCCCTCAAGGGACTGGTCACCGCGGGCTCACTGGTGGGGTATGTGTTCACCCAAGTCGGCACTGCCATTGGTGCGGCGGCGGCGATGGCCGATCGTTTCGCGCATCTCGATTTCTCCGGCGTCAAGGTAATCAAGGATGCGTTCTTGAGCGACGCCGCTGACAATTACGCGTCGCTGGGGAAATTCATCGGCGACGTGTGGAACGGCTCGTCGGAGGTCGCGAAGCAAACCTCCAAAATCAACACGCCCGCAGTAGCCAAGCCCGCACTCAACTACCAGTCTGGCGCGGCAGCTGCCAGTGCCTCTGACGCCAAAGCCGCCATCAATGCCTACGACAAACTGATTGGCTCGATCCATGAGAAAACTGCCGCGCAGGCGCTCGAATTATCCGGGCAGGCCAAGTTGACTGACGGGCAGAAAACCGCACTGGATGCCATGGTCAAATTGCGCGACGGCACGCTCAACCTGACCAGCGTGCAGAAAATCAAACTGACCGGAGATCTGGAAAATCTGCTCACCACCGAGCAATCAGTGACCGCCATGCAGGCCGCCAAGAAAGCCGCTGATGATCTGATCCAATCCGGCCAGCGGCAGATCACCGGCGTACAAGGACAGCTCGACGCGCTGCGTGAACAGAATGCCATGATCGGCATGAGTAACGAGCAGATCATCGCATTGACCGGATCGAAGAACGAGGAACTTGCGGCAAACCTGCGTAGTGCCGCCGTCTATGCCGGGCCATTGCATGATGCATACATCCAGCATGCCAACGATCTGGATGCGCTCGCGCAACTACAGCGAGATCTAGTGAAAGAGCAACAGATTGCCAAAGCGGGGGAAGACTGGAGTCGGATGTGGAGCACGATGGAACAGACCGGCCGCATGGCATTCGTGCAATTCGCCGCACACGGGACAAGCGCGATGGCATCCATCGGGCAATCCATCAAGATGTCCATCATTGATCTGCTGTATCAGCTCACGGTACGCAAGTGGATCATCAACATCGGCACTTCGTTGAGCGGGAGTTTTGCTGCAGGGGCAGCCAATGCCGCCGGGGGCTCGGTGAGCGGTGGTGGCATCAGCCTGATGAACATCGCCTCCAGCGCCAGCAATGTTTTCAGTGCGGTCACCGGCGGACTCACCAGCACGCTCGGCAGCGGTATTGCTGGTCTTGGCAGTATGTTCGGTTCCAGCGCGGTGAGCGCGTTTGGCGCTGGCTTAGCCGGCTCCACGGCAGGCATATTCAGTGCGGCAGGTGGGGCAGGTACTGCGTTCATCGGTGGCGCCGGCACGGCAATCGGAGGCGCTGGCATGGGTGCTGCCGCCACCATCGGCGCGAGCCTGGCAGCAATGGCCGGGCCTGCGATTGCACTGATCGCGGTTGATCTGGTTTTCAGAAAACTCGCTGGTGATAAAGTAATTGGTGGGGGCGTGGGGAAGGTACTGAATTATGTGCCGGTGCTCGGCCCCATGCTGAACACCATGTTTGGGCGCGGCCCGTTTAAACCCGCCGGGCCGCAGGAGTTGGTCGGACAGTTTGATGCCAGCGGCTTCGAGGGCGACCTGCAGCAAACAATGCGCAGCAAAGGCGGATGGTTTCGTAAAAACCGCTACAGAGTAGACCACACGGCTCTTAGCGAGGATACGCAACAAGGCCTCTCTTCGGTCGTCGCGACAGCCTCCGCCATCTATGCCGATCTGATTCAGTCCGCCGATGAAGGCGCCCGCTCGCTCGCAGGCTGGACCTATTCAGTGCGACGGCAGATCGACTCTGAAGAGAAGATCAAGCAGTTGACTATTGACGTGTCCAACAGTCTGGGCATGCGCCTGGTGCCGGAATTGGCGGCGGTGCAGCAGAAGGGCGAGCAGTTGACGGACACCGCCAAACGCATGCGCTCGGAATTCATTTTGACCACCGAACTGATCGATCTCACCGGGCAGTCGTTTGGTGCATTGGGGCTGGCCAGCACCGTCGCACGCGACAACCTGATCCAGTTATTTGGGGGAGTGGATAAGGCGGCTGCGCCGCTGCAGGCGTACTACCAGAGTTTTTACACCGACGCCGAGCGCAACGCCAGCGGCTGGCGGCTGCTAAATCATGCGCTGTCCAATCTCGGGCTGACCACTCTACCCGCCACGCTCGACCAGTACCGCGCCCTGACCGAGGCGCAGGATCTAAGCACCAATGCCGGGCAGGGAATGTTCTCAGCGCTGGTGCAACTCGCGCCCGCGTTCGCATCGTTGACCAATGCGACTGAGCAGTTGGGCCAGGGTATCGTCGCGCTGACAGAGGACTATTTTGCCACGCTGACGGACTATATTCGCTACCAGCACACCAGGCAGACCGGCAGCAATACGCTGCTGAGCCAGACCAACGCATTCCGCCCGCCTGGGTTTGCCAGCGGCGGTAATTTCGCCGGTGGTCTACGCATCGTCGGGGAGAATGGCCCCGAGTTGGAGGCCACCGGCCCATCGCGCATCATCAGCAATAATGAGTTGATGGCCAAGCTGCGCAGCCCCGATGCTGGCAATGCTGCGTTTGTGGCGGAAATTCGCCAACTCCGCGCAGAACTCAAAAAAACTAACGATGCAATCGCACGCCACGTTTCAGCAACCGCCGATATGGTGCGTCGCTGGGACAACGATGGCATGCCCGCCGTGAGAACGGTATGAAGATGATTCGGCCCATGCCGGTAAACGATGCCGCCCTGACCAGCAGCAACGTACCAGAAACTGATTACGCGGCGTACAACCCGGCAACGACTTATACCCTGGGCGCGCGCGTGATTTACATCGCCGCCGATAAGCATTGGATCATCGAGTCTCTGCAAAACGCCAACACAGGGCACGCGCCGACCGGGTTGGCAGCAGATACCTGGTGGCTGAAAGTGGGCGCGACCAATCGCTGGCGCATGTTTGATGCGGTGGTGTCGGGACAAACCAGTAACGCTGATAGCATTGATGTGACGATCAATTGCACTGGTCGGGTCAACGGCATCGCGCTGATGAATATCGCCGGAGCGACGGTTCGCATCATCGTCACGGACGCCATTGATGGTGTTGTTTACGACAAAACGACCAGCCTGGTTTCGACAATGGGAATCACTGACTGGTACGTGTATTTCTACGAGCCGATTGTTCGCGTGTCTGATTTTGTGGCGCTGGATCTGCCGGCGTACTACGCCCCCACTGTGAGGGTGATTTTATCGGCGCCAGGTGCCACAGCACTGCTGGGCGAATTGATGCTCGGGATGCAGTTTAATATTGGGATCACCGACAATGGCGCATCGGTCGGGATCGATGATTACAGCGTCAAACAGCAGGATGTGTGGGGTAATTTCAGCATTCTGGAGCGCGCCTACAGCAAGCGTGCCACTTTTGCGGTTGAGGTCGAAAACGTGCGCATCGATGCGCTACATTTGCTCCTGGCATCTTATCGCGCCACGCCAGTGGTGTGGGTCGGCATCGAAGGGTATTCCTCAACATTTATTTACGGGTTTTACAAAGGATTTCGCATCGACATTCCAGGGCCGGTGGTGTCAGCCTGCAGCCTCGATCTCGCCGGGCTGACATAAGGCGTATCAGAACACTTTAACCACAGGACTAGAATTATGCCAGCGATTACCTTGCTACCTACGCCAGCACCCTCCCGAACAATGATTGATGCGGTCTATGTGCCCGCAGCCGATGCACTGATGGGCGCACTGCCTCAGTTGGTCGCTGAGATCAATGTAGCCGTGACCGCCATGAACAACAACTCGACCAACGCTACCAGCACCACGGCGCTGAGTATTGGAGCTGGAACCAAGAGCCTGACCGTGCAGACGAGCAAGAGCTACGTTGTTGGGCAGAGTTTAAAAATAGCATCTTCCGCAAGTCCTTCAAATTACATGATCGGCTATGTAACTGCATATACGGCCGAGACAGGTGCGCTTGTTGTCACCGTGACGCAGCACAGCGGATCGGGAACAATTGCAGCATGGACGGTGACGCTTGCAGTTGAAGGGGTGTTATCTCGCGTTGTGCTAAATGGCGCTACGAGTGGCTCTATTACGATCGAGGCGCCAGCCGTTGCAGGCTCTGGAACACTCACTCTACCAGTTGCGACCGATACGCTGGTGGGCAAGGATACGGCTGATACGCTGACGAATAAGACTCTGGTCGCACCGGTGCTAGGTACACCGGTAAGTGGGGAGTTAACTAACTGCACGGGGACAGTCAATTCTTTAAATGCTGGCATAGGAGTTAACCAGACTTGGACGAATGTTTTAACCACTCCGGGTAGATCGGCGGGAACAACTTATACGAATAGCACTGGAAAACCTATCTTTGTTCTCATTACCTGCTCATCTGGCACGACAACTATAACCGGAACTGTGAATGGACTTACATTTACCTCTGGGATTGGGTCAGGGGCTTATTACAATGCCTCCACTATTTATCTAATTGTGCCAAATGGTAACACTTATAAAACCAACTCTTTTGGAGCTGGCATCCAGTCATGGTTTGAGCTACGTTAAAAAGGATAGTTGATAATGATTTACTACAAGGATTTAACCACTAACGAAGTCTACGGATATGATGAGACAGAAGAATCGCAACTGCCATATATCCAGCAATCTATTGATAACGGATGGGAGAATGTTACTGGGAGTTATCCCCCTCCTCCTCTGCCGCCAACGGCAGAGCAGAATCAACAAAAAGCCTCCGGGTTGTTATACAACACCGACTGGACGACCATATCTGACATAGGGCTACCAACAGCCAGTCCCAGATTAGCGAATCAAGCAGAGTTTATTGCGTATCGCCAAGAGATTCGTCAGATTGCTGTGTACCCTTTAGCAGGTGAAATAATCTGGCCCACACTACCAACTGAAGTTTGGGTACCGATTCCGCCGTTGGATGAATTCCTGTCAGTGCTGCCGACTCAGACGATACCGTAATCTATTTACATTCAACTACCAAGCCTCTTCGGGGGCTTTTTTATTGCTCTAAATTCAGGAGGAACATCATGGCAATCGAAAAAGAAAAGGAGAAATGTGTGGTGACATCGGTCAAGGATGTGGCTGCGAGAATCAGGCGATCGATTGCTGCTGTCGAGGCAGACATGGAGCCGGCTGTTGACAGGTTGGTGGTGCGTTTGGCTGCAAAAAAACATTCTACGGCATTCCTGTTCACCATCATCGTGGCCGCGTTCGTGGTTGGACTGCTTGCAGGCAAATCGTGATCCCAGAAGTGTGGGAATGGCTCGCCGGCCAGATCATCGTTGGTGCTGCAATTTGGGGCGGAATCCGCGCAGATATTCGCGGAATTCATCACCGGCAAGATCAGTTAGGCAAGAGCATCACTGAGGCGCACCAGCGTATTGATCGGTTGTTGGAAAAAGGTCGTCACGAAGATTAACGAATCGCCCCGGCGCACCTGTCATAGCACTCTCCCCTTCCGTGCTGGCAATCGCCTGGGCACATTATTTGAGCGCCTCGAATGACACCAAATCAAAAAGCATTTCTGGAAATGATTGCTTACAGCGAACTGGGCTCCGCACTGTTGAAATCCTCCGACAATGGATACAACGTCATAGTCGGGTCAACACCGGCGCACCCGATCCTGTTTCACGACTACTCAAAACATCCGCGTCAACTGATAAAGCTGAGGCCCACGCTTGCATCAACTGCGGCGGGCCGCTATCAATTGCTTGCTCGTTACTTCGATGCATACAAACTCAGCATGGCCCTACCAGACTTCTCGCCGCATAGCCAAGACTTGATTGCGCTGCAACAGATCAAGGAGTGCCGTGCGCTGGATGACATCGAGGCCGGAAAGTTCCAGTCGGCCGTTAGGAAGTGCGCTCACATTTGGGCAAGCCTCCCCGGTGCCGGTTATGGCCAACACGAAAACAACATGGAAAACCTACAAGCGGCCTACAAGCAAGCTGGCGGCACGCTGGTGGTTTCACAAAAGGATGATCTATGAAAGATGGCTACAAAAAGGTTTGCCGAGACTGGTTCACAGAAACCAATAATCTAACCCATGATCCGGTACGGGCGCTGGCGGCTGGTGTGATATTGGCCGGTGTAATACTCGTTGTTTACTCAGTGGTTTGGCGTGGTGAAAAATTCGACGTGCAAACATTCGGGATTGGCATGGCCAGCTTGTTTGCTGGCGTGGGCGCGGCACTGGGATTAAAGAAAGAATCTACCCATGCGCAGGGCAAGGATGACAGCTAAAATTCTGGCATTCAAGGAATTCCTGCTGATCGTTGCAATCTCCGTGGTGCTGTTCGCCATATCCTGGGGATGGCATTGGTATCGTGAGCATGGTGCGCCTGTTGGGAAGTCTCTGCCCGCTGTTATTTCCTGGGAAGTCGCTCATCAGCCACATGAGTTGGCCGACATGAAGGTTCCGCCCGAAGTTATTGCTGGCGGAAAGAGGGTCAAGGAAAACCTGAATCTTCCTGCCTCAGTAGTGCAGCAGGACAGCAAAAAGGTGACGGGGGCCGCCACCACGAAGGCAGATGGTCACCGTCATACAATCACCAGTGTGCTGGATACATCCACCGGCAAGACCACCATGTATGACCGGGTAGACCCACTACCGTGGTTCCAATTTCTCACCAGTGGGCGTGTCGGCGCCTACTACGGAACAAGTGATCAAGGCGCGGCTGCCATGCTGCTTGTAGAGCAGGATTTGTTGCAGGTTAAGGCGCTTCGACTTGGAGTAATCGGTACGGTGACTCAACCTACCGGTATGAACGCTGGGCAGCTCTCAACCCATGGGTTTGTTGGCATCGGCGGACGGATCGAATGGTGATTATATTCCTCCAAGTATTCGACATAAATATACGCAGTTAACTGACATCGATCTGATCACGGCATTGAACGCCACGCTGCGCTACTGCCCGGTGCTGGCCACTGAGCCCGAGGGGCGGCTCGCCGCCATCGTGGATTTCACGTTCAACCTCGGGGCGGGGCGGCTGCAGGCCTCGACGCTTAGGCGGCGGGTCAATCAGCGGGACTGGCATGGAGCGGGCCAGGAGCTGCGGCGGTGGGTGTATGGCGGCGGGGTTGTGCTGCCGGGGTTGGTGATTAGGCGGGAGGCGGAGATCGCCCTGCTGATCGCCGGGGTGAAGACCAGCGTCTAGGCCCCGAAGCAATCCCGGCGGGGCTGCATCGTCATGGATTGTTCCAGCAACCTGGACTCTGCGAATCAAAGAATGTCACGGTGGTGTCTGTCAACGAGCGGCCAACGGCCTCGAGGACATGGCGGCAGAAGGCCTGCTGATCAGCTTCTGTTTGACCAGTGAACACGGAGACCGCCATTCGTCTAGGCGGACTTGCCGCGATGGCATCGAGTATATGCTGGTCCCGTTCGTCAAAGCTCCAGCCATACACGACCACACTCTCCCCGAGAGCGGGCAGGGCCTTCTCATACATGTTCGTCAGGTAGTGACTTCGGCGAATCGCGGCAACTTTCACCTTACTGGTTCCCTCACTAACAAACACCGGCACGTAGCACTCGGACGACCACTTTCGGGTAATCGTTGCGAGCAAATCACCCGTCGTGCCAGTGGATGCCTCGATCTTTGTCTCATCACCGATGTAGTCGCGAGCTACTGACAGACTGCCATGTGGATAGAACACCAGCGTTGATCCCACCGCGCGCTGATAAGGCGTCCGCAGGTATTCCCAGTCCGTCTGGAATTCACCGTGACGGAACACGTCCTTGAACCAGTTGCCGTTTGCTGCATTGAACAGCAGCATGGCCCAGTACAAGGTGAGGTCATAGTTTAGGCTGACGACAGTTGGGAACGAGCTCGCGAAAGCGCCAATCCGTTGCAGGTCGGCCACAACATCGGCATGTACCGGATGCACGCTGTGCACCGCTTCGATCAGTGCTGTGCGTACTTCCGCGTAGGCAGCGGAGATATCGGTCGACGGCGACCCCAAGGCCGCGTTGACGTGCTCGGCATACCAGCATGCGAGCAGCACATGTTCAAAGTCGGTCGTGCCAATCTTCGCAAAGATTGGTGCAGTGGTAGGAAGCAGCCCTTTTGCGTCAGCCACGCTGTGAAGTGTTGGATATGCAAATTCTTCATGAATGGCGATGCTGGCGCCGTTGCCAAGAAGGATGGTACTCCAACTTTCTCTATGGATGCTTGCCCAGGTGACGATGTCGATTCTGTCCATGTATTTCTACGTATCCAATCTGTGCGCTGGAAGTTGGGCTCCATTCGTTTGCATCATGCCCGGAAGATATCCACCTTCGTTTCCAGGCACTTGCGCAGACTCAGATCGTTTGCACCAACCTCAAACCAACCCGCAGGCTTCTGGTAGAAGTCCAGCCCGCGACCGATCTTGATGATCCAGCCGTTGTCGAGGTGGATTTCGCGGTCATGGATGTTCGGGTTGAGTTTCACCTCTAGCTCGACGTCCAACTCCAGGAGACTCTGTTTGAGCTCGTCAAGCTTCTCGGCGATGTCGGCCAACTGGGTCTTGTCGTCGTAGCCGGTGATCAGGCTGATCTTCTCCACGGTGCCTGCCTTCAGCACCGTTTCGCAGAAGCGCACGAAGTTCTGAATCTGATGTTGCAACCGGATATACGGATCCTCGATGGCGACGGCCTTTGCACCCTGTAAGTAGGGGCCAAGGATCGACTCATAGCTGTAACCGGTGTCGCCATAAAGGATGCTGAAATGCTGCTCCTTGAGCTCCACTGCTGGTGGCGCAACCACCGCTGGTGTTGGCGCAATCGGCGATGGAGCCACTGAAGGTTCTGCCGCAACGGTAGGCGCAGGCTGCCCGGCAGACTGCGCTTCTACTGCCTCGCTGGATTGCTCACTCGCCTGGCTTAAACGACGACGAGCCGGCTGCTGTGTTGCCGCCGCATCCTTCGATTCAGGGCAGAAAACTACCACCTCCTCACCGCTGGCCTTGAAGTAGGACAGATTGATGCGTGCAAACTCGTCGTCTGGCTTGCGCTTATTCATTTGCTCCTTGACGCGGCGGCGGCACTCAGTCGCGTAGGCCACGTACTCTTCGAACTCGTCATCGGTCGGCGGCCCGTTCGGGTGCAGGATCTTCAAGAACGCGCAGACGGTTTTCTTGATGCCTTTTTCGTCGCGCCCCTCGATGGCCTTGCCGAGTCGAATGCGCTTGCTGACTTCCTCATACCGGTTGGTGTGCTTGAACTGGTAGTGGAAGGCCTCTGCAAGGTAATCGGTGATGAATCCGTAACTGCTGGTCAGGAACTCGCTGCTGTTCTTGGGCATCTCCCAGCCCGGGATGTACGCCGCGAAGCGGTCCATCACTGCCAGGTCAAACTCGGGTGGAAGCGGTTGGAACAGGTCATGCTCGTTGGAGTTCACCACTTGCTGGATCGATACATCGATGTTTCCGACGAAACTCAGACTGGCATCAGCAATGACCTCAGCGCCGCGCGAAAAGCGCCCGTTGGCCATGAAGTCCTTCATGATCTGGATGGTGTCCTGATCGCGCACTTTGATCCCGCCAACCTCGTCAAACGCGACCGTGTCCCAAAAGCCGACCAGGCCCACCTTGCGTCGGGCATTGTTGTAGAACAGCGTGGCCTTGGTCGCTTGGCCGCCCGAGATCAAGGTGGCGTAGGGCGAAAACTCGCTGAAGAAATAGGACTTACCGGTGCCGCGTGGGCCTAATTCGATGTAGTTGTAATTGGGTTCCACCAAGGCTGCCAGCCGAGCGATGAAGTGCATCTGCACTCGCTTCGACAGCTTGCTTGGCTCCAGACCAACCGAACGCAGAACCGCGGCGATCCACTCGTCGCGTGTGAATGCTACCCGGCCTTCGGTGTAGCGCTCAAAGTCGAATCGTGAGAGTTGAATGGGCCGCAGATCCTCGATCGAGAACGCGTAGTCGTCCTCATCGATATCGTTGTGCGCCAGGGTGACTTCCGCCCAAATTCCGCCTTCTAGAAGCCGGTCGTTATCGCGGTAGAATTTCTCGCCAATCGCAATGCGCTGCGAGTTGAAATTCTCCAGGGATGCCCAGTGGCGCTTCTCCTTCTCGACATAACGGACGTGAATCTTGTCGATGAAGCGGTGCTTGCCCTTGGTGGCCACCTTGGATTGAGCTGCATTGGCTTCGTCAGGACGAACGTAATTCTCCTGCAAGGAGGAGAGCACTGCTTCAATGCCTGCATCCATTTCTGCCTGGTCATTGCTGGCGCAATACTTGGCGAGCAGAAACTCCAGGACAAAGGTTGGGACGTTGGTGCCTTTCTTAATCCGATGCAGCAAGTCCTTGCGAAGAACTTTGCCATCGAAGGTTACATTTAGCTTTTGGTCAAGTTCGTCCATTTTTATTATTCCGTATAGTCAGTTTCAATCGCAAGAGTGCTGTATGTGGCGAGCGTGGTTGGGTTCAGTACCTTGAACGAAAACTTACCCCTGAATTCATCATCCATCCGTAGCGCAATCTGTTTGCGTTGGTCCGTCATCAAAGTCACGGTTCGGGTGGTGGGATTCACATCACCGCCGGGGCGTGGCTCACCCACCACATTGCCCTTGCTGTCCTGGGCTTCCAACAAGATTTCAACGCTCATGTCCTGCGAGAACATGTCGTCTGCAACCAGTATCACTTCGACAACCGGCAATCGCGTAGTAATTCGTTTGGCGCCATTCTTGTAGCTCAGCTCCACCACTACCTTGCGCAATTCCGCATGGGGGGTGGTATCCAGCCGCGCTACCAGCACGGGTACGACAGCTTCCGCGAGGGATACTCCGCCGTGGAAATACAGATGCCCCGCACGATAGGGCGCCATGCTGCGGGGCAAGGCTACTTGGGAGAAGTCGCCCCGAATGCCGACCTTATCCGCGCTGACGATCAGGCTGTGACCATCAGCCGCGCCGTTGCCCAACATCATGCGGTCATGTGCATTCACAAGCCAATTGCCTTGGGGTTTGACGCAAACATCACCAGCTTCTGCATGCGCGTTGAGGAAGAAGCCGTGGTCGGTCACGATGACCGCCTCTTTGAAGCCCATCCCGCGCAGCTTGTGCAGAGCGACGCGAATCAGCTTCAGCGTGCCGGGAATCAGGCCCAGCGTCGTCTCGGGGTTGCTTTCCAACTGGCTGTCGATTTCCGTGGAACGCAGCACCAGCAGGTCGACAATCTCTGCAATCTTCGGTTTGCCACGTACAAAATCGTTGAGCAACATTTCCGAAAAGCGATCCCCATACCGCTTAGCCAGCACATTCATGCGTTGCGGGACGTTGCCCACCGGCGCCCCGGCCAGCTTGGGCAGGAGTGAGTCGTTCTCCAGCGACAGGGTCAAACCCGTGCGTGCGCCAGGCAACAAGCTCGCCATGCCCACCAGGGTGATGGTCGGCAGCTGCGCATAGGCCGCTTGCAGCTCGACCGGCCCATCCTCTGCCAGCAGTTTTTCGAGGGCCACACCCAACTCGTAGCGCAGGGCGTCCACCATCAGGTAGGCCACCTTGCGCCCTCTTTCCCTGAGCCGGTCGGCCACCAGGCGATCAAAGGCATCGGCATTGGCTAGGCGCCCAGTCGGCGGCCACCCAGCGGTCTCGACGTGCTTCACGAACACGCCCTGAACCTTTTCGGCCAGGCGCCGATAGCAGGCGCGAGCCTGGCTGATGACTTCATGCATCAAGCCGTGCTGGTCGAGGAAATCGCCTGCCGCCTGCTCAAACTCGCGTTGCAGGCGGTCAGCCTCGCGCAGGCTGCCCAGATAAAAATCGATCAGATCAACCTGAGAGCGGGCGTGGTCGGGCAACTGGCGCTCAAAGTCTTCGCAGGCTTCGACCAGGCTCAACCCGGACCGCACCAGCTCCCACTGCGCCTGGCTTTCGCCCTTGCCCAGCCACACGGAACCTTTGTGGCGGGTCAGCACACGGCGTGTGGCATCAGGATCCCCAGTGACGATGCCCTTGATTGCCGTGCGCAGGAAAGTCCGCTCCTCAAAGGGGAAAGTGTCGCGCTCGCCCAGGTCTTCGATCGCCCTGCACAGGTCAGTCAGATAGAGCTCCGCCTCGATGGCTTCCGCCCGCTCGATATAGACCGCGCGTGACTTCGGGTCGCTGCGCAGACGGTCACATACATCCTCGACGATCGGTCTGGTTTCCATCGGCGCGTGCGGCACCCCTTTCAAGGTTTCTGGCAGCGCTACCGGCAAATCAAACACGAACTCGCTGAACAGCACGTAGCGCCACAGCTCATCCGCCAGGGCGGACCAAGTCTTACCGCGCGTCTTCACGCTCAGACCCAAGGTGGCGCGGAGGAAGCCGTGTGCCTCCTGCACCCAGCCTTCTTGCCCCTTAAGCGCCTCGGTTTGGCTGGCACTGGGCGCCAGCAGGCCGGCCAGAATCTCGCGGACAGACTCC
Source organism: Nitrosospira sp. (assembly GCA_013450215.1). Taxonomy (GTDB): domain Bacteria; phylum Pseudomonadota; class Gammaproteobacteria; order Burkholderiales; family Nitrosomonadaceae; genus VFJL01. Next base: position 49,564 of record JACDSH010000004.1, read on the forward strand.
ACCCGCAGAGTGGCTCGCAACTGGGGCCAGCTCACACCACCGCCGATCGCGTCGATCACCGCGAAGCTCGGTCCAGCAGCTGACCCGGTAAACACTTGGCGAATCTCAGTGGCATGATCCGGCTTGGCACGCAGACAAAGGCTCAGGTACTCGTCGCCATCGCCCTGCGGGAACACGGCACCGCATTCTGCATACAGGGCGAATGGGTCAGCCTGCTTCTGCTCGTCGGTTTCGGGTTGCTTGGTCGGTACATAGATCAGCACCCCTTCCAATGGGGCCTTGGGCCGCCCTACGTCGCGCAGTGCCAGCAATGCCGCCTCCCGGCTTTCAATGCTGCTTTCGGATGTGTCAATGACGCGCACCTTGTCGGCTGCCAAGTCGAAGCACTGCTCGCGGTAACGCTTGTCGGCGTCGTACACCACCAAGGCGCCGGCCTGCTTCAAGCGGGGCCGCAGGACGCTCTCGCGGATAAATTCAGCAATACTCATTCATCACCCCCGGCATTCTTCTTGCCGCGCACCTTCTTCGGTTTGGCCTCGGGCTCGATGTACAGATCTTCCAGGCCATGTGCGATCGCCAGGCTCTTGTCTGACCTGCACTTCTCACGCACACGCTCGGGCCAGTAGCTCATCGCCAGGTGCGCCCAGTCGTAGTCGCCTTTCTCTAGCTTGGCCCAGGTGTCCTTGAGCACCTTCTGCCAAGGCTTGTGCCGGAACAGCGGCCACAGCGGTGCGGCGCTGATCTGCACACCGTCGTCGTGGTTAGGCTTGTAGGTTGGCGCGAGTTTGAGCAGGGTGTCGCGCAGCTCGATCAGTTCCAACTCGAAGGCTTGCAGTGCTTCGAACTGCTTTTCGTCGTCGCGGGTACGGGCCGAGCCTTTGTTGCGCAGCGCCGTCACATCGCCGCCGACTTGTTTGAGCTTGGGCTCTATGAAGTCGTTGAAGGCCGTGTAAAGCGTTTGGTTGCTCAGACTGTGGTAGTAAATCCACAGGGTGTAGCTGCCCGAATTCGTAGATATTGGCCAATATATTGGCGCTTGCCTGCGACTTTTGGAGTATCGGTAAAGGTGATCAGCAAAAAAACCATTTGGTTGCGCAAGATAGTTTCTTAACCGAGTTTTTTCGAGCAAGGAACAAATCTCAGCCTCGGTATCGTCAGCTTTGGAACCCCAGATGATTCGCAATGCTTGTTCGACCCGTCCCACGATATCCATATCGTGACCTACTTCATCTACCAATACTCCTTGCCAATCTACCTTAAGTTGATATCTTTCTGGCACATTGCCTGATGCTGTATTCACATCGGAAGCAATTTTCAATGAAGCAGGCTGGTGTTCAGGTATTGGCAACCAGGGATTAAAGTTCATTTCAGCATCAGCATTTGACGCACACCGTATGTCCCAGCGTCCATAAATACATCCAACCAAGAAGGAAACCGCAGAATGTGCCCAGAACTGAGATGGCGATGACGTCGACTTCCAATCAACTCCGAGAATAGGCAATACGGAAGGCCGGTTGCTGGCGGCTGAAAAGATATCGTTCTTCTCCTCGTGGTTAAGTTTGTATATGCTCGCTGCAAGCTCATCAAGCTCATTGATGAGTCTCCCTACTTTCTCGCCTACCCTCAAGTAGTTAGCTACCCATTCCGCTCTTTGAATTGCGATAGGTGGGCGACAAAAAAATGGGTCTGTTTCCAATCCCTCACTGGCCAGCCTCATCTCTGCATAAATCTTCCTTGAAATATCGACTAACCTCGTCCTTGCTGTGTCATCGGCAAGAATCAGGGGGAAAGCGTTTACGTAACCCACGCCCTTATGTTGACCACAATAGAAATTTATTCCTGATTGAATTACCAACGAATTAACTAACCCAAGTACATACCATGTTGTATCGTTGGGTTCGATTGGCGCACCAAATCCTTCATTAGTCAAAATGAACCCTGGCGGAAGAGGTTGAACGTCCAAATACTCCCCGCGCTTCCCAAAACACAAGCCAGCCTGCAAATGCCGCGTCGGACTCCGCAGAATGGTTGAAGGATGATTTACTAAATCGCCTGCATAACCTTCAGTAATAACGCACTCTTGGAATGGCACATAGAACGGTGAATATTCAGAGCCATTCCACATTCGTTTCACGCGGTGGACGAATGCGTTGGGCTCCACTTCCCAGAACAACCTCTTAAAAACATCGCTCTTGATTGTGTGCCCGTTGTAGAACGTAACTCCATTTCCTGAGAGTGACTTACCTTCTTTCAATGCAATACGCAAGAAATCCGGTAATTGAAAGTTGATTGCCGAAAATGGCTGTTCAAGAAGTGCTTCATGTGAAAGCTCAACAGGTTGTCTTATAGCAGTAAGCAGAGCTCCAGGCTTATCCGTTTCTTTAGTTATATCTACTCCAAAAGCCAGTCCGAAAGATTGATTTCCCTGTGAAAACACTACAGAAGAAACCTCGACATTTGCATCTAGAACTCCCCAACCGAGCTCACCTACGATCTCCAAGGCTTGGTTGCGCAGCAGGAGATCAGTACGAAAATTCTGATAGCTATTCTTGATCAATACTGTTCTATCAATTACTGAGCCACAACGCCCACCAGTTGCCAGCAACTGTGCGGTTCGCTCGACAAATGCACAGATGAGATTATTCGAATGGTACGGAAAAGCCCTATCCACATAGTCAGCTGTTCGAACAGATATCTCACCGAAGGGCGGATTCATCACCACCACATCAAACACCTCGCGGCACAGATCGATCAATCGCAATCCCTGCAAAGCATCCTGAGCAAACAGACGCCCCTGATAGTTCGATTTCGCCGCCTGCGCGAACTCGGTCAGTGCCACGTGCAACCGTACCCCTGCCTGCTGCCAGCTTTCCTGCTCCTGCTGCGCAAATAGCCCCGTACCTTTTCCGACGTAGACCTGACGGATTAAGTGCGGCAGCTCCCGCTCCGCCTGCAGCAGCACACCCAGCTCCGGCAAGCCCCTGAGCAATTGCAAGGTTTTCTCGAACAGTTCGGCGTCGCGCTGATCCAGGCTGGCGGCAAACTGCTGGCGCAGCTCACGCTCTGCCGGCGGCGCAATGGCGGCGACCACGTGCCCACGTCCAATCATAGGCCGCTCTTTGGCCTTTACCCCTTCATCGTGCCACGCACGCTGCGCTCGCAGCCACAGTGCCAAGGAAGCAATCTGCGCGGCGCGCGGGTCGATGTCGACGCCGTAGATATTGTGCTCGATGATCAGGCGCGGCACGTCGCGCAAAAAGGCAGCCTCGTCTTCGTAGGTCTGGCTCAGTGGCTTGAGCGCAGCTTGGGGCTGGGTTGAGACGTCCAGCGAACCGGGGCCATGTTGCAGCTCCCAGGCCCATGCCTCGCGATAGATCTCGGCGAACAGATCGAAGGCATACAGGCCAAAGTGCATGGAGCCGCAGGCGGGGTCCAAGAGTTTCAGGGTGCGCGGGTCGCGCAGCTTGGTGGCTGCCCCCTGCTTTTGAAGAGTGGCCGTTTCGTCGGGCTTGACCAGCAGATACTGGCAACGCTCGCGCAGATATGTATTGCCCCCGGTGGCGTTGAACCACAGGCGCCCCAGGGTGTTGTCCACCAGGAACTCGACGACGTAGCGCGGCGTGAAGAACTGGTTGCGCACCGCCAGCTCGCGGCTGTTGCGCGGTGCCTGCGAGGCATCTCGCATCGCCTTGCGTTCTTCTTTGGAGTTGAAGTACTGGTAGATCCAGCCGATGGTTTCGTCCTCGCTCCACAGCGGGGCAATTTCGGCATCGTTGATAAGGTTGAGCACTTGCAGCAGCGCTGCTTCGCGCGGGAACAAGCGGCCCTGCGGCGAGTAGCGATCGAACAATCCCGGCAAGTCCTGGCTCAGCTCATCGAACACACTGAACAGGTAGGTGCGGTAGGCATCGCCGGTTTCGCCCAGGCCGGTGCCAGCCAGCCGTGCGTACAGCTGAAAGCCCTTGGCCTGGAAGCCGTTGCCGACCGACTCAACCAGCAGGCCACGCGACTCAGCCATGCGCAAGGCGGCCATGCGGTTGAGCACGGTAAAGGCTTGCTCGCGGACGATACGGTCCAGACCCTGCTTGGCATCCATGTCGCCACTGGCGGTGTAGTGCGCCAGGGTATCGCGCAGGATGCGGGCGGATTCGCGCTGGGCATCGTTGATATGGCGCAGGCTGGCCAACTCCGCCACGGTGCCTGCATTCGGGTCCATGCCGTAGTCGTTCTGGAGCTGACGAGTGAACTCCTCTTCCAGCACGCGACGGGCGTCGTTGACGAAGCGCTGCAGGCGATTTCTTGTTGCTTGATCGAAGGCCATGCTTATTTCTTCTCCGCGCTCGCGAGCCACCACCAAGGGGCAAACTCATTCTTGTCATTGGTGTGCTCGATGACTGATCCACACGCCGTGCACTGATAGGTGAACTCCTCCCAGCCGCCAAACATCGAGCCTCGGAACGGCCGCGTATCAACATGGCGCAACTCTGAATGCGGCGAGTCGTGCCGGCCCTTCTTCAACTGTTCCTGGCAGGCTTGGCAAGGAGTCGGAGCTGTCATTTATCGCCCCCATTGCCTACCGTGAACGTCACTTCGATCTCAGTGTAGAGGCCGAGCTGTGCCTTGATCTCGTGGAGCTGCTGAAGCAGCGCATCGATGTCTGCAGCCGATGTCATCTTCATGGGCACCACGATCGACTTGGTGAGCTTGGCCGGGCCTTTATCACCCGCCTTGGCGCGATCTTCTTCCATGCGCTGGCGTAGGCGTTCCTGGCCCTGGCGCTGAATGGAGCGCTTGAGGTCTTCGAGGGTGCTGTTGATGTCGTAGTCGCGTGCCAGGAGCTTCTTGAGTCCGGCCAGGTCCTGGGTCGCGGTCAGGGCGAGTCCATCGAGCCGATTCACAGAATTGCCGCGCTCTTCCTGGGTGAGCTCTTCCCATTCGGGGATGCGCTGCAAGTCCTCTACCCCGTCCTTCAAGCGCAATTTTTGCTGCTCAGACAGGGTGATGACGGCGTCGCGCACCCGACCCTTCAGGTGGGTCAGCTGCGAATTGAAGTCGGCGGTGCGCTTGTAGAAGTCCTCTTTGCCGAGGCGCTCCGACAGGGTGCCCAGGTCTTCACTCAGTTCGCGGCGTAGTTCGCCAGGCACGCCAGTGTCCGGCAAGGCCTCGATGTCACGGCGATGGGCTTGCAGATCCCGAAGAGTGGCATCGAGCCCGTTGTCGAGAACGCGCTTCACTTCCAGCGCCCACTTGAGGTTGTCGTAAATGGCAGAGGCTTCGGCGCCCAGGCGCTGGGGGGCGTCGGAGGCATCTGTAAACAGGACATCGGCAATGTCCTGGTTCAAGGTGCGGATGCGGTCGCTGCCCGCCAACCCAAGGCCACTGAGTTTCTCGGCCAAAGAGCCATACTCGTGCTGGAAGTGCGGGAAGTGCTTGGCGGCTGCCTTGCTGATCTCCTGCTCCAGCGGAATGACCATGTCACCGACCAGTTCGGTGAGCCGCTCCGCCGCACGACCGAGGGTTTCGTTGGACGGGCGCTCGTCGCGCAGGGCGACGCCGATCTGCTTGAAGGAGTTGTTGGTCTTCAGGGCATCGATGGCCTGCTGGCCTGCGGCAGTGACTTCACGTCCCGAGACCTTGAGTTTGATTTCGCCAGCCATCAGCATGGCGGCGACGATGTAGCGCGTCGTGTCGGGTGACCAGCCGAACGGGTCGCTGCTGAAGTCGTCGAGCAGGCGCTTGCCATCGACTGTGCCGCGCTTGTCGATGTAGTCGCGGATGCTGATCATCGCCTTGTGGTCGGTCTTGAAGGAGGCGCGACCTGCCACGGTTTGCACCAGGCCGAGCGGGTCCAGCGCGCTGCTGATGGCAGCGGGGTTGGCGACCTTCAGGAATTTCTCGGCGGTGTCGGTGCCGGCGCGCACTGGTGCTTCGACATAGCGGTCGAAGACTTGGTCGGCCACGTCGGAGAGCAGCTTCTTGGCTGCTTCCAATAGGTCGCCGTCCAGCGCCGATACCGCCGTAGCCTGGCCCCGGAAGACAAACGAGCCTGCCTGCAGGGTCTGCTTGATTTTGCTCTGCAGTTGGGTCGCGAGCTTGGCGGCCCGATCGAGCTGGCCGGTGCAGTAGTCCTTGACCTCTTGGTCGGGCTCGTTGCGGTGCAGTTCGGTAATGCGCTGGCAGCGATAGATTTCGTTTGCCAGGTCGTCGAGTTCGGAATTGGCGCGGGCCAAGAGCCCGATGACGTTCCGGCCTGCGCGGCTGCGGGAATCATCCAGCATCCGATTCTTGGCGGTCTCGTAGTCGCTGGCAGACACCAGCTCGACGACGGTCTGAATTGTGCTCTGATCACCGGCCAGGCTGGTGATGGCGCTGCCAGCCTGGACCTTCAGGCCCGTTGCGACGGCCATAGTGCCGTGCAGACTGAAGCGGGGCAGCGGATCGAAGGACTCGCGCAATGCATCGTTGAAGATGCGCCTCACGTCCACGGTACGTAGTGCGATGACGCCGCGCTCTTGTTCGATGTCTCGCAGCTTCTCGCTGAGGAAGACGAGGTTGCCGTCTTTCTCACCCAACGGCACATGCACGTCGCCCAACATCTCTTCCACGGCCTTGCGCACTGTGTCCAACTGCGAGGAAGCAGTGATCGATGGATGCATCAGGCTGGCGACGTTCTGCACTGACACTGGCAAGTTGCCGAGGATCTGCAACACGGCGACAGACTTGGCGATGTCCTGATGGAGTTGCGAGTCCGGGAAGCGAATCTGGACCTTGCCAACTGACTGGTGGATGGACGAGAAGGCGCGGCGAATGTCCTTCTCCAGCTCGTCGTACAGGGTGACGGTGGTAGCTAGCCAGCCCACCGGCTGATCCGCCATCGCCTTGGAGCCACCTTCGCCCTTCAGGACGTCCTGGATCACCTTGATCGCAGAGCGCAGGCCGATGCCGCCGGTGGACTTGGCCAGGGCGCCCAGCAGGTGCAGCAGGATGTCGAAGTGAGCCGGCAGGAACGGGTAGAGATTAGTGAAACTCTCTTTGCTGAAGTCGGCGTCGTAATACTTGGCGTCTTGCAGCTTGGTGTTGTGCCGCAGCGCCTGGCCGTGGGCCTCAAACAGCTTGCCGAGCTCAGTCTCGCCAGCCGGTGATTTGCCGAGCAGACGGCGGTAGCAGATCTCTTTGATGTCGCTCGATTCGAGGTCAATCTGGATCGGGAAGCGATCTTTCAGCTTGTAGAGCTTGTCCGAGTTCAGCGCTGCGCGCGGGTCGTCCTCGGTGAGGGTCTGCTGCGCGGTGGAGATGATCCAGGCCTTGCCATCGCCCAAGCGCTTAAGGTTCTTGGCCAGGCCGTCGAGGTTAAGAATCAGATTGTCACGTGAGGCGACGTACTGGCCAACCTCGTCGACGATGAAGATGATGTTCTGCTTCCCGCTCTTCTCGCGAACAATGTCAAGCATCTCTTGGACACGCTGGTCTTCAAACTGGAAGAATCCTTCTGTGCTGGAGGAAAAGGATTTGGCTTCCGGAAAAAGCGCAGGGTACATTTCGTGTGCGATCTTTGGAATCAGCCCATCAATAGCGAGAGGGTTATTTTGAACGCGAGCCCAAGTGGCCCCAGGCAGTGCTTTTGCGATCCGCTCATGTAGCTCTGATGTGCGCGCATCCTTTTCGACCATCCGCTCGAAGGCTGCGATCTTGAGGTTTCTTGAGTACCCCGCCCACTGGAGCACCTTGAAGTACAGCACGGTGGAGACATCTTCCATCGTGGCACCTGCCAACATTTCGCTGGCCAGATCGAGCATTACTACGGCAGCAGGGAATCTTTGGGCCACCGTGCTCAAGAGTGCTTTGGTTTGCGGCTTGTGCAGCCGATCCTGTAGATGCTTTATGAAAGGCGTGCCGTCGATGGTGCACTTGTCATCGAATGCAAGACCAAGATACTTGGTGAATGAGCTCTTACCTGACCCGTAGAAGCCCGAGACCCAGACGCCAACCTCATTTTCGCCACCAGACTCCATCGCCAGTTGCATGCGATCGAGGAGCTTGCGGAACTGCTCCTCAATGCTCTCGGTGACCACATACTCGGAGATCTCAGCCTTGAGGCGGCCTTCTTGCGAGGCGCCATAGGTGATGACCTTCTCAATAGTCCGGTAGATGTCCTTGCTTGGGTCGAAGAGTGAGCGAATGGTCATAGGGTTGTCCCAGGTGTTCTTTTGTCTGTTCAGCCGCCGACGTGGACGGAGCGGTAATTGCCGTCTTCCGGGTAGAAGCCGAGAAACTTCAGGCGCGTCTTGCCGGTTCGCACGCCGGGGTACAGAAAAATCGTCGGCACGTGAAACTTGCCTTGGAGCTGGCTTTCGATGGCACCGATGCGCATAAACGGATGCAGTGCCTCGAGGTCCGTCACCAAGAGCAGCGCGTTCTGCTGGCCCTCCAGGGGTTGCAGGGCATCTTCAAGGCGCTTCAGTAGGCCGTTATCCGCTGTCAGGATGTCCGCCAGTGCCTTATTGGTGCGCGGCCAATCCAGCGGAGCGGACCTGTCTTCCTTCACGCAGAGCGACCAGAGCGGGTCGTCTTTGAGCAAGGCCCAGATCTGTTCCGCAATGGAAAACGTGTGTACATCCCAGCCTTCCTGGTGGAGCTTGGCCACCCAAGCGGGCGTTTGCTGCTTCACCTCAAGGATCTGCTCTGGTGGGAAGACGAGGTAGTAGATCGGCTCGAAGCTCGCATGGCTGAGCTCGCGCCCGTGCCGGATGCGCTCGCGCAGTTCGTCGAAATCAGCTTTGAGTGAGGGCATCGCAGAGCGCCTCCATGTTTTGTTGTTTCCAGCTGATCCGGATCACATCGCCCGCCGCTTGGACGATGAGCAATCCTTTCAGCGAAAGCCGCTTGATCTCTTCCAGCACGTCTTCGCGGGCCAGACCAAATAGCTGCCAATCTTCGTGAATGAGCAGTGCGTTGTCGCCTACACCCGCAAAGTGCAGTTCGTAGGAAAGGTATGCCGCAACTGTCTGTGATATGCGAAAGGGTGCAATTTTGCGAGCCTGTTTCTGACCCCGCTCAAGCAATCCATAATCCGCACAGCAACCGGTCAAATAAGCGGATACATGTCGCACCGTCGTTTCCGACCATCGTTTCATCGTCTTCCCATCGTCTATGCCACGCTCGACGAATTGACGGGCGTCGACATTGGAGATCTGTGTGTACCCGCCTACGTACCGCGCCCAATAGACATAACGAACAAAGTCGCCAAGGATCAAGTTGGCTCGACTAGTGTACACGAGCATTAGCTGTGCGAGATCAGCAGTAGAAATGACTGAGGAGAGCCGTTTGAGATGTATGGCTGGCGCCCCCCCTGCAACTAGGTAACGTGGGGCGAAGCATTCAATCACGATGTTGCGAAGCCGGCGCGCGGTGACCGAAGGAAATCTGCCGGATTCCAGTGCGGCTTGATATAGCTGATTCGGCGACAGACCCGGCGACCACAAGTCGAGGAGAGCCTTGGTCTCGTTGACGAGTCCAAGGCCTGCCCCCAACTGGGTCGTGTAAGGCTTGCTGTCAGCCACAGCTAACCCACAAGATATGGGTAGGTTTTGGCGTTCTGCGTGAACGCCGATAGATAGACCGCAGCGATAGCCTTCAGTGTGTCGGTGGAATCGAGATCCTTGATGCCACCGACCGCCGTTGGACCCACGCTGGACGTGCCGCCTGTGGCGGCCAATCGCTTCAACGCATCAAGCGCAGCCTCTTTGCTTTGTGGCGCCTGGCTGGCGAGTTCTTCCCCCACGCTACTTTGCACGGTCGTGTGCAGGTCTTGCTCGACTTCCTCGGGCAACCGGAACAGGTGGTAGCTGCCGACGCTCAGATGATCGTCGTGCAATCGCCTAGCCGCTTCCAGCACACCGTGGTACTGAGCGAGGCGAGACGTTTTCGAGAAGACCGGCTCCAGAAAGAGCTTGCTTGATGCCTCATAGAACGCCGTTGGCCACCAGGCGCACTGAGCACGCTCGCCAAGGAAGCCGACGAGCATCCTCATTTGCAGCAATGTCGGTAGGTAGGATTCTTTCATCTCATCTTTCGTAGTTCATTTTTTCTAGTTTGTATTATTATCCCTGCACTGTACGGCCTTTGCTGGACTGGGGCAATTCTAGTATGCAGAATGCAAGGCTCGTAGCATGAGCCCGCATGGAGACGATTAGTTTTTCCTAGACGTCCATTCAGCAAGAATTGAGTTTCTCCCTACACATCAAGAAAATACAGTAGCATTATCGGTGTCAGTACTGTTGGGAAATGGTCGGGTGCGGGCGTTAGGCCAATAATTGTTATGTTTCGTGAGGTCCAGGGATGTCAGAACCATTAATGCCAAGCTCAGCCCTTATGTCAGAGTATCTTGGTAAATGGGAACAACAAGAAAATTACAGGCTTCAAGAGGCATCTCTGGGGCCCCTCTTTCATACCTTCGTGCTAAATAATTTTCTAACTCGGCAGTTAACACGAATGCTGCGCGATAAAGCCGCGCAGCGCCGGTTAGCTCTACGTTAGATTTATGGAGTCAAATTAATGGCAATTTTCGATACCAAGAAAGTAATCGATTTCCTTTCTGAAAAATGGGGAAACCGAGATTGCCAAATGTGTGGCAAGGGTCCGTGGGAGGTTCAAGATAAAGCATTCCAGTTAATGGAGTTTCATCAAGGGAACTTAGTAGTTGGTGGCCCACTCATTCCAGTCATCCCTGTTACTTGTACCAACTGCGGAAATACCGTTTTGGTCAACGCCATCATCTCTGGCGCAATTAAGCCGGAGACTGAAGCGCAGGGGAGAAAAGAGTGACCAACCTAAAACTATCTCAAGGCCTTGAAGTACTTCGCCCAAAAGCTGATAAGGCGTTCCCAATTCCTTGCAATGAGTGGGATGTATTAAAAGGAAAAATAAATGACCTAACCACTGAACCGTGGTTCTTTCATTCTACTGGTACTACGTTAATCGGTGCGGCACTAGCGACTTTAATAGCTATATGGACTGGTGCAGTAACTACTACAGCAGATAAAAACACAATCGTCATAGCTTGGGCTATTACCGCAGTTTGTTTGATGGTTGGTGTTGTGTCCCTATTTTTCGCTCATGCTGAACGCAAAGCTCACAAATCAAAAGCAAGCGATGTTTTGACACAAATGAAATTAATTGAGCAAAGGTTTGAGCGTGAAGAAATCTAACCCGGCGTTCGAGCGGGGCGGTAATCTTCCCCCAAAATAGTTGACACCTCCCCCTAACGGAACGGAGGTGTTTTATGGGCAAATCAAGTCTGCCAAAAGTGCGATCTGCCGTTACTATGACCATGACTGGGATGTGGTGTCTAGTGATCCTGATCGCAGCTATTTGAGGTTCCCCCGATAAATAGTCTTCCAAGGGTGACGTACAATTAACGTTACTTTTTGGAGGAAGAAGATGCAAAAGATCCCTAAGCAGGAATACACGACCGAGTTCAAGGAACGGGCAGTCAAGCATGTAAAGGAGGGGAAGTCGATTGGCTTGTCAGCTAAGGAGCTTGGTCTAGTAGAACAAACACTACGTAACTGGGTGAAGTTGTCAGCGGCAGGCAAGCTCACTGGAGCGGGTACCAAGCCGGTCACACAAGAACAAATGGATTTATCCCGGCTCCGTGCTGAGAACGTAAGACTGAAGCGGGAATGTGAAATCCTAAAAAAAGCCACGGCGTACTTCGCGAGAGATGTAGTGTGAAGTACGCCTGGATTGATAAGCAACGGGAATTTCCTCTCACTGAGGTAGCCTACCCCGAAGCTGCCGTTCATGTGAACTTCCCCCCGAAATTTCATCTTCCAGGAGGTGGGTATAAATTCAACTGCCACCGGGAAGATTACAGGAGCAGTGTACGTCGATTAATTTACGCTCATTGCAACTGATTGCAATTGACTACCTCAGTGCATGTCCGTGTGGGGTCCCGCCAGCGCAATTGAATTGGAGTTCGCAGGCACTCTACCGCTGAGGAAACATTAGTGGGAAATTCTGATAGAATGCTCGTCTTGCAAGGGATTTAGGCAACTACAATCACCAGCTATCAATGACTATCAACCGCTATCATGCGCAGGATAGAGTTTGTTTGATACTGGTTGCCGCCACACCACCAATTAGATGCAAGTGCAGAACCCCTCGCAGGGTCGGCATGCTCAGGATGG
>JACDSH010000001.1 GCA_013450215.1 Nitrosospira sp.
TGGTGCCGGGAGGGGGAATCGAACCCCCATGACCTCACAGTCGCGGGATTTTGAGTCCCGTGCGTCTACCAATTCCGCCATCCCGGCAAAGTTTCCCGCGTGTCAGCGAGGAGCGCAATTATTACTGAAATCGACCCCTGCGGCAACCGGCATGGGTTAATGAACGGCTCATCGGTATAATGTGCTGATGAAAATTCAGGATTTTGATTTTGACCTTCCCGCCGAACTGATTGCGCAGTTTCCGGCTGAGCAACGTAGTAGTAGCCGTATGTTACATCTACATGGCACCAGTGGTGATATGCAGGATACGGTGTTTGCTGATCTGCCGAGTTTCCTCAGAGCTGGTGATGTCATGGTACTCAATGATACTCGTGTCATCAAGGCGCGGTTGTGGGGCATGAAGGATAGCGGTGGCAAGGTGGAGGTGATGGTGGAGCGGGTGCTGGATGGGCATTGCGTGCTGGCAGTGATACGTTCCAGTCATGCGCCTAAACTCGGCACCCAACTTATGCTTGCCGGTGCACTTACGGTAACGGTATTAGATCGTGAGAATGATTTTTATACTTTGCGCTTTGAGCATCCGAGTACTGTAAGCGAACTACTTGAACGCTACGGCAGTCTGCCACTACCTCCCTACATTGGACGTCCGGTAACGCAGTTTGATGAAGACCGTTATCAGACCGTCTATGCGCAGCACGCAGGTGCAGTTGCAGCACCGACTGCGGGGCTGCATTTTGATGAGGCCATGTTGGAATCGATACGGGCAATGGGCGTGGTGACTGTGCAGGTGACGCTGCATGTGGGGGCCGGAACGTTTCAGCCAGTGAGGGTAGAGAACATTGCCGATCATAAAATGCACCGCGAAGTTTTTCATGTGCCTGTAGAAACGGTCACGGCCATCCGCGATGCAAAGGCTGTCGGTGGGCGAGTATTGGCAGTTGGTACGACTACCTTGCGTGCGCTTGAATCGGCGGCAGCAGCAAATGATGGTGAATTGCAACCCGGGTACGGAGATACCGATATCTTCATCACCCCGGGCTATCGATTACGTGTGGTCGAGCGTCTACTGACTAATTTCCATCTGCCGCGTTCCACGTTACTGATGTTGGTGGCGACATTTGCCGGGTTGGACCATATCCAGCGTGCCTATCAGCATGCGATTAATCAGCATTACCGTTTTTTTAGTTATGGGGACGTGATGCTGATTGAGAGGCAATCATGAAATTCCAACTGCATCGCAGTGAAGGTCATGCACGCCGAGGCACCCTAACGCTAGCCCACGGTGTGGTAGAAACGCCTGCCTTCATGCCGGTGGGAACTTATGGTGCAGTAAAGACCATGTCACCGGAGGAGTTACATGCAGTCAACGCGCATATTGTGCTCGGTAATACCTTTCATTTATGGCTGCGTCCCGGTCTAGAAGTGATTGCGGCCCATGGTGGTCTGCACCACTTCATGGGATGGAATGGGCCGATATTGACAGATTCCGGGGGGTTTCAGATTTTCAGCCTGGGGGATCTGCGTAAAATCAGCGAGGAGGGGGTTAAGTTCCAATCGCCGGTAAATGGGGATAAATGCTTCCTTACGCCAGAGGAGTCTATGCGCATCCAGCGTGTACTTAACTCTGATATTGTCATGATATTTGATGAGTGCACGCCCTATCCCGCGGATGAACGGGTATCGTGCATATCGATGGAAATGAGTCTGAGGTGGGCTGAACGTTCAAAACGTGCGCATGAAGATGATGGGGGTAATCCAAATGCACTGTTTGGCATTATTCAAGGAGGTATGCACGAGGATCTGCGAGAACGCTCGTTGGCAGGATTGAGTGATATCAGCTTTGATGGGTACGCCATCGGTGGTCTGTCGGTGGGGGAGCCCAAGGAGGATATGCAACGCATACTCAAACATATTGCGCCGCAACTGCCGACTGACAAACCACGTTACTTGATGGGGGTTGGAACCCCGGCAGATATTGTCCACGCCGTGGCCCAGGGGGTGGACATGTTTGATTGTGTATTGCCGACTCGCAATGCTCGTAACGGTTGGCTATTCACTCGTAATGGGGTGATTAAGTTGCGCAATAGTAAATACCGACTGGATACCGCATCACCGGATGAACAATGCGGTTGTTATACCTGTCAAAATTTCAGCCTAGCTTATCTGCACCACTTGCAGAGAATTAATGAGATCTTGGGTGCTCGGTTAAACACCCTTCACAATCTTTATTATTATCAGCAGTTGATGGGCGATATTCGTAGTGCTATCGAGGCTGGTCGGTTCGAGGAATTTAAGCAAGAATTTCAAGCCAGTGCTGCATCATGTTAGAATCTACGTCTTTGCCCATTTTAAGTTAGTTCTTGGAGAATATCATGTTGATTAGTGAAGCTTACGCTCAGGCTGCGGCTGCCCCACCAGGGGGGGACTTCCTGACGACACTGCCGATGATTGTTATTATCTTTGCCTTGTTCTACTTCATAGTAATCCGTCCCCAATCGAAGCGTGCAAAAGAGCAGAAGCTAATGATAGAAGCGCTTCAGAAGGGTGACGAAGTCGTGTCGAGCGGAGGGGTGCTGGGTCGAGTGGTTAAGATCAGCGGGAGCTACATAGTACTGGAGATTGCCACGAGTACTCAGGTCACTGTGCTCAAGTCATCCGTTCAGACACTCTTGCCAAAAGGCACACTAAAGACTGTCGAGAAGGATTAATCAATCCAAAAAAGATGATTTGTAGAGGTTATAAAATAACTCTGTAGTCATCTTTTTTAATTCGTCTCTTATTCAAAACATGAACCGCTACCCCTTCTGGAAGTACCTGATTATTTTGGTCTCGGTCCTGCTTGGACTGCTCTACACTCTTCCCAATTTTTTTGGCGAATCACCCGCGGTACAGGTATCACCACTGCGCTCTGCAGTGAAGGTCGATACCGTACTGTTGCAACGTGTTGAAGATGCCCTGAAGAAGGCTAACCTAGCCCCTAGTGGAATGTTTCTGGAAGCGGGAGGTATCAAGGCTCGTTTTGCTGACACAGATATGCAGCTCAAGGCGAAGGATGAGCTGCAGGCGGCATTGGGGACAAATTATGTGGTGGCACTGAATCTACTCCCAAACTCACCTCAATGGCTGACCAGCATCCGCGCATTACCGATGTATCTAGGACTCGATCTGCGTGGTGGGGTGCATTTTATGTTGCAGGTAGACATGAAGGGTGCGCTCACCAAGGCACTTGATCGTCATAGTGCCGATATCCGTGGTAGTTTGCGCGAGCAAAAGATCCAGTACACCGGACTTGATAAGGAAGGCTCGCAGATCACTGTTAAATTTCGCGACACGGAATCACGCTCCAAAGCGGAAACTGAAATCAACAAAACTTATATCGACTTAACCTTGCGACAACGGGATGAGGGTGGTGAGTTTCTTCTTACCGCCACTCTCAAGGAAGAAGCGCAGAAAAGGATTCAGGACTCTGCAGTACAACAAAACATTACTACCCTGCGTAATCGCGTCAATGAACTGGGTGTAGCGGAACCTATCATTCAGCAAGCCGGAGCCGACCGTGTGTTGGTGCAGTTGCCAGGGGTGCAGGATACCGCCAAGGCCAAGGATATTCTGGGGCGTACCGCCACGTTGGAAGTCCGCATGGTTGATGAGGAGCGTGATGTCGAGTCTGCGCTACGTGGGCAGATTCCGTTTGGGGCGGAACTTCATACAGAACGCGGTGGTGGTCCGATACTGATTAAGAAGCAGGTGGTGCTGACCGGTGATCGTATCAATGATGCGAAAGCTGGTTTCGATAGTAATAACCAGCCGGCAGTGCATATCGACCTCGATAACAACGGTTCACGAATTTTCAAACAGTTGACACGAGATAATGTCGGCAAGCGCATGGCCATTCTACTAATCGAGAAAAACTTGGTGGAAGTTGTCACGGCACCGGTGATTCGAGAAGAGATTGGTGGCGGTAGAGTGCAGATCAGCGGGCGTATGACGAGCGAAGAGGCGCGTGATGTGGCGCTGCTATTACGTGCTGGTGCATTGGCTGCACCAATGGACATTATCGAGGAGCGTACCGTAGGACCTAGTCTCGGTGCTGATAACATCTCCAGAGGATTCAATTCAACACTGTATGGATTCTTGGCCGTCGCTGTTTTTATGAGTATTTATTATCTGGCGTTTGGATGCATCTCGGTGGTGGCACTGGGTGTAAACCTACTGCTATTGATTGGACTATTGTCGATTCTACAGGCGTCCCTGACACTTCCCGGCATGGCTGCAATTGCGCTCACACTTGGTATGGCAATCGATGCCAATGTACTAATCAACGAGCGTATTCGGGACGAGTTGCGCAATGGCATCTCACCACAGGCGGCGATCAATGCGGGTTATGAGCGTGCTTTCGGTACCATTCTGGATTCTAATATCACCACTTTGATATCTGGCCTCGCGTTATTTGCATTCGGCACGGGTCCGGTGAGGGGGTTCGCTGTGGTGCTATGTCTTGGAATTCTGACTTCAATGTTCAGCGCGGTGATGGTGTCTCGCGGGATGGTCAATTTAATGTATGGCAGTCGTCGCAAGTTGGACAAAGTTCCCATCGGTCAAGTGTGGAAGCCTGCAAATGATAAACGGTGATGTCATGGATGGACAGATTGAACGTTTTTCACGCAGCTAGTAAATAAGGATTTTACATGGAATTTTTTAGAATTAAGCGTGACATCCCCTTCATGAGTTGGGGGAAATACACCACCACCATTTCACTGATCACTTTCATTCTGTCTGTATTTTTTCTTGCTAGCAAGGGACTGAACCTAGGTGTCGATTTTACCGGAGGGACGGTGATGGAGGTCGGCTATAGCCAGACTGCTGACCTGAACAGAGTACGGGATGTCGTTGTCAAGCTTGGGATGGGGGATGCCAGTGTACAGAATTTTGGCACCTCTCGAGATGTCTTGATACGTCTGCCGACTAAGCCAGAAATGTCTAGCGCGAGATTGTCCGAGACGGTGTTGTCGGCATTGAAGCAGGACGACAGCACAGTCGAAATGCGACGGGTTGAGTTTGTCGGTCCACAAGTGGGTAAGGAGCTGGTTGAGAGTGGGGCCCTTGCATTGTTGTTCGTGTCATTTGGTATCGTCGCTTATCTAGCGATTCGTTTCGAGTGGAAGTTTGGCCTCGCCGGCATCATTGCCAACTTGCATGACGTGGTTATCATTCTTGGTTTCTTTGCGTTTTTCCAGTGGGAGTTCTCACTTACCGTGTTGGCTGCAATACTTGCGATTCTGGGTTATTCAGTGAATGAATCGGTGGTGATATTTGATCGAATACGAGAAAACTTCCGTAAGATGCGAAAGGCTACGGTTGCTCAGACCATAGATAATGCGATTACTAGGACCATGTCGCGAACCATCATCACTCATGGGAGTACTCAGATGGTAGTGGTCTCGATGCTACTGTTCGGTGGTGAGGCGCTTCATTATTTTGCATTGGCACTTACCATCGGAATCCTCTTTGGTATTTATTCTTCGGTGCTGGTAGCAAGCCCCATCATCATGCTGTTAGGTGTTACGCGTGAGGATCTAGTTAAGCCAGAGAAAAAGAAGGAAGAAACAGAAGCGCTGCCATAATCGGATTGTTGCTTTCGCCCATCTTTCCAAAAGGGCATATTGTGCAATTGTACTGAGTCACTCGTAGAAAATGCGCTTGATGGCAAATTGAGGTGAAGCAGCTTGTACCAAATCATCGACTGGATTGTCCTCACCGTAAGTGGTCTCGGTTATCCAGGCATCATCATTATGATGTTTCTTGAGTCTAGTTTCATTCCTTTCCCCAGTGAAGTAGTCATGATCCCGGCCGGTTATCTTGCCTACAAGGGCGAGATGAGTCTGGTTCTGATAATTTTGGCAGGGACTTTTGGAAGTCTGATGGGCGCTCTACTGAACTATTACCTCGCCATTAAGCTGGGGCGTCCGTTCCTTCTGCGCTATGGAAAATATGTGATGTTCAATGAAGCTGGTCTGAAGAAGATGGAAGACTTCTTTGCCCGCCATGGTCATGTCTCCACCTTCACTGGTCGATTGATACCGGTGGTGCGTCAGTACATCTCGTTACCAGCAGGTCTGGCGCGGATGAACCTGATGGTCTTTAGTTTCTATACTAGTCTTGGGGCGGGGATTTGGGTCGCTATCCTCGCATTGCTAGGGTATTACATTGGCGGCAACGAGTTACTCATCAAGGCGTATCTTCGAGACATCATCATAACTCTAGTCGTTAGCATCATTATCGGCATTGCCGGCTACCTGCGCTGGCAGCGCCACAAAGGTTGCTAGCGTTCTACGTTCAGTCCTTTGAGCCCAATTGAAGCGCCCGTTGACGAGACTCTGCTAGCTCTTCTTTTGACTGCTCGAGCCCTAACCATCCTTGCAGATTGTTCAGTGCAATCTCGGCCAATACCTGTATCCAGTCGTCGCGCTCGTTCAGGCAAGGGATGTAATGAAATTCGTGGCCGCCAGCTTGCATGAAGAGGGCCTTACCTTCCATGCCAATCTCCTCCAATGTTTCAAGGCAGTCAGAAACAAAGCCCGGGCAGACCACGTCTACACGTCGGGTATTCTGTTGGCCGAGTTGTGTCAATATTTCCGTGGTGTAAGGTCGCAGCCATTCGGTTTTGCCGAAACGAGATTGGAAGCAGATCTGGTATTGGTCAGAACTTAGTTTCAATGCGTCGGCCAGTAATCGTCCTGTCTTCTGACATTCACAGTGATATGGGTCCCCCTTATCTAGGGTGAAACGTGGCACCCCATGGAAACTCATCACCAGCTTGTCAGGTCTACCTTCACTGTGTGACCAGTAGTCACGGACATTCTGTGCCAATGCTGCAATATAGCCGGGATGGTCGTGATAGTGTTTTACTGTGCGGATGGCAGGAGCGTTACGCATCTTCCCTAGTTCCGAGAAGACTCCATCAAATGCCGATGCGGTACTGCTGGCTGCATACTGGGGGTAGAGTGGCAGTATTAGTATGCGCTCACACCCATTCTCTTTCATACGTTCTAATACCTCAGAAACCGAAGGGGTGCCAATACTCATGGTGTACTCCACCATGGGAGCAGGATGGAGGCGTCTACCCAAGAGGTCACGCAGTAGATGAGTCTGGCGTTCGGTATGAACTTTCAGCGGAGAGCCTTCCGGCATCCATACTTGGGCATACTTTTTTGCGGACTCTTTGGGGCGAGTATTGAGGATGATAATGTTCAAAATTGGCCACCACAGCCAGCTTGGCATCTCCACTACACGTTGATTGCTGAGGAATTGCTTGAGGTAGGGGCGCAGTGCTTCGGCAGTAGGAGCTTCTGGGGTACCAAGGTTGATCAGTAGAATTCCAGTCTGATTGCGAGCGCCGTGGCAGTAAGCAGGTTCAGGTGACATTTGCATAGTATTGGGTATTGAGAAGATAGTCTGAGGGGGTATGGTAATGGTTACTCTGGATGGGTGGGCTAGTGTTTTGACAGCGCGCTGGAGAGTAGTCTGGCAGTGACATCTACGATTGGAATGACGCGCTCGTAGGCCATGCGAGTAGGGCCGATTACGCCAACGGTGCCGACAATCTGACCATCTACCTCGTAGGGGGCAGTAACGACACTGAACTCGTCTAGGGCCACCAGATCGGACTCTCCGCCGATGAAGATTTGCATGCCCTGAGCCTGGCGACTGAGCTCTAGTAATTGGAGCAACGCGGTCTTACGTTCGAACAGGTCAAATAATTTTTTCAGGCTGGTCATATTGCCGGCCAGGTCATGCACATTTAGCAGTTTGCGCTCTCCCGCCATCACCATAGCTTCGCCACTACTTTCCCTGATAGCTTCACCACCCACTTCAATGGCTGCAGTCATGAGATCGGTCATATCATGGCGTAACTGTTTCATCTCACCTTGGAGGCGGGCGCGGATATCATCCAGATCGAAACCGGCGTAATTTTGATTGATGAAATTAGCCGCCTCTATCAATTCAGATGGAGTATAGATTCTGTCGGTGAAGAGAACTCGGTTCTGCACATCACCTTCAGGTGTGACGATGATGAGGAGGATACGTTTCTCAGATAAGGCCATGAACTCAATATAGCGGAATGCCAAGCTGCTGCGCTTGGGAGTGACCACCACCCCTGCAAAATGAGTTAATTCTGATAGCAGCTGTGAGGCAGAATTGATCAGACGTGACGGATTGTCCAGGTGTAGTTGGTCTTCCAGATGGTGGATCTCAACACTATCTAGTGGCTTAACCACCAACAAAGTATCCACGAAGAAACGGTATCCGCGCGGAGTCGGTATACGTCCGGCAGAGGTATGCGGGCTGGTAACAAACCCCATCTCCTCAAGGTCAGCTATCACGTTCCGGATAGTGGCGGAACTCAGGTCCAACCCAGAAAATTTTGAGAGCGCGCGGGAGCCTACCGGTTGACCTTCGGTGATATAGCGTTCGACTAGGGTCTTCAGCAGGATTCGGGCGCGTTGGTTAAGCATGAGCTTATTTTACACTAGGATTTAGGTAGGGCAGGGGTGGCTAACCATAATTCAGAATTTTTTGTCACCCCCCAGTCTGATATGGTTTAATCTCAAGCAATAATGGCTCGACTTGCCTGTATTCTATTAATTATTCATACCCAGAGATGACCACCCTATTTAAGACTATAGCCCTGATTGGTAAGCAAAAGAATTCGGAGATTGTGTCTCCTCTTTTGCGTCTCGGACAGTATTTGCAAGACCGAGGTACTGAAGTGCTTCTGGACTGCGTTACCGCTTCAGAAGTGGTAGCAAAGAATTATCCTGTACTTGCGATTGAGGAGATTGGTGCACGTGCTGATCTTGCTATTGTTCTGGGTGGTGACGGCACCATGCTGAATATCGCGCGTAAGCTCGCACCCTTCGACGTGCCACTGGTAGGCATTAATCAGGGACATCTTGGTTTTCTCACCGATCTTTCCATCGAGACCATGCTGGAAAGCGTTGGGAACATGCTCGATGGAAGCTATGTTACTGAGAGACGGATGTTGCTGTCTGCTCAGGTCATACGAAGTGAGGTCAGTGTGTTCAGCGCAATTGCATTAAATGATGTGACTGTGAACAGAGGTAGCGGTGGCAACATGATCGAGTTCGAGGTGCGTATTAATGGCGAGTATGTTTACTCCCTTCGTGCTGATGGATTAATCGTAGCGACACCCACGGGTTCTACAGCGTACGCCTTGTCATCGGGTGGGCCGATCCTGCACCCTAGCCTTGATCTTATAGCGTTGGTGCCGGTGAGCCCCCACACCTTAAGCAATCGCCCTATTGTTGTAGGGCCTGAAGCAGTCGTTGAGATTTTGATACACCGCACCGCAGATGCTCGAGTTCACTCCGACAGTCATTTCCATTTTGATCTGCAGGAGAATGATAAGGTTGTCGTGACTCGTTCAAATCATACGGTAAGACTGTTACATTCCGCCGATCATAGTTATTACCGCATGCTGCGCGAGAAGCTTGGTTGGAGCGGATTCCCACAAAAAAAAGCGTGAGCTCTTTACCATGCTAAGGTTCTTGAGTATCCGAGATTTTGTCATCGTTGACCGGGCGGGACTTGAATTTTCACCGGGTTTCACCGTTCTCACGGGCGAAACTGGTGCAGGAAAATCGATTCTGATCGACGCGCTGTCACTTGCTTTAGGCGAACGAGTCGAGGCGGGTCAGGTCCGAAACGGATGTGAGCGAGCCGAGATCAGCGCAGAATTCGACGTCGCTCGATTGGCGGGACTCACCGATTGGCTGCAGGAAAATGATCTTGAGAATCAAGGCGATGATAGCGGAACATGTCTGCTGCGCCGCGTGATAGATAGCAGTGGACGTTCGCGCAGCTTCATCAATGGGAGGGCTGCCACATTGCACCAACTAAGGGCGGCGGGGGAAAGGTTGATCGATATCCATGGTCAGCACGCACATCAGTCACTTCTTCGTAGTGACTCCCAGCGTGATCTGCTTGATGCTTTTTCCGGTAGTCGCGAGTTGACTCAGGCAGTGGCTTTAACCTACCGACGCTGGCAGAACTTACTTCAGCAGCGTATCTCATGGGAAAAAGACTCAGCCACTTTTCTGCAGGAGCGCGAGCAATTGGAGTGGCAAGTTCGCGAACTTACTACGTTGAATTTTTCACCCGGGGAGTGGCAAACACTCCAGTCCGATCATAGTCGCTTATCGCATGCCGCAAGTCTGCTAGAGGCAACTCAGGTGGGTTTGGAGATTCTGTCGGAAGGAGAACTAGCCTCTCTGGCACAGGTCAACGCGGTCATCTCTCGACTCCAAGGCTTGCTGAGCTACGACAGCGACTTGAGATCTGTGCTCGATTTGCTAGAGTCTGCACAGATCCAGTTGCAGGAAGCGGTGTATGAACTCGGTCATTATCAACAACGTCTCGATTTAGATCCGCAACGACTGCAAGATATGGAACAACGCCTAACAGCGATTCATGCTGCGGCCAGGAAGAATCGTGTGACCTCAGACGAACTGCCAGATCTGTTGATGACATCAACTACTCGACTGGAAGAATTGATGCAGGGAGGGGACGGCGAGGCACTCGCAAGAGAGGAAATGACTGCCATGGAAGCATATCTAGAGCATGCCAAATCTTTAAGTGAGATCAGGGATAAAGCAGCCAAAACGCTATCCCAGCAAGTGAGTGATGCGATGCAGACCCTTGCGATGGCAGGTGGGGAGTTCTCGGTGGGGTTAATTCCTCTAGAACAGGGTAATGCCCATGGATTGGAGAAAATTGAATTTCAAGTCTCTGCTCATCAGGGGTTGCCGCTGAGGCCTCTGACAAAGGTCGCATCGGGTGGTGAATTGTCACGCATCAGTCTGGCGATACAGGTTATTACTAGCAAGGTTGGGACAGCGCCCACCCTAATATTCGATGAGGTTGATTCCGGTATCGGCGGGCGCGTGGCCGAAATAGTTGGCACCATGCTGAAAAAGCTTGGGGAAGAGCGCCAGGTGATGTGCGTCACCCACTTGGCGCAGGTCGCTTCGGCAGCAGATCAGCAATGGCAAGTTGCAAAGTCAGCTGACCATGCCAATGGCGGAAAAGTAACCAGCCATATCACTGTGCTCGATCAACGGCAGAGAGTCGAAGAAATTGCTCGCATGATAGGGGGTATGAAGATTACTGAGGCCACGCTTCAACATGCTGCCGAGATGTTACAGATGCAGAGTAAAGAGTAGCGCGCTCTTATTTTCTTGATAAGAGACACCCATTAAGCTATCAGTTCGACCCTGCCGGTATCCAGATGATATAACCCGCCAACGACTCGAATTCTCTTCTGGTCGTGATAATAATCCAGTATGGGTGTTTTATTTCTCAGTCTCTCAACCGTCAGGATGACATTCTTCTTGGTCACATTAATCAAGCGGCTGCTCGAGTTGTCACTGACCGCCCTGACCGCTGGTGCTATCGCACTGGATAGCAGCTGAATATGTCCTGGGAAGTCTTTATGATGATCAACGGCCTCAATCGCCGCCTTGACTGCACCACAACTTTCATGACCAAGCACCATGATCAGAGGTGTATTCAATACGGCGACTGAATACTCGATTGTGGCCACATTGTCAGCGGTTAGATAATTGCCAGCACCCCGGGCTACAAACAGATCTCCATGGGACTCATCGAAGCAGTGCTCAGGACTGACCCTTGAATCGGAACAGCCTAGAATGGTAGCGTAGGGGTTTTGCCCATTGACCAGAGCATCCTGAACATCATGAAAGTTAAGTGGAATTGATTGGCCAGCAACATAACGTTCGTTACCTTTCATTAATCTTTCCAGAGCCTGGTCAGGTGTCAGCAAGTTTTCAGGTTTGGGCGGGATCTTGGAATGAGTCTTGGCCGATTGTTTCCCCTGCGCTGTTGCGATACCTGCACCCGTAAGACCTAAGCTGATGGCGGAGACCGCAGCCAGTTTTAGAAACGAACGTTTGCTTGGATTCTGTTTGAGATCCTGTTGATCTATTTTTTGGTCACATCGATAACACATGCTGAGAGTTCCTTTCATTTCACATTATAAAAATTGGCGATTACAGGCAAGGAAGCCTTGAACGGAGCTTCCAGGGCGCCCATTTCAGAGTTTTCCTAGTGTAGCCATCGATTTAACAGGCCACGTGCCGCATCAGTGATCTCTGATGCAGTCATCCCGACTGGACCTCCATATCTTTCGAGCAGAGAATCAGCAGCGGCACCATGCAGATGAACCGCTAACAAGAGTGCATTTCCCGCATCTAAACCCTGCGCCAGAAAAGCACCAATGATGCCGGACAGTACGTCGCCTGTTCCTGCACTGCTTAGACCAGGGTTGCCGCTGGTATTGAGGTAGCTCCTACCATCGGGGAAGGTACAAATACTGCCGACACCTTTTAGCACTGTGTAGCAATTAAAACGCTTTGCCAATTCGGCTGCAGCAGCCATGCGGTCATGCTGTAGGTTCGACGAGTCGGTGCCGAGTAGCCGAGCAGCTTCCGCAACATGCGGGGTAAGGACAGAGGCTGCTGTACGTGCTCGTAGCAGGCTGGCAAGTTCTGGATGGACGGCGATCAAATTCAGTGCATCTGCGTCTAGCACTAGCGGCATTTCAGACTCTAGCGCGTTGCTGAGCCAGAAATGAGCATCTGGTTGCATACCCAGACCAGGTCCGACGATCAAACAGCTGAGATGAGCAAGTTTGAATAGCTCATGCACAGGTCGCAGCATCAATTCAGGTTGATCTGCACTTGTGACTGGTGGATCAACAGCCATTAGCCCGAGGTAAACGCGCCCTGCACCTAATTTTAGTGCCGCGGTTCCGGCTAGAAATGCTGCACCCACCATCCCGGTTGCGCCACCGATGACACCGACGCTACCGAACATGCCTTTATGACTGTCAGAGGGGCGCGGTGGCGGCAATAACTTCTGCGCATAAGGTCGATCCAGCTTCCAGGCGTGTGGGGTAACCAGGGAAGATGGGTCGAGATCAAGTTTGCATAGAATAATTTCCCCGCAATAGTCGGGGCCAAACCGAGTGAACAGGCCCGGTTTGAGCCCGATGAAGGTGACTGTCATGGTGGCTCGGACCGTTGCGCCATGGCAATTCCCAGTGTCGCTTCCTAAGCCGCTTGGGACATCAAGTGCGAGTACCGGCAGGCGCATGAGATTGACCGTATTAACGAGAGCCAGATTCTTGCCGACTAGATCGCGGTCTAGACCGATGCCGAAGAGCCCATCTATAACCGCGCCCCATATTTTATTTTCCGGCATCTCGGTTAGGATTTCACCGCCGGCAGAGAGCCACTTATCCAACGCATGCTTTGCATCATCGGGCAGGTTTTCACGTTCGCCACTGAATACCAGCGTGACATTGAGCCACCAGGATTTTAGATAACGAGCAACAACGAAGGCATCCCCACCATTGTTGCCTGGGCCAGCCAGTACTAGTACTGCGTTGATTTCTTTGGTGAGCAACCGATCTCGCGCAATCTCAGCGGCAGCCAAACCAGCTCTTTCCATTAATGGCGACGCTGTAAGCCGCTCGATGGAGCGAATCTCAGTGTTATTGTAGATAGGGGTGGGGGTAGTCATACCTTATAATCATGAGTTGATCGATCGGAACCACCAGCTAACAGGTTATCGGGCTGCGGGTAGATTGTCTTCTCGTGTAAAATTACGCTTTCCAATTCATCACCTCATCTCGCCTGATGCTTCGACTCCGCGGCGGTAGCGCCCTTTCCCCATTCCGTCTTGAAAAATTAACGGCAGCACTCAAGACCGTTGTCCCACAAGTTTCCCACATTTATGCAGAGTATTGGCATTTTTGCACGGTGGGGCGTGAACTGAGACCGGAGGAGAGGGCGATACTTGCAAAGTTACTGAGTTATGGTGCTGCGCAACGGGGGGAAGAGCCTTTAGGTGAGTTTATTCTGGTCCTGCCACGTCCCGGCACCATCTCTCCATGGTCATCCAAGGCTACCGATATTGCTCGTCATTGCGGGCTAGAAGCAGTCTTGCGTCTGGAACGAGGGTTAGCCTTTTACATTCAAACTACAAGTGGGACCTCTGCTCTAGATCGATCTGCACTCCTCCCACTGATACATGATCGCATGACCGAGGCGGTCTTCAATTCATTTGAAGATGCCGATAAATTATTCAGACATTATGCGCCCGTGTCGCTCGACACGGTAGACGTCCTGACCGGTGGATTGACGGCATTGAGACAGGCTAATGCTGAGATGGGGTTGGCTCTGTCGGCTGATGAGGTCGAATATCTGGTAACCAGTTTTATGCGCATTGGGCGCAATCCTACAGATGTTGAGCTGATGATGTTTGCACAGGCAAACTCAGAGCACTGTCGCCACAAGATTTTCAATGCAGACTGGGTGATAGATGGAAGGCCACAGACGCACTCGTTATTTGCGATGATCCGTAATACCCATCAGCAGCATCCACATGGGACGGTGGTGGCTTATGAGGATAACTCTTCCATCATCGTGGGGGAAAGTATTGCGCGACTCTACCCCGGCAAGGACCATGCTTACAGCTATGTCCAGGAGCAGACACATATCCTGATGAAGGTGGAGACTCACAACCATCCGACTGCAATCTCCCCTCACTCTGGGGCCGCCACCGGTGCGGGTGGTGAAATTCGTGATGAGGGGGCTACCGGTCGTGGTGCCAGACCCAAGGCTGGGCTCACGGGATTTTCAGTTTCCAATTTAAGCATCCCTGGTTTTATACAGCCGTGGGAGCAATACCAGAAAACTGGTAGACATACTTATGGTAAGCCCACCCGTATCGCCTCGGCATTGCAGATCATGTTGGAGGGCCCAATTGGTGGGGCGGCATTCAACAACGAGTTTGGACGACCCATTCTTGCGGGGTACTTCCGTACATTCGAGGAGCGGGTTGCAGGTGAGATGCGTGGTTACCACAAGCCGATCATGTTGGCAGGCGGTATAGGTCATATCTGCGAGAGCCACTCGTTTAAGCAGGAAATCCCCTCTGGTTCACTGCTGATTCAATTAGGTGGACCGGGAATGCTGATTGGTCTTGGTGGTGGCGCCGCTTCCAGCATGGATACCGGATCAAATGTAGAAAATCTTGATTTTGATTCGGTCCAACGTGGCAATGCTGAAATGGAGAGGCGTGCACAGGAAGTAATCGACCGCTGCTGGCAGATGGAGAGGCAGGGTCAGCCTAACCCAATTCTTTCGATACACGATGTCGGAGCGGGTGGCCTATCCAATGCACTGCCTGAACTAGTGCATGGTTCAAGTCGCGGCGGGAGATTTAATTTGCGCGATATCCCCTCTGAAGAGTCGGGCATGTCGCCAATGCAAATCTGGAGCAACGAATCGCAAGAGCGGTATGTACTGGCCATTGATCCGGAGTCGTTGAACCTATTCAGAGAGGTTTGTGAGCGTGAGCGCTGTCCGTTTGCGGTAGTCGGTGTGGCGACTAAGCAACAACAACTCTCCGTGATTGACCCATTATTCGGTGACAAGCCGCTGCCGGTTGATATGGAGCTTGAGGTGTTACTCGGCAAGCCTCCAAAAATGACACGTGAGGTTACCCACCTCACCAGATCGTTATCACCATTCGACCCAGCCGGATTGGAACTGAAGGAGGCGGCATACCGAGTGTTGCATTTGCCGTCAGTGGCGGACAAGACTTTTCTCATTAGTATCGGCGACCGTACGGTCGGCGGTATGACCGCTCGAGACCAGATGGTTGGACCATGGCAAGTTCCAGTGGCAGATGTGGCTGTGACCATGATGGGTTATCAGACATATCTGGGTGAGTCATTTGCCATGGGGGAACGCACGCCGCTGGCATTGATTAATCCTGCTGCCTCTGCGCGTATGGCGGTGGGTGAGGCCATCACCAATATCGCTGCTGCACTGATTATAGATATCGGAGAGATCAAGCTTTCCGCCAACTGGATGGCGGCGGCTGGGCATCCAGGTGAGGATGCGGGTTTGTACGATGCAGTCCATGCAGTAGGGATAGAGTTATGTCCGCAACTGGGGATCAGTATTCCGGTAGGTAAGGACTCCATGTCGATGAAGACGGTATGGACTGAAGAAGAGAATGATCAGAGTACGGCTGTCCATAAGGAAGTGACTGCACCTCTGTCCTTGATCATCTCAGCCTTTGCGCGAGTGATGGACGTGCGTAAGACACTCACGCCTCAATTACGTACCGACTGTGGAGAGACGGAACTGATCTTGATTGATCTGGGTGCAGGTAGAAACCGTCTAGGCGGATCGGCGTTAGCGCAAGTTTATAAGCAGGCAGGTGATATAGCCCCAGATCTGGATGATCCACAGAAGCTCAAGGGATTATTCGCCGGTTTGCAACGCTTGAATCGAGAAGGTAGAGTACTTGCTTATCATGACCGCTCTGACGGGGGCCTATTTGTGACATTGTGCGAGATGGCCTTTGCCAGTCATTCCGGTATTACAGTCAATCTCGATCAGTTGTGTTTCGACGGGCTCGCTAATGATGTGGATGGTTATGAGCTGAGACCCGAAATAATGGACGGAAGGGCTCAGGGAAGAACCCTTTCTGTCCTTTTTAATGAGGAGCTTGGTGGGGTGATCCAGATCAGAACAGAGCAGCGTCATGCCGTTCTGGAAGTTTTGGCAGAGGCTGGTTTGCGCGATATGAGTTTTGTCATCGGAAGTCTCAACGATAAGGATCAAGTACGTTTCTTGAGAAACAATAAACCGGTATTTTCCGAGCGGCGTGTAGATCTGCAGCGCGCTTGGTCAGAGACCACTCATCAAATGCAGAAGCTGCGGGATAATCCAGAGTGTGCGCAGCAGGAATATGATCGCATACTCGATATCACCGACCCTGGTCTGAATGTGCAGTTGAGTTTCGATGTGGACGATGATATTGCTGCTCCTTATATTCAGAGTGGAGCGAGGCCAAGAATTGCTATTCTGAGAGAGCAGGGTGTAAATGGCCATGTCGAGATGGCTGCAGCCTTTGACCGGGCTGGATTCGCTGCGACCGATGTGCACATGAGTGATATCATCGCTGGACGTGTTTCGCTGCAACATTATCAGGGCTTGGCTGCATGCGGTGGGTTCTCCTACGGAGATGTGCTGGGGGCAGGGGAAGGTTGGGCCAAGTCTATTCTGTTCAATCATCGCGCACGTGATGAATTCAAAATTTTTTTCCAACGGACCGATACCTTCGCCCTAGGGATCTGTAACGGATGCCAGATGATGAGCAATCTGCAAGAAATAATTCCCGGTGCGGAGTACTGGCCTCACTTTGTGCGCAACAAGTCAGAGCAGTTTGAAGCCCGCTTCGTTATGACTGAGGTTCAGCAGAGCCCCTCAATGTTTTTCGATGGAATGGTCGGTAGCCGTATGCCTATCGCTGTTGCTCATGGAGAGGGTTATGCGGAATTTGCCGATGAGAAAGCGCTATTGGCTGCATCATCTCTGATCGCACTACGTTTTATCGACAATTACGGCAAGCCTACTGAGATTTATCCACTCAATCCTAATGGTTCTCCCCAGGGCATTGCCGGCATGACTACACCAGATGGGCGTTTCAGTATACTCATGCCACACCCAGAACGGGTGTTCCGTGCCGCTCAACATTCATGGTATCCCACTGCGGAGTCGAGCATCAAGGGTGTGGGTGCGACAGAGTGGCATGAAGACGGGCCATGGATGAGGATGTTTAGGAATGCGAGAAGATGGGTGTGCTGACATAACTTATGGTAAGGAGTATCCGGTATGATTATTTCTAAAAGTACGCTATATGTTGGATTTGTTGGTGCTGTTCTGCTTGTAGTTGGGGCAGACTTTAATATTGCATCGGCTCAATCGAAGTCTACGAATAAGGAGGGCACGGACTGTGTTCCGGTGGCAAGTTGGGTAGTACCTGCTGGCAATAAGATAGCCAATAATAGGGTCATTGGGCGTGCGGCAAAACAGTCGGTAGTTTTGCTCGGTGAGATGCACGATAACCTAGAGCATCACCGCTGGCAGTTGCAGATGCTGGCTGCACTTTATGCCTCTCGTCCAGACATGGTGATAGGTTTCGAGATGTTTCCACGGCGGGTACAAAAAGCACTCGATCGATGGGTGGCTGGAGAGTTCACCGAGACTGAATTTCTTGCCGCTGCAGACTGGGACTCCGTTTGGGGTACGGACGCGAGTTACTATCTACCACTATTCCATTTCGCGCGTATGAACCGGATACCGATGGTGGCACTCAATATTGATACGCGTTTGAGGCGGGAGATCTCCGCGAAGGGTTTCGATGGAGTGCCGGAGAGTGAGCGCGAAGGGGTGACGCGACCTGCCAGTTCGAGTGTTGCATACCGTGATTACTTGCTGCCTATATATCGGGAACATGAGCGCGAGGGCAAGAAAAAAACCGAGATCGGCCATGACGATCCAGATTTTAAGCGGTTTGTCGAGAGCCAGCAGCTATGGGATCGAGCGATGGCGCAAGCGATACATCGATCGCTCGAGAGACCAGGACGCCCGCTGGTGGTTGGGATCATGGGTGCGGGACATATCAAGCATGGCTATGGGGTCCCTCACCAACTGAAAGACCTCAAGGTCCTAGATGTTGCCATGCTGCTTCCATGGGATAGTGGTAAGGCATGTGGTCAGCTCGTTGCAGGAATGGCCGATGCTGTGTTCGGTGTCGCACCATTCGTTTCGTCTGTCCAGCAGCAGCAGCGGCTTGGGATCCGATTTGAGATTGCTTCAGATGGTGGTGCGCGAGTGCTGCAGGTTGAGAAAGGCAGTATTGCTGAGATATCGGGTCTGCGTAGCGGTGATGTAATGCTGGAGGTTGCGGGCATGGTGGTTAAGCAGACTGGGGATGTCGTCGCAGCGGTCAAGCGTCATGCGCCGGGCACCTGGTTACCACTCAGGGTAAAACGAGGCAACGAGACAATCGAGGTCATCGCTAAATTCCCGGCAGAGGAACGGTGACTCTGATCGGAGCAAGATTGCAGATCATCAGGGGTATTACATGCCTCGTTCTCTCTGGTTTTATTGCAACAGCTGCATCTTCAGCACCAAGTGCAAAGACGGATGTCGGGTACGACATCACTGTGCGCATTGATCCGGCCTCGCGCCGGATTGAAGGGCGCAGCCTTATCACCGTATCAGCAGCCGGTGAGTTGACGCTGGTACTGGGTCGTCGTTTTGAAGTGACGCATGCCCTGGTCGATGGACTGCCTATGGGGAGATCTATTTCAGGCACTGTTAATACCCAAGCCTGGCGGATTCCACGCCGCCAGCACGGGCAGCGTCGAATTGAGATTCATTGGAGGGGTGAGCTTGCGCCAATGGACAGTTCACTCGAACATCGACAGACACTCGGCAGGACTGAGCCGGCGAGCGGCTCAGCAGGTACATTCCTTCCTGATTCCAGTGGCTGGTATCCACACTTAGTAGGAACACTTCCACGATATCGAGTTAGCCTAGAATTGCCGTCAGGCCAGCGCGGTTTGGTTGCAGGACGTTTGATTGATGAGTCTGAAACAACCGAGGGCTATCGTGCGAGTTTCGAATTCCCTTTTCCTTCTGAAGGGATCGATCTTATGGCCGGCCCTTATGCGATCGGGACCGACACAATGCGTGGTGCGGGTGGTAAGCCGATCCAGATTCGTACTTATTTTCATCCGCAAATTGGGGATCTTGCCAAAAAATATCGTGAAGAGGTAAAGGGTTACATTGAATTTTACGAGACATGGATTGGCGAGTACCCATTTACTGAGTTCAGTGTGGTGTCGAGTCCGACACCGACCGGTTTTGGCATGCCGACGCTCACGTATCTCGGTATCGAGGTGCTGAGGCTGCCATTCATCCGCGCGACCTCGCTCGGGCATGAGGTACTACACAACTGGTGGGGAAATGGTGTTTATCCAGATTATGCCCATGGTAATTGGTCCGAGGGCCTAACCACCTTCATGGCGGATTATGCTTACAAGGAGCGAGAGGGGTCGGAAGCTGCGAGAGAGATGCGGGTTGGGTGGTTGCGAGACTTTTCCGCACTAGCATCTGGCCAGGACATGCCATTGACGAAGTTTACCTCGCGCACCCATGGGGCCTCTCAGATCGTCGGCTATAACAAGGCGGCGATGGTGTTTCTGATGATGCGTGACTTGCTCGGACAAGAGACGTTCGACCGCGCGTTGCAGTTGTTCTGGCATGAGCAGCGCTTTCGTGTCGCTTCTTGGACGGACTTACAGCGTGCATTTGAAACAGTATCGGGGCGAGATCTGAGGGTATTTTTTAGACAGTGGCTGACACGTTCGGGTGCACCGGTTGTGCGTATTGCAGAAGCGGCACGTACATATTCCGACTCAGGCCACAGGGTGAGCATCACGTTGGAGCAATCGGAACCTACCTACCAGTTACGTGTGCCGATTGGGCTACGTACTGAAGTGGGGGAGGAGGTCCGAATGCTCGATCTGGAGCAAAAGCGTCAGACCTTTACACTGGAAGTTCCGGCACGGCCGATCGAAGTTACGCTCGATCCAGGGCTGCGTTTATTCCGGCAATTAATGCCCCAAGAGGCCCCCCCTATTTTGCGTCAAATCATGGTAGACGAGACGGTGGTATCCGTCTTGCTACCAGAGACCGGTGAGGCATATGCCGCAGCCGAGTTACTTGCAACAAAACTACAGAACCGTTCCCCAAGAATAATTTCAGCGACGAATGCCCTGCCAACTGTGTCGGTACTGGTGATAGGTCTGCATGATCAGATCGATGCGTGGCTTGCTCGCCGGCAGTTACCCGTACGCCCAGGGGTTGTTCAGGGAAAGGGTTCGGCACAGGCTTGGACGGTAAGTCGCCCGGGAGGGGCGGCGGTCACGCTCGTGTCTGCTCGCGATGTCACTGCGCTCACCGCTTTGGCGCGTCCGCTGCCGCATTACGGTCGACAGAGTTATGTTGTCTTCGAGGGTGCAAAGATGATTGAGCGTGGCATCTGGCCGATGCGTATGCAAGTGATGAAGATTGACTAAGGATGAAACAAAAAGAGGTAGAAGGGCTCGGATGGCCAAGCCTTCTGCCCGCCATATTTTGATGAATGGCTTTTTGCTTTTTCCGTTTCTGGGGTAGTTTTTTTGTTAAAATACGCTTTTAATTTAGCGGAGTATCTCGATGGGTGTTGAAAGAACTTTATCTATTATCAAGCCGGATGCAGTTGCAAAGGGTGTGATCGGACAAATTTACTCTCGTTTTGAGAGTAATGGTCTGAAAATCATTGCCGCTCGTATGCTGCATCTCTCTCAAGCTGAGGCTGAGGGGTTTTACGCGGTACATCGCAGCCGTCCATTCTTTAATGATCTTGTGAAGTTCATGATTTCTGGACCGGTAATGGTACAGGCGCTCGAGGGTGAGGATGCGATTAAAAAAAATCGTGATCTGATGGGTGCAACTGATCCAAAAAAAGCTGAGAAAGGAACCATTCGTTCAGATTTTGCCGATAGCATAGATGCCAATGCTGTACATGGATCCGATGCCCCGGAGGCCGCGGCGATCGAAATCGCTTACTTCTTCCCCGCGCTGAACATTTATTCCGGCCGATAATGAGCCGTGTCTCAACATCATGACGGTCAATCTGCTTGATTTTGGTGCTGGAGGTCTTGCCGATTTCTGTGTAGAAATTGGAGAGAAGCCATTTCGCGCTAGGCAGTTGCTACGTTGGATTCATCAGTCTGGTGTGTCGGACTTTACGAGTATGAGTGATCTGGCGAAGGCTTTGCGGGAAAAGCTTGCCGCGACTTCGGTGATCGAACCGCCTCGAGTTATTAGTGATCATACCGCCAGCGACCAGACCCGTAAGTGGTTGTTATCAGTGGGTGCGGGTAATGGCATCGAGATGGTCTTTATCCCTGAAGCCAACCGAGGTACCTTGTGTATTTCTAGCCAGGTAGGTTGTGCCCTAGAATGCTCTTTCTGTTCCACCGGTAAGCAAGGTTTCAATCGTAATTTAACGGTGGCGGAAATTGTCGGCCAACTATGGTTGGCAAACAATGCGGTGAGGGAGAGTTCTTGTAGCGTAGAGGCACAGACGGCTTTAGATGGGAATGAGGTAACTCAATCTAGCGCACGCAGTCGCGCCATCAGTAATGTGGTATTTATGGGGATGGGTGAGCCGCTGGCTAATTTTGAGAATGTAGTTGCGGCCCTTGATCTGATGTTAGACGATAACGCATACGGGCTGTCGCGTCGACGTGTAACGGTGAGTACTTCCGGGCTCGTCCCTGCGATGGACCGGTTGGGTGAGAGATGCCCAGTTGCATTGGCGGTATCGTTACATGCCCCCAACAATGAGCTGCGCGATCAGTTGGTGCCAATTAATCGCAAATACCCGCTCAAAGAGTTATTGGCGGCATGCCAACGTTATCTGCAGTTTGCTCCTAGGGATTTCATCACTTTTGAGTATGTCATGTTGCACGGGGTTAATGACAGCATCAGCCATGCTCACGAGTTGGTTCAGTTGGTAAGAGATACACCCTGTAAATTCAATCTGATCCCATTCAATGCATTCCCGAACTCGGGCTACCAGCGTTCGTCGCCGGAGGCGGTAAGACTGTTTCGAGATGTGTTGATGCAGGCTGGACTGGTGACGACGGTGCGAAAGACCCGCGGCGATGATATTGCCGCTGCCTGTGGTCAGTTAGCGGGTCAGGTATTAGACAAGACGCGGCGGGTGAGTCGGATGGATCAAGAAACGATACACGCGGCAGGATGAGTGAATTCTGATAGTTTTTGTTGATATTGACTAAGGCTGTGCAGATTCAAGTGTAGTAGCAGCGCTAGGCGGAGGTAGCTTCAAGTAATGGAAACTAGCGATACTGATGACAATGGCCTAACGGCAGGGGCAGCCGAAGCAGTACAGAGCGTAGGGCAACTGCTGCAGGAGGGGAGGCTGTCTCGTGGTTTGAGGGTTGAGGATGTGGCCCAACATCTACGGCTGTCGGTACGACAGATTGTTGCATTGGAAGAGGGTGACTACGGCAAGCTTTCTGGGGGTACGTTTCTTCGCGGCTTTGTACGCAATTATGCTAAGTTGGTGCGGATAGACTTTGCACCATTGCTGTTATTACTGCCACCACCACAGATTATTGCTCCCCTAGCTGAAAAAATTCCTTTCCAGGAGAGTCAGAAATCAGTATGGCGTAGATTGATCGTTGTAGGAGTGTCGGTGGCGGCACTGTTGCTACTGGTTTATGAGATTTATCAAGGGAATGAGACGGCTCAGCAGCCGGTAGCCCGGGCCACTGTTGCACCTGAAATCAAGGTTGAACCGGTGGCAGAGCAGTTGGAGTCTGAGCTACCAAACTTAAGTTTGTCTAGCGATCTTGCACCTGAGCCAGTGTTGCAAGAAGTCGCGGTGGTCGAGCAGGTAACGAGTAATCTGTCTGCGCAACAACGAGAAAAAATTGTACCTGTTGTTGCGGCTCCAGATCAAGTGAGTAAAGGAGAGGGGGTTCTCCGTTTCACGTTTGCAGGGGAGTCTTTGGTTGAGATCAATGATGGCGCTGGCAAGACGATCCTGTCTCAGCTTAATCCCCCAGACAGTCAACTGGTGATTCGCGACAAGGCGCCGTTCTATGTGGTAATTGGAAATGCCGCTAACGTTAAATTAGTTTACAACAATAAGCTGATAAATTTGGTGCAGCATACCAATACAAAAGGTGGGGTGGCGAGTTTGTCACTCGAATGATATTTAACATTTTATAAAATTAACTAACGACCATAATTATGTCCCAGAATAATTTCACTAGACAGCGCCGTCAGAGTGTTGGTGTGCGGGTCGGTTCGGTCACTATTGGAGGCACTGCACCGGTGGTGGTGCAGTCAATGACCAATACCGACACCGAGAATGAGATTGCCACCGCGGTACAGGTAGAGCAATTGGCTCGAGCAGGATCGGAGTTAGTACGTATTACTGTCAATACTGCGATAGCAGCGCAATCAGTGTCAGCCATCCGTGCTCGTCTCGATGACATGGGCTGTTATGTTCCGTTGGTGGGAGATTTCCACTTCAATGGACATAAGCTGCTGACGGAGTATCCGGACTGTGCTAAGGCGCTCGCAAAATACCGCATTAATCCTGGCAATGTTGGACATGGGAAAAAACGCGATGAGCAATTCTCTGCCATGATCGAGACTGCCTGTAAGTATGATAAACCGGTACGCATCGGTGTTAATTGGGGTAGCTTAGACCCAGAGTTACTCGCGCGTGTAATGGATGAGAATGCATGCTCTCAAGATCCTAAGGATGCCGGTTATGTCATGCGTGAGGCCTTGATCACCTCTGCCCTCGAGAGCGCCGCCAAGGCAGAAGAGATTGGTTTGAGTCGCGATCATATCGTCCTATCGTGCAAAGTGAGCGGGGTTCAAGATCTGATCGCGGTTTATCGGGAGCTGGCGAGTCGATGCGACTATGCTTTGCACCTAGGATTGACCGAAGCGGGTATGGGTTCGAAGGGGATTGTCGCCTCCACTGCTGCACTAGCGGTACTGTTACAGGAAGGTATCGGCGATAGCATCCGCATATCATTAACTCCAGAACCGGGTGGTGACCGTACCCGTGAAGTAATCGTTGGACAGGAAATTCTCCAGACCATGGGGTTGCGAGCATTTGTTCCTATGGTGGCGGCGTGCCCGGGATGTGGCCGTACTACCAGCACATACTTTCAGGAGTTAGCGGAGAGCATCCAGAGCTATGTACGAAGCCAGATGTTGGTGTGGCGAGAACAGTACGATGGCGTAGAAAACATGACCCTGGCTGTGATGGGATGTGTGGTCAATGGGCCGGGAGAAAGTAAGCATGCCAATATCGGCATTAGCTTACCGGGGTCGGGAGAGAAGCCAGTTGCCCCAGTCTTCGTTGATGGACAGAAGACTGTCACACTGAAGGGTGACAATATTTCTGGAGAGTTTCGTCAGATCGTTGATGATTACGTGAAGGCAAAATACCCGAAGAAGTTAGGCAATGGTTAGAACCATCCAGGCCATCCGCGGGATGAACGATATCCTGCCTGACCAGGCGCATCATTGGGAATTTTTTGAGCAGACCGTGCGAGAGTGGATGGCTGCTTTTGGCTACCGCAGTATCCGCATGCCGATAGTTGAGCAGACAGATCTATTCGTACGCTCCATCGGTGCGGTAACCGACATTGTCGAGAAGGAGATGTACACCTTTTTAGACCATCTCAATGGAGAGAGTCTGACACTGCGACCGGAGGGCACGGCTTCATGTGTGCGTGCAGCGCTTGAGCATAACCTGCTCTATTCGGGACCGCAGAGACTTTATTATTCTGGTCCGATGTTCCGTCATGAGCGGCCACAGAAGGGACGTTACCGGCAGTTTCACCAGGTCGGCGTGGAAGCTCTAGGATATACCGGCCCAGATATCGATGCCGAGCATATTGTCATGTGTGCGGCCTTATGGGGCAAGCTGGGTATCGCTGATGTGAGATTAGAGATTGGAACGTTGGGCAGTGTCGAATCGCGTAATCTCCATCGTGGGCGGTTGATTAACTATCTGGAACAGCATCTGGGTGAACTTGACGAAGATGCTCATAGGCGCCTTCATAGCAACCCGCTGAGGATACTCGATAGTAAAAATCCGGAGATGCAGCAGATCATAGATGGTGCACCGAGACTGTTGGATGATCTGGATGAGGACTCTCTCAAACATTTCGAAGGGTTGCAGCGATCCTTGCGTGATCAACAGATTGATTTTGAGATTAACCCAAGACTGGTGAGGGGGTTGGACTACTACAACCGCACCGTGTTCGAGTGGGTCACCGACAGACTGGGTGCACAGGGCACGGTATGTGCTGGCGGACGTTATGATGGGCTGGTCGAACAGATTGGTGGCAAGTCTACGCCCGCCTGTGGTTTTGCCATGGGTGTTGAGAGACTGCTGGCGCTGATGCAGGAGTGCGGTAAGGAGATACCGCATGTCGGGCCAGATATATACGTAGTACATCAGGGTGAGAATGCGACCAGATTTGCTTGGGAGACTGTAAGGTACCTTCGTGATGAAGGCCTCAAGGCCATCCTCCACTGTGGGGATGGGGGCTTCAAGTCACAAATGAAAAAAGCTGACGCCAGCGGCGCACGTTTTGCAGTTATTATCGGGGATGATGAGGCGAATTCTACAGAGATCACCATTAAGCCATTACGTGAGGCGGTAGAGCAGGTCAGAGTTGGATTGGCGGAATCGGTGAATCTGCTTAAGCAGATTTAAATAGAAGGCGTACTTAAACTTATTCGGGAAGTTAAATGGCGACATATGATCTGGAAGAACAGGAAAAGATAGATGGACTTAAGTCCTGGTGGGAGATGTATGGGACGGTGGTGATCGTGGTAGTGGCAACACTTGTCGCCAGCGTTGTTGGTACGCAGGTGTGGAATCGCTACCAGAAACAGCAGGTTGAACAGGCAGCTGAACTGTATGCTTCGCTGCAACAGATTGATGAAAGCGATGACCCAAAGAAGATTTCTGATGCTGCTCACTTGCTGATAGAAGGGTTTCCCAGTAGTGGCTATGCTCCGCGTGCTGCAATGGCCTCCGCGCGCGCGAGTCTCGAGGCGGGAGATAAGCAGGCCGCTAGAACTCGATTGCAATGGGCGATGGACCATACCAAGGAGAATGAGCTGAAGGATCTCGTACGGCTGCGACTAGCGGGTCTGTTGCTAGACGAGAAGAAGTATGACGAGGCGCTGAAATTAGTGGAAAGTAAGCATAGTGAATCCTTTAGCAGTCTCTATGCGGACCGCAAGGGGGATATCCTCACCGCCTCGGGTAAATTTCCTGAAGCCCGTGTAGCCTATCAATTGGCGCTCGACAGAATCAATGCTGAGAGTGCTTATCACAATATCATCCAGATGAAGCTTGATGCCTTAGCAGAGACCAAGTAGCTTACGTGAGAAGATCCGCAACGAAGTATATCGGTAACATCCTGCGTCACCTCCTCCTACTGATGTTGAGCCTGGCGCTTTCTGGTTGCGCCAGTTTCTTTGAAAGAATTGCGAGTGTTACGGATCTCGACGTATCGCCCATCGTAGATCTATTTAAAACGAAGGAGCCCGAGATCAGCGCTGAGCAGACTGCACGCCTGAAGCTGATCGCCGCACCGCGTCCGTTGTGGCAAAGCAGCATTTCTGAAAAGAATATGGTGGCGGTTCTTTCGCCAGCATTCGCAAATGATGCGGTCTATGCATCGAACTCAGAGGGTCGACTTATGCGATTCGAACCCAGTACTGGTAAGCAGGTCTGGATTAAGGATACTCAGAATATGCTCTCTGGTGGAGTGGGTGTGGGTGAGGGGATGGTGCTGGTTGGGTCCTTCAAGGGGGAGGTGTTGGCATTTGATGAGACGGGCAAGTCCCTGTGGAAGGCACAGATCTCCAGCGAGGTATTGGGTCCGCCCCAAGTGGATAATGGGGTGGTAGTCGTCCGCACGGGTGATGGCAGAATCTTTGGATTGGATGCGACCAATGGGCAGCGTAGGTGGATGTACCAGGGCGCAACTCCGTCGCTGACTGTGAGGAATTCCAGTCGTGTACTGATTAAACGTGACGTGGTATTTGCTGGATTTGCTGGCGGTAAATTGGTGGCATTAAATCTATCAGATGGTAATGTGAAGTGGGAATCGACCGTATCGCGTCCACGGGGTGCGACTGAGTTGGAACGCATTACCGATATCACTAGCCTGCCGGTGGCTGATGAATGGCAGATATGTGCTGTAGCCTATCAGGGTCGTATCGCCTGCTTTGAACTCAATAATGGCAACCAGATCTGGGCGAGGGAGGCATCCAGTAGCGCCGGACTTGCTATGGATGATACTTATATTTATATGAGCGAGGCCCATGGTGCGGTGATCGCTTACACAAAGAGCAATGGAACTACCTCATGGAGGCAGGAGATACTTAACGGTCTCAGACTAACGACTCCTGCTGTTCGAGAGGGGCGTGTGGTAGTGGGTGATTCTCAGGGGTATGTGAATTTTTTTAGGGTTGACGACGGCGCAATTGTTCTTCGCGCAGCGACCGATGAGAGTTCAATCTTCGCTCATCCGGAGCACTTACCAAATGGGATTTTGGTACAGACTCGGAAGGGCGGGCTCTATGCGTACGGAATACAGTAGCCGAGTGTACCCATGAAGCCCACCCTCGTTCTAGTTGGACGGCCGAATGTCGGCAAGTCAACGCTCTTCAACCGGTTGACTCGCAGTCGCGATGCGATCGTTGCAGATATCCCAGGCCTAACGCGAGACCGTCATTATGGTCATGGAAGGCTGGGCGATAAGCCCCATCTAGTGGTAGATACCGGTGGTTTTGAGCCAGCTGCTAAAGATGGAATCCTGCATGAAATGGCCCGGCAAACTCTACAGGCGGTTGATGAGGCCGATGTCGTATTGTTCATTGTTGATGGCAGACAGGGTCTGGCAGCACATGACAAGATAATTGCCGAGCAGTTGCGTAAGACGGGCCGCAAGATTTTATTGGTAGTTAATAAGGCCGAGGGTATGGCGACCTCGGTCGTCACCGCCGAGTTTCACGAATTGGGACTGGGTGAGCCCTGTGCCGTTTCCGCCGTACATGGCGACAATGTGAATGAACTGATAGACCTAGCACTGGCAGACTTCCCCGAGCAACAAGGTGAAGAGGAGAAAGACAAGCACCCCAAGATAGCGATCGTGGGACGTCCAAACGTGGGCAAGTCGACGCTGGTGAATACACTCCTCGGAGAGGAGCGTGTGATAGCCTTTGATCAGCCGGGCACGACTCGGGATAGCATCTATATTGATTTCGAAAGCAATGGTCGGCAGTATACCCTGATCGATACCGCCGGCCTGAGGCGCCGCGGGAAGATTCAGGAGCTCATCGAGAAGTTCTCGGTGGTGAAGACTCTGCAGGCAGTGGAAGATGCGAATGTGGTCGTGCTAGTGTTAGATGCGAGCAACGAAATTTCTGACCAGGATGCGCATATTGCTGGATTTATTCTGGAGGCGGGACGTGCTTTGGTCTTGGTGGTAAATAAGTGGGACGGTCTGGACGAGTATCAACGGGATAATATTAAGCGTGAGATTACCCGAAAACTTGCTTTTCTACTGAGCTTTTCCAAGCCTCAGTATATCTCTGCATTACAGGGTGCCGGCATGAAGGGATTGCTGCCATCAATCGATACTGCATATGCCGCTGCGATGGCAAAGCTGCCTACCCCTAAACTCACCCGCACGCTATTGGCGGCGGTAGAAAAACAAGCTCCTGCACATACCGGCGTATCGCGCCCTAAATTGCGTTATGCCCACCAAGGGGGCTCCAATCCGCCGCTAATCGTAATCCATGGGAGCGGCCTTGACCATGTTGCCGAGACCTATCGGCGCTACCTCGAGAACACCTTTCGATCGGCCTACCATCTCGAAGGTACACCACTCCGTGTTGAGTTCAGGTCGAGTAGTAATCCATATGCCGGCAAGAAGCCGGGCCCATTAAGCGAGGCCGAGGCAAGACAGGCTCATCGCCGTCGACGATTTGGCAGAAAGAAGTACGGTTAGGTGGAGAGGCTGAAAAAAAGATTACGTTTTTTTTAGTGTAATATCCGAGGTACGCTTAGAGTGAACTCTGGAATGGTCGCGTCGAAGTAGAGGCCATCTTCTGCCACCATCTGATAACTGCCTTTCATTGAACCCATTGGAGTAGATATTGCGGTCCCGCTAGTGTATTCAAAACTGTCGCCAGGCTTCAATAGTGGCTGCTCCCCTACCACGCCTAGCCCACGTACTTCCTGAACGCTACCGCCACCATCCGCGATGATCCAGTGGCGGCTGATGAGTTGTGCTGCGACCGATCCGGTATTGGCGATGGTGATGGTATAGGCGAATACATAGCGGTCAGAGACTTCATCCGATTGTTCTGGAAGGTAGGTGGTGTTAACCGTCACATTGAGCTCATATTTTTTATTTTCAACCATACCCGCATTGCACACTATTTTTCGAATCAGGGCAAGGAGTGCTTGAAAAATATTCTGCGTTTGGGATGAAGCCAGTGGCCCGTAGTACCCATTTCCGAGTAAAATAATGTTTTTATTATAGGGTAGTTTTCCATGGCCAATTATCGCATTGCTCCGAGTATTCTTTCCGCGAACTTTGCCAAGCTGGGCGAGGAGATAACCGCTGTTGTTGATTCGGGTGCGGATATCATTCATTTTGATGTGATGGACAATCATTACGTCCCAAACCTAACGATCGGTCCGCTGGTGTGTGAGGCGATTCGTCCCCTGACTAAGGCCATCATCGACGTGCACCTGATGGTGGAGCCGGTTGATCGGATTGTTCCTGACTTCGCGAAGGCCGGGGCCAATATTATTTCTTTCCACCCCGAAGCGTCCAAGCATATCGACCGCACCATCGGACTGATCAAGGAGCAAGGGTGCAAGGCTGGTCTGGTGTTTAATCCAGCAACACCGCTGCATTATCTTGATCATGTTCTGGATAAGATTGATCTGATCCTGATCATGTCGGTCAACCCCGGTTTTGGCGGACAGAAGTTCATTCCAGAAGCATTGAACAAGCTGAGGGCGGTACGGGCTCTGATTGATGCTTGTGGTAGGGAGATCCTGCTTGAGATTGATGGCGGTGTGAAGGTAGACAACATCGCTGAGATCGCGCGTGCAGGTGCTGATACCTTTGTAGCTGGTTCAGCTATTTACAGTGCCGGCAAGGATAGCGATCCGCACCGTTATGACACGGTAGTGGGCGCACTGCGCGCCGAATTGGCGAAGGTCTAGCCGCAATAATGATCAAAGATTCCCAGAACGCTGCTGATTCAGCAGCGCAAAAGGGAGTGCTGCTGCCGGTCAAGGCGGTGATGATCGATCTGGACGGTACGCTGCTCGATACGGCTGGCGATCTTGCCGCTGCTGCGAATAGCATGTTACGGGAATTGGGAAGGGAGGAGCTGCCGGTTGAGACTATCCGCTCCTATATCGGTAAGGGTATTCAGAAGTTGGTAAAGCGGTCACT
This sequence comes from Nitrosospira sp., assembly GCA_013450215.1. Classification (GTDB taxonomy): domain Bacteria; phylum Pseudomonadota; class Gammaproteobacteria; order Burkholderiales; family Nitrosomonadaceae; genus VFJL01. The sequence continues at coordinate 31,085 of JACDSH010000001.1, forward strand.
GACAGGCAGTCTCGACGATGAGCCTGATACCACTTTGTTTGCCAAGGCGATGCCTATATATGAACGCGAATATGCCAACACTCTGTGTGTCAACACATTCCCCTACCCGGGGGTGATCGATGGATTGAATGCTCTCCAGCGGCAGGGATTTCGCCTGGCTTGCATCACCAATAAGGCCGAGGCCTTTACCCAGCCACTGCTACGCGGTACTGGTCTGTTAGATTATTTTGAGATTGTCCTGTCCGGTGACAGTCTGCCGAGAAGGAAGCCTGATCCACTGCCTCTGCTGCATGCTTGCAAACATTTCGGCATCTTGCCGAATGAGATGCTACTGATTGGGGACTCGCTCAATGACACCGAGGCCGCGCGTGCGGCAGGATGCTATGTCTTCTGTGTACCCTATGGCTATAACGAAGGGCGGGATGTGCGTGAACTCGATTGTGATGCCATCGTCGCATCCATTGATGAGGCGAGTAGGCTGGTCTGCAAGTCACCATGACCGAAACAGAGTTCAATGATCTCGCAGGGCAAGGCTATAACCGTATTCCTATGGTACTAGAGACGCTTGCTGATCTTGACACACCGCTTTCAGTCTATCTCAAGCTTGCCAACCAGCCCTACTCATATCTGCTGGAATCTGTTCAGGGAGGTGAGCGTTTCGGGCGATACTCATTTATTGGACTGCCTGCCACGACACGTATAGAGGCGCGCGGCGACGAACTTAGGGTTATCAGTGGTCAAGAGACGCAGGAAATAAAAACGGATGACCCATTGGCATTCGTTGAGTCCTATCTGGCGAACTTTAAGGCAGCAACCTCACCGGGTCTGCCACGTTTCTGTGGTGGTCTGGCGGGTTATTTTTCTTATGACGCGGTACGTTACATCGAACACAGGCTTACCGGCCAAGCGCGACCAGATACACTTAATACCCCTGATATTTTATTGCTTTTATCCGAAGAGTTGGCGGTAGTAGATAATCTATCGGGTAAGCTTTATCTAATCGTTTATGCCGACCCGACAAAGGTGGGCGCATACCAAATAGTACAGTCACGCATGAAGGAGTTGCTCGGACTGTTACGTAGACCTCTGCAGATTCCGCTGGCAGCGCCATTCAAAGTGAGCGAGGCTGTGTCTGAATTCAGCGAGGCAGATTTCATCTCAGCAGTAGGACGTGCGAAGCGCTATATCTTCGATGGCGATATCATGCAGGTAGTGCTATCACAGCGAACCAGCAAGCCTTATGTGGCATCACCGATGGCACTGTATCGAGCTCTACGCAGCCTCAATCCATCCCCCTACATGTTTTATTATCACTTTGGCGAATTTCATGTGGTCGGTGCTTCACCTGAAATTCTGGTACGGCTGGAGGGCGATATGGTTACAGTACGACCCATCGCGGGGACTCGTCCACGCGGCAAAAATGCGCAGGAGGATGCAGCCCTTGCGGCTGATCTGCTGGCCGACCCGAAGGAGCGGGCAGAGCACGTGATGCTGATGGATCTGGGAAGGAACGATGTTGGGCGAGTTGCAGAGACCGGTACGGTAAAAGTGACCGAGAATATGAAGATCGAGAATTACTCGCATGTCATGCATATTGTTTCTAATGTGGATGCCAAGCTCAAGCTAGGTCTGAAAGCGATGGACGTGCTTAGAGCCACTTTTCCAGCGGGGACTGTGAGCGGTGCACCCAAGGTACGGGCGATGCAGATCATCGACGAACTGGAGGTTTCCAAGAGAGGTATCTACGCCGGTGCGGTGGGTTATCTGGGGTTCAATGGTGACATGGATCTCGCTATCGCCATCCGTACCGGGGTGATCAAGGATGGCATGCTGCATGTGCAGGCTGGTGCCGGCATCGTTGCCGACTCTGTCCCACAAAGCGAGTGGATTGAGACTCAGAATAAAGCCAAAGCACTATTACGTGCGGCCGAAATCGCAGAGAGCGGACTCGACAGCAAGGTCGGGTAGTAGAACTCTAAAGAGATTTTTTACTTGTGAGAGGGGCGTATATAGACCCAGTGCAGCAAGGCATCCATCGCCAACTGCGCGCTAGCAGAGCTGGAATGATTAACGAAGAAGACCACGACCATCCTCCTGCCAGATTTATCGAGCACGTAACCCGCCATTGATTTCACGTTATCCAGCAAACCAGTCTTAATATGTGCTTGTCCGGCAACGGATGTTCCGTTAGAGCGTTTTTTCATGGTGCCATCCACAGCTGCAATCGGTAGCGACGAGACGAACTCCGGCATGATTGGGCTCTGGAAGGCGGTGAGCAGAAGCTCGCCCAGGTGACCTGCGCTGATGCGCTCATTGCGCGACAGCCCGGAGCCATTTTCGATGACCAATTCCGGAAAATACAATTGTCTTGAAGTAAGCCACTGCCTGATGGCAGTGTTGGATTTGCTAAGAGTGGCCGGTCCCTCACCATTCGCCACCCCCAAGGCGAGGTATAACTGCCTCGCGGTGACATTGTTGCTGAACTTGTTAATGTCTCGAACGATTTCAGCCAGTGGGGGGGAATGATGAGTTTCCAATGGTGCCGTTCTTTCCGATACGCTATCGCTTCGAACCTTTCCCCGTAGGACCCCACCCTGTTGCATCCATAACTGTTTAAAAAGGCTAAAGGTATAGAGTGGACTATCGTGCAGGCTCAGATACAGCGTCTTCTCGCCGCAATCTGTTGGATAGTTACCGTTAAGGGTAATTGTGACGCGGCCATTGTCCTTGATGTCTGTGCTGAATAGATCACGCCAATCGTTACACTTGCTGCTGCTGAGTTTAAGGTTATTGTTCAGATCAAGTGATTCTGGAATTGGATCAACCACCACCCGGACGGTCTTGCTTCCTAGTTGTGGGATCAGTCTTAGCGCGAGTATGCGATGATTCACCAGTAACGCCTCGGGGGGGACATTGTATGCGCGGTGGGGCTTGCCATCGAAAGCTCCTGGATCTCCTCCGGGTGCGTCGAAGTAGCTACTGTCGAGTATCAGGTCACCCGTGATTTCCCTAAGCCCAGTCTGACGCAAGCGGCGGGTCAGCAACCAGAAATTCTCAAGATTGAGTCTCGGGTCACCGTATCCTTTAATCACTAGATCGCCGTGTAAAGTGTCACCCTCTACAATACCGTTAGCGTATAACTCGGTCTTCCATGTATATGCCGGTCCCAACAGCTCAAGTCCAGCGAAGGTGGTAACAAGCTTCATCGCAGATGCGGGATTCATCGCCGTATTGGCATTGATAGTAATAAGCGGTTGAGCTGCTCCGATTTCATGCACGTAGATAGCAGTGGAAGACGCGGGGATGCCCGCCTGCTTGAGTATCTGGATGATAGGGCCTGGCAAATTTTGTGCGGCAGCAGACACTGGCCCAACAGAAAATACAAAGAAATAGAGGACTGCAGCTAGAGTAGGCCTGACCATATTCAGAATGTAACCGATGTCAGTTGTGCAGGAACGCTCACCTGCCAATGCAATTGTTGTTGGATCACCTCAGCCAGGGCGGCAGCATTGCTCGATTCACCATGCACCACAAAGGTCTGATCTGGGGGGGCGACAAAATGCCCCCGCCAGGTCATCAAGCCTGCCTGATCGGCATGAGCCGAGAGGCCCCCGATGGTGTATATATGGGTCCGTACGGGTATATCTTGCCCAAAAATTTTCACGTGCTTGACACGATCAACCAGTCTCCGCCATAACGCCCCTTCTGCCTGGAATCCAGTAATGAGGATGCTGCACTCAGGTCTGCCCAGATTGTATTTAAGGTGATACTTGATGCGGCCAGCATCACACATACCGCCGGCTGGGCCGAGAAAAGTTAGTCTCATGAGCATGCACCATCGCAATTGATAGTCAGCATGAGTCTAGCGCTCGTAAAGTTCCTGTCACGAGCATGTCCATCTCCTGCTCGTTAATTACATATGGCGGCATGAAGTAGACGGTATTCTCCAGTGGCCGCAATAGCAATCCTTGCTTGAGTGCCGCCTGGAAAAATTTCCCAGAAAATGCTGGATCGCTGGTTTCTACTTCAAATGCCCAGACCATGCCGCAGTTACGAAAGTTTTTTACCTTGGGATGAGATGTGATTGGCTCTGACACTCGGTTGAGATACTGAGCTTTGATGAGGTTTGCAGCGATGACTCCATCCTGTTCGAAAATGTCCAGCGTGGCGAGCGCAGCGCGACAGGCGAGGGCATTACCGGAATGGGTATGCGAGTGCAGAAAGGCGCGGGCAGTCTCATCATGATAGAAAGCCTGGTAAACACTATCCGTGGTCATGACCACGGATAGTGGCAAATAACCGCCGCTCAGACCTTTTGCAAGGCATAAAAAATCCGGTGCAATATCGGCCTGTTCACAGGCAAAGAGGGTTCCTGTTCTGCCGAAACCAACCGCGATTTCATCGGCAATTAGGTGTACCTGGTACCGGTCGCAGATCTCACGTGCGTGTTTGAGGTAATCGGAGTGATACATACCCATGCCTGCGGCTCCCTGAATTAAGGGCTCGAGGATCAGTGCTGCAGTTTTAGTATGGTGTCGCACCAAGAAGTCTTCAAGTTGGGCAGCAGCGCGTAGCGCGTAAACTCTGGGGGATTCTCCTTGATCCGCATATCGCCAGTCGGGGGTGCGGACATGGTTGCTATGGCGCAGTAGCGGTGAGTAGGTCTCCCTGAATAGTGCCACATCGGTGACTGATAACGCACCCAGCGTCTCCCCATGGTACCCATTTTGGAGACTAATGAAGTTATTTTTCCCGGGGTGACCCATGTTGTGCCAGTAATGGAAGCTCATCTTTAGTGCGACTTCTGTCGCAGATGCGCCATCGCTTCCATAGAAACAATGACCAAGCCGACCCGGTACGATCTGGATCAGTCGCTCCGATAGTTGCACCACCGGTTCGTGCGTGAAACCTGCCAGCATGACATGCTCTAGCCTATCCAGTTGATCCCGGATGGCAGCATTGATGCGGGGATTGGAGTGACCAAATAAATTGACCCACCATGAGCTAATGGCATCTAGGTAGCGGCTGCCATCGAAATCGTGTAGCCATACCCCCTCTCCCCGGGAGATAGGGACGAGCGGCAGCGTCTCATGCTGTTTCATCTGAGTACAGGGGTGCCAGACCGAATTCAGGCTGCGTTCTAATAAGTTTTTGTTGCTCATCTACTTGAAATTCCCGGTGTTAAGCACTATTATTAGCACTCATAGGCAGTGAGTGCTAATTCGTTTTTGCAACAGTCTCTCAGAAGGCTGCAAATAGCATATTGGTTTTCTGAGATTTTTCATGATGTTAATTTTAAACAGGAGAGGAATATGAAAATTCGTCCGTTACATGACCGCGTTATTGTCAAGCGGCTGGAAGAAGAACGCAAGACTGCATCCGGTATTGTTATCCCAGACAGCGCTGCGGAAAAGCCCGATCAAGGCGAAATTGTTGCTGTGGGTAAGGGCAAAGTTGGCGACGATGGTAAGATTCGTGTGTTGGATGTTAAAGTCGGCGACAAAGTACTATTTGGGAAATACTCAGGTCAGACGGTTAAGGTCGACGGGGTAGAGCTCTTGGTGATGCGTGAAGAAGACATTATGGGCGTGGTTGAAGGCTAATTCTGTCATTGACCACCATAAATAACATTTCTAGAATTTAGGAGAAAGATCATGGCAGCAAAAGACGTGAAATTCGGTGATTCAGCCCGTCACAAGATGGTGGCCGGGGTTAATATTCTGGCCGATGCAGTTAAAGTCACCTTAGGACCTAAGGGGCGTAATGTAGTTCTGGAACGTTCTTACGGCGCACCTACCATTACTAAGGATGGTGTCTCAGTAGCAAAAGAGATCGAACTGAAAGACAGGTTCGAGAATATGGGTGCGCAAATGCTGAAGGAAGTAGCGAGCAAGACTTCTGATGTGGCTGGTGATGGTACAACCACCGCTACCGTGCTGGCGCAATCGATCATTAAGGAAGGGATGAAGTTTGTCGCTGCCGGAATGAACCCGATGGACCTGAAGCGTGGTATCGACAAGGCTGTGACTGCGACCGTTGCAGAGTTGAAAAGACTCTCGAAGCCCTGCACAACTGGCAAAGAAATCGCACAGGTGGGCAGTATCTCCGCCAACTCAGACCCTGAAATTGGTAAGATCATTGCAGACGCCATGGAGAAGGTTGGTAAGGAAGGCGTAATTACGGTTGAAGATGGATCCGGCCTGCAAAATGAACTGGAAGTGGTCGAGGGAATGCAGTTTGATCGTGGTTATCTCTCCCCATACTTCATCAACAATCCGGACAGACAGATCGCGCTACTAGATAGCCCCTTCGTCTTGCTGCATGACAAAAAGATTTCCAACATCCGCGAACTATTGCCGGTGCTGGAGCAAGTGGCCAAGGCCGGCAAGCCGCTGCTGATCATCGCTGAGGATGTCGACGGAGAAGCACTTGCCACTCTGGTCGTAAATAACCTTCGCGGCATTCTTAAGACCTGCGCAGTCAAAGCACCAGGCTTCGGTGATCGCCGTAAGGCCATGCTAGAAGATATCGCCATTCTTACCGGCGGTACCGTGATTGCCGAGGAAGTGGGTCTGTCTTTGGAGAAGATAACACTGAAGGATCTGGGACAGGCCAAGCGCATTGAAGTGGGTAAGGAAGAAACCACCGTCATTGATGGCGCAGGCGACGCCAAAACCATTGAAGGTCGGGTCAAGCAGATACGTGCTCAGATTGAAGAAGCTACTAGCGACTACGACAAAGAGAAGCTACAAGAGCGCGTAGCTAAGCTTGCAGGTGGTGTCGCGCTGATTAAGGTCGGTGCGGCTACTGAAGTCGAAATGAAGGAGAAGAAGGCGCGTGTGGAAGATGCGCTGCATGCAACCCGTGCTGCGGTAGAAGAGGGCATAGTCGCGGGTGGTGGTGTCGCTTTACTGCGTGCACGTAATGCTGTGGCTAAAATCAAGGGCGATAATCATGATCAAGATTCTGGAATCAAGATTGTTCTGCGCGCTCTCGAAGAACCGCTTCGCCAGATTGTGACCAACTGTGGCGATGAGCCTTCAGTCGTGATCAACAAGGTGGTCGAGGGCAAGGGTAACTTCGGTTACAACGCTGCTACTGGCGAATACGGAGACATGGTGGAGATGGGTGTACTCGATCCAACCAAGGTCACGCGTTACGCTCTACAAAATGCGGCTTCGGTAGCAAGCCTAATGCTGACCACTGACGCGATGGTGGCAGAACTCCCCAAGGAAGATGCAGGCGGGGCTGGTGGCATGGGTGGCGGGATGGGCGGCATGGGCGGCATGGGCGGCATGGACATGTAAAGCACGCCACTTGGCTCACGCTAGGTATGCAAAAAGAACCCCGCCGAGGCGGGGTTCTTTTTTGGGTGAACAAGTCAATGAGCAAGAATTCATTTACACATCCCGTATAATTTCCTGTAAATTGTTCGCCGTTTAGAGATTCGTTGATGGGGGGCATAGATGCGTGTCAGTCACTACAGAATCTTTCGAAGGTCTTGCGGTTGCCCCGATCGTTTGACAACAGTCCTTTCTCCAGAATAATTCTATATGACCCCTGACCAGTATTGCCAGCAGAAAGCTGTTCAGAGCGGATCCAGCTTCTATTACAGCTTTCTTTATCTCCCTCTCGAGAAACGTCGTGCCATTACTGCACTCTATGCCTTTTGCAGAGAGGTAGATGATGTAGTGGATGAATGCACCGATCCGGCTGTGGCGACTGCAAAGCTCGCATGGTGGAGGCAGGAGGTCGCTTCTATCTTCAGTAAAGAGCGGGGCATTAATCCCAGTCACCCGGTAACAAAGGCACTAGCGGGCGTTGCCCAATCGTTTAATCTCACTGCTGAACGATTGAATGAAATTATCGACGGTATGGAGATGGATCTAAACTATAACCGTTATGCTGATTTCGAGACCCTGCGTCGATATTGTTATCATGTGGCGAGTGTGGTGGGGCTCTGTTCGGTCGAGATTTTTGGCTATCGTAATGCAAATACCCTGAAGTATGCGCAAGATCTGGGTCTTGCTTTCCAGCTTACCAATATCATCCGTGATGTAGGCGAGGATGCGCGCCGTGATCGCATTTACCTTCCTCAAGACGAGCTTGTCCGTTTCGGTGTGTCTGAGGAGGACATACTGCAGTCGCGTGAGAGTGACAATTTTAGGCGTTTGATGGAGTTTCAGATTGAACGTGCGGAGAGCTACTATGACAGTGCATCTGCGGCGTTGTCAGCGGAAGACCGAAAGAATCAACTCTCTAGCATCATCATGGCTGCGATATACCGAACCCTGCTACAGGAAATCAAGAGCGATGGATACCATGTCATGCAGCATCGCGTCAGCCTCACACCGGTTCGTAAGTTGTGGCTGGCATGGAAGACTTGGATCAAGGGATAGCGTCAGAGCTCTCCCAATTAAAAACCCTTTCTCACCGTGGCGGATTCCATGACGATGAGTAACTTAACAAAATACCAAGCACCTAAAGACCTGCTCAAGGACCGTGTCATTCTCATCACGGGTGCGGGGCAGGGAATGGGTCGCGCCGCAGCTCTGACCTATGCAGCTCATGGCGCCACTGTCATCTTGCACGGACGCAAGGTTGAAAAGTTAGAAAGCGTCTATGATGAGATCGAGGCACTAGGAGGGGCGCAGGCCGCAATTTTCCCGCTTGATCTTGAAAAGGCCACGGATCAGGATTTTGCCGAGCTTGCTCAGTCAATCAAGCTGCATTTAGGGAGGCTGGATGGAATACTGCACAATGCAGCAATGGTTTTTGGCCTGGCTCCACTGGCGAACCAAACGTTGGAACAATGGTTGACCATGTTGCGAGTCAATCTGGCCGCCCCTTTCTCGCTGACGAGAGCATGCTTGCCGCTATTGAAAATGGCTCCTGATGCCAGTGTCATTATGACTTCAGATATTCATGGGCATGTTCCTGTTGCGTATTGGGGTGGTTTTGCAGTAGCCAAGGCGGGGGTGGAGGCGCTGGTAAAAATTCAGGCGCAGGAGTGGGAAATATTGCCGAGTCTGCGCATCAATACCTTGATCCCTGGGCCGGCACACACGCCTCAACGCACCAAGACCCATCCCGGAGAGGTTAAGCATAGCCTACCCCAACCACAAGATCTGATGGCACGTTACCTGTATCTGATAGGGCCAGATAGCAAGGGGATTAGTGGAGAGACGTTCTTCTGTCAGGACTCGACCGGGTAAGGCTGCGATGAAGGAGATAAGAAGGTATAATTAATCAATGTCGCGCGAAAGTGGCGGAATTGGTAGACGCACCAGATTTAGGTTCTGACGCCGAAAGGTGTGGGGGTTCGAGTCCCCCCTTTCGCACCAGGGAGCTGCAGCTTGTAAAGCGGTATTGCGCGCAATAAATTGTCGCGCCCTTCTCTGGTTGTTGTGACGTTGCATGAGTGCATCAATCAGTTGGAAAATATAATGCAATCGAATGTAGAAAATATAGGTGGATTGGAGCGCCGTCTGAGTGTTTCAGTTTCCCATGAAGCAATCGAGACGGAGATGGAAAGTCGCTTGAAACGCTTGGCGCGTACGGCGAAAGTGCCAGGCTTTCGTCCTGGTAAGGTACCGCTACATATTGTCCAGCAGCAGTATGGTCCGCAGGTGCGTCAGGAGGTGCTTGGCGATGTGTTACAGAAGAGTTTTAGCGAGGCTGTACGAGAGCAGAAGCTGCGGTTGGTCGGACCCCCCCATTTCGAGCCGGAAACGACCCCAGGGAGCGCTTCCGAATTTGGATTCAGCGCAACCTTCGAGGTCTATCCTGATGTGGTGTTGGGAGATTTGAGTGGGGTCAGTATCGAGCAACCTATGGTTAAGGTTATTCCTGCTGATATCGATAAGACTCTTGAGGTGGTGCGTAAGCAGCGGGTTCAGTATCAGTCGGTAGAGCGCCCAGCGAGTGAGGGTGATCGAGTCAATATCGATTATCGTGGAACGATTGATGGCGTGGAATTCGCTGGGGGTAAGGCCGAGGGCTTTACTCTAGTGTTGGGAGAGGGTCGACTGTTAAAAGACTTCGAGGGACCAGTGATCGGCATGATCGCCGATCAGAGCAAAACATTTGAACTAACCTTTCCGGCAGACTATCATGGCAAGGATGTGGCAGGAAAGATTGCGACCTTCGAGGTGAAGCTTAACTCAGTAGAAGAACCTGAATTACCTGAAGTAAATGCCGAATTTGCTAAGTCATTAGGTGTCATCGATGGTGATGTTGAAAAAATGCGCGGTGAGATTCAGATCAATCTTGAGAGGGAGATCGCCAAGCGGAAAAAGGCAAGAATTAAATCACAGGTGATGCAGGCATTACTTGATACCACTAAGATTGATGCACCTAAGGTACTAGTGGAGCAGGAGATGTCCCGGTTGATGCAGGATGCGCGTAGGGATCTAGAGGCTCGGGGTATGAGGACTGCAGATATTTCCCTGCCATCGGAGCTATTCCAAGAGCAAGCGCAACGCCGAGTGAATCTAGGATTGATACTAGCAGAATTAGTAAAGGTCCAAGACTTGAAGGCCAGCCCTGAGCAAGTGCGTGGGGTGGTTGAGGATTTAGCTCAGAGTTACGAGAATCCGGGTGAGGTGGTCAAGTGGCATTACTCTTCACCGGATCGGCTCAATGAAATTGAATCAGCAGTTTTAGAAGACAATGTGGTGGCATGGGTGATGGAAAAAGTTACGTCAGTAGACAGGACGGTAACTTTCGACGAATTGATGGGAAAATCTTAATATGATACAGCAGCTTGATTGGGGGCAACGTAACCAAGAGCCGAAGAACTTGGGCCTGATCCCGATGGTGATTGAGACCAGCGGACGGGGCGAGCGTGCTTACGATATCTATTCTCGCTTGTTGAAAGAGAGGGTGATATTTTTAGTGGGGCCGGTTACCGAGACCTCTGCTAATCTGATTGTGGCGCAACTGCTATTCTTAGAATCGGAAAATTCTGATAAGGATATCCACCTTTATATCAATTCTCCCGGCGGGGTGGTGTCAGCCGGGATGGCGATTTACGATACCATGCAATATATTAAGCCTGATGTCAGCACGCTATGCATCGGTCAGGCGGCGAGTATGGGATCACTGTTATTGGCGGCAGGAGCAAATGGAAAGAGGTTTTGTCTACCTAATTCTCGAGTCATGATTCATCAGCCCATGGGTGGTTTTCAAGGACAGGCCTCTGACATCGAGATCCACGCCAGGGAAATTCTATTTCTCAAGAGCCGGTTGAATGAAATTCTGGCCAAGCACACGGGTCAAACAATAGAAACAATCGGGAAAGATACTGATCGTGATAACTTTCTCAGCGCGGAAGAGTCGGTTAAGTATGGATTGATAGACTCGGTCTTGGTCAATAGAGAAACGAACCCAGTCTGAAACTGAATAGAGCCGGGACCGGTAGACTTAACTAATTTGATTTTCGGCAGGCTTCTAACGAGTTACGGGCGCTCTGGCCCGGATAAGACGGAATAAAATTATGTCAGATAAAATTGGTGGCGAGAAACTTCTTTATTGCTCCTTCTGTGGCAAGAGCCAGCACGAAGTAAAGAAGCTCATTGCTGGTCCGTCAGTATTCATCTGCGACGAATGTATCGAACTCTGTAACGATATCATCCGTGAGGAGATACAGGGTCCTGAGGCCGTTAAACTGACCAAGTCTGACCTGCCGGTTCCGCATGAAATCTGCCAGATTCTGGATCAATATGTAATCGGTCAGGAACCCGCGAAAAAGATCCTCTCGGTAGCCGTATACAATCACTACAAACGACTGCGTAATCTAAACAAGGCGGGGGATACCGACGACATCGAACTGTCGAAAAGTAACATCCTACTGATCGGCCCAACCGGTTCTGGCAAGACATTATTAGCACAGACGCTGGCACGCTTGCTAAATGTACCCTTTGTGATGGCCGATGCGACCACCCTGACCGAAGCGGGCTATGTCGGCGAGGACGTTGAGAACATCATCCAGAAATTGCTTCAGAAGTGTGATTATGATGCTGATAAGGCTCAGCAAGGTATCGTCTATATCGATGAGATCGATAAAATCTCACGCAAGTCGGATAACCCGTCGATAACCCGTGATGTCTCTGGCGAGGGGGTGCAGCAGGCACTATTGAAGTTGATTGAGGGAACTGTTGCGTCGGTGCCACCACAGGGTGGACGTAAGCACCCCAATCAGGAATTTGTGCAGGTAGATACCACAAATATCCTGTTTATTTGTGGAGGTGCATTCGATGGCCTCGATAAATTAATACGCGCTCGCACCGAGAAGGGCGGTATAGGTTTTGGTGCGAATGTGAAGAGCCAAGACGATCGTAAGGGAATCGGAGCAGTGCTACGAGGGGTTGAGCCAGAAGATCTCATCAAGTATGGTCTGATTCCAGAGTTTGTCGGACGCTTGCCGGTGGTCGCAACACTGAATGAGTTGGATGAGTCTGCCCTGATTCAGATTCTGACTGAGCCGAAGAACGCACTCACGAAGCAGTACCAGAAAATGTTTAGCATGGAGGGCGGCGTTGATCTGGAGTTTCGAGAGCAGGCGCTAAAGGCCATCGCTAAGAAAGCGCTTGCACGCAAGACGGGTGCACGTGGTCTGCGCTCAATTCTAGAGAATACCCTGCTGGACACGATGTATGATCTTCCGTCACTGGATAATGTCGTCAAGGTAGTGATTGACCACGGGTCGGTTGGTGGTGATATCAAGCCAATTCTAATTTATTCGGATCAGCCCAAGGTCGCTAAGAGTTCTTAACTGCGGTATTGATTCCGTCTGTTGCACCCGCTTGAATTTTTATATGGCACCCCCATAACGTTTTTATCAGACTCTTATAGGTGAGCCGATATGTCTAACTCCGTTAGCAATCCCAACCAAGTTTTACTGCCATTATTACCACTGAGGGATGTAGTGGTATTCCCGCATATGGTGATGCCGCTGTTTGTTGGGCGGCCAAAATCAATCCAGGCATTAGAGACTGCGATGGAATCCGGCAAGGGTATCCTGCTGGTGGCTCAGAGGTCTGCTGCTAAGGATGACCCGTCTCCAGAAGACCTTTACAGCGTATGTAGTGTCGCTAATCTGCTGCAGATGCTCAAACTTCCAGATGGTACCGTCAAGGTGCTCGTGGAGGGTAATCGGCGCGCCCGCATCTTGAATGTAATCGATGCGGATACGCATTTTACTGGACAGGCTGTATTACTTCCGCCGGATGAGATTGATGGTCATGAGGTTGAAGCGATGCGTCGTGCCATGCTGGCGCAGTTCGATCAGTATGTGAAACTCAACAAGAAAATCCCACCTGAAATTCTGACCTCGCTGAGCGGCATTGATGAGGCTGGTCGCCTAGCCGATACCATCGCCGCACATCTACCACTCAAGCTTGAGCAGAAGCAGGAGGTGCTGGAGATATTCGATGTGCCGAAGCGATTGGAGCATCTTCTGGGGCTACTTGAGACTGAGCTCGACATACTCCAGGTGGAAAAACGCATCCGTGGCAGAGTCAAGCGTCAGATGGAGAAGAGCCAGCGTGATTACTATCTGAATGAGCAGGTAAAGGCTATTCAGAAGGAGTTGGGTGAGGGTGAGGATGGCGCTGATCTTGAAGAGATCGACAAGAAGATTAAGTCCGCTCAGATGTCCAAAGAGGGTCGTACTAAGGCGGAAGCAGAGCTAAAGAAGCTTCGTTTGATGTCCCCAATGTCGGCCGAAGCTACGGTGGTCCGTAACTACATCGACTCTTTGGTAGCGTTGCCGTGGAAGAAGAAAAGTAAAATTAGTAAGGATCTACACGCCGCCGAGACAGTACTCGAGAAGGATCATTATGGTCTGGATAAGGTCAAGGAGCGCATCGTTGAGTATCTTGCAGTACAGCAACGTGTGGATAAACTGAAGGCGCCGATTCTATGTCTGGTCGGCCCACCTGGTGTGGGTAAGACCTCATTGGGGCAATCCATTGCACGGGCTACCAACCGCAAGTTCGTTCGTATGTCTCTGGGAGGGGTACGCGACGAAGCGGAGATACGGGGTCACCGTCGCACTTATATCGGTTCGATGCCGGGTAAGATTTTACAGAACATGACTAAGGTGGGTGTTAAGAACCCACTCTTCCTGCTGGATGAAGTGGACAAAATAGGAATGGACTTCCGTGGCGACCCATCCTCCGCATTATTAGAGGTGCTTGATCCCGAGCAGAATGATTCATTTGTGGATCATTACATCGAGGTTGAGTATGACTTATCCGATGTGATGTTTGTTGCGACTGCGAATACATTGAATATACCTGCAGCACTATTGGACCGGATGGAAGTAATCCGGCTGTCAGGGTATACCGAGGACGAGAAACTCAATATTGCGACTCGTTACCTACTGCCTAAGCTGATGAAAAGCCATGGCTTGAAGGAGGACGAGCTGACGGTAAACAGTGCTGCGCTTCGAGATATCACCCGTTATTACACCCGCGAGGCTGGGGTTCGGGCGATGGAGCGAGAAGTTTCTAAAATTTGTCGTAAGGTTGTAAAGGCGCTACTGCTCAAGGGTGATCAGAAAAAGATTATGGTCACTTCGCGTAACCTAGAAAAATACCTAGGGGTTCGGCGTTATACATACGGGGTTGCCGAGGAAAAGAATCAGGTTGGACAGGTTACCGGCTTGGCCTGGACCGAGGTTGGGGGGGAGTTGCTGACCATCGAGGCGGTGGTACTGCCGGGTAAGGGAAATATCCTGCGCACCGGTTCCCTCGGCGATGTGATGAAGGAATCAGTGGAGGCGGCCCGCTCAGTCGTGCGCGCACGCGCTGGTCGGCTTGGAATCAAGGATGACGCCTTCGAGAAGACCGATATACACGTACATGTACCAGAAGGAGCGACGCCGAAGGATGGACCTTCAGCTGGCGTTGCCATGACCACAGCACTTGTCTCTGCATTAACTGGGATTCCAGTGCGTGCCGATGTGGCGATGACCGGAGAGATTACCCTGCGCGGCGAAGTATTGGCCATTGGTGGGCTCAAGGAGAAATTGCTGGCAGCACACCGCGGCGGAATCAAGGTCGTATTGATCCCAGAAGAGAACGTTAAAGATCTTGCCGAGATACCTGAGAACATCAAGAACCGGTTGGACATCCAGCCTGTAAAGTGGATAGACCAAGTGCTCGATCTAGCTCTTGAACGGAAACCTGAGGCGCTTCCTGATGTCAATGCCACCGCGCCACTGCCTGCGGTGGATGACAAAGTTGCCGGTGCCGTAATTAAGCATTAACTCTCCTCCCTCCCTGTAGCAATGAGTTACAGGGAGTTTCAAAATCTGCAGTGAGTGCTTGCTCTCATTTTATATCGTCAGAAATGGGGGGCTAATCGCCTATAACTGCCAATTTAGCACCCGCTCTATCAAGACCTGGAAAACAGATGTTGACGATCGAGCTTTGCAAACATTGCGTATACAATGATAGGCGATGGCTTGGATTCTTAGCCTGCATTGCATCCAATACAGATCAAATAGAGTGACTATGAATCAACCGCTAACCATTACTCTGGCATACACCGGTGCATCAGGCATGCCGTATGGCATCCGCCTACTAGAGATGCTGCTGAAAAGCGGTAACCGCGTTTATCTACTGTATTCTCAAGTGGCTCAGATCGTCGCGCAGCAGGAGATGAATTTGGCACTGCCGTCGCGTACGAAGGAAGTGGAGCAATTATTCAATCAACGATTCAATGCTACTGAAGGGCAGCTTCGAGTATTCGGACGTGAGGAGTGGTTTGCGCCGGTGGCCTCCGGATCGAACCCTGCGGATGCGATGGTGGTCTGCCCCTGCACGATGGGGACAATGGCTGCTATTGCTGCAGGATTGAGTCAGAACCTGATCGAGCGTGCAGCCGACGTGATGCTGAAAGAAAATCGCAAGCTCATCCTAGTGCCACGCGAGACGCCATTTTCCGTGATTCATCTAGAAAATATGTTGAAACTTGCACGTAGTGGCGCAGTTATTCTGCCGGCAAATCCTGGCTTTTATCATCATCCAGAGACTGTTCAGGAGGTAGTGGATTTTATCGTGGCCCGCACCCTTGATCATTTAGGCATTCCTCATACGCTGATGCCACGCTGGGGTGAAGAGTAGTCGTGCTTATTTTAGGGGATGCTCTGCCGCACATTCGTCATTAGAAATTGCAACTAACCCAAGATCGGTGACTCGGTAGATCCCCGCTTCAGTCACAATAAAATTCATCGCAATGTCATGCGGTTGTGGATGTACACTGTCAAGTCTCAAAATCTCAAATGCGACACCAATAGTCAAAGGACGTGGAGTTGCAGATGCCAGCATGCGGTCGAAATACCCCCCCCCATAACCAAGCCGATATCCCTGCTGATCGAAGCCAACCAGTGGAATGATGAGTGCGTCGACTGTCAATAACTCGGTATTGTCTGGAACGGGGATGGCATAAGGACCAACTCTCATGGGAGCTTCCGGCCACCATCGCCGAAACTGCAGTAATCCAAGATCTTCGGGGATTTCAGGTAGTCCGAGTGTTGCCCCCTTCGCGCATAGGAAGTTCATCGCAGGCCGTGGGTCATACTCGCCGCGGTATGGCCAACAAAAGCCCACAATGCATCTCTGTAGCTGCGGGAAAGCTTGTTCAAGCGAGGCGGTGATACCTTTACTCCAATTGCGATGATCTTCTGCAGCAATTGATTCTCTGTGCTGTATCAAATCAGCGCGCTTAAGCTTTCTCCATTCTTGCCAGTTTTCCATTTTCCTGAGGATAACAGGGATATTGTCTGCCATCCACTCCCAATCAAATAATCATTTTAAGGTGGTGAGCGGCTACGGTTTAAGAAGTTAATTTTGGTGCCATCAGCAGGAGTCGTCGCACCGCTGTGGGAATGGCGGCACCCAATGCATCCTCGAATGAGAAGCGAGTTAATCCATAATTTTTGTGAGCGA
Organism: Nitrosospira sp.; assembly: GCA_013450215.1. GTDB lineage: Bacteria > Pseudomonadota > Gammaproteobacteria > Burkholderiales > Nitrosomonadaceae > VFJL01. Next base: position 48,043 of record JACDSH010000001.1, read on the forward strand.
TGACAGGTGAAATAATATGCAGAGGGCGCGGGTAAATACGTAGTTTGAAATGAGTAAAGCTGTGATCTAAAGGTGGAAGTTCTGCCATCACTCGTACGTTAAGACCGAACTGTTGTTGGCAATAGGAATTGGTATCTTCAGTGAGGGATATTTCGGGCAGACACCATAACCCACCCCAGATGCCGGTGAGGGGACGTTTTTGAAGCAAGACCCAGTTTTGTTGTAGCATCATCAGCATCACAGTTTCTTTCTGTGGCAATAGCTTGCGCGGCCTGGCGGTGGGTAGCTTGTCGACACGATTCTCTCTGAGAGCAATGCAGTCAATCCGGAGTGGACAGACTGAGCACTGGGGTCTGCTCCGGGTGCAGATGGTGGCACCGAGATCCATCAATGCTTGTGTGTAGGTTTGGATCTGGCCGACAATATCCTTCCTTGGGATCAGTTCTTCTGCTTTCTGCCACAGAAGAGTCTCGGTATCCTTTGCCCCAGGGTAGCCGTTGATACCGAAGTAGCGTGCAAAGACGCGCTTAACATTTCCATCAAGAATCGCATATTCTTCACCATAAGCGAACACGGCGATGGCAGCGGCGGTGGATCGGCCAACCCCTGGGAGCTGTTGAATTAGTTTAAGGTCGTGTGGAAATATACCATTGTATTGGTCAACGATTATCTGTGCAGCCCGATGCAGATTCCTTCCCCGGGCATAGTATCCGAGACCGCTCCATAGTGAGAGAACGGCATCTAGCGATGCTAGCGCGAGACTATTGATATCGGGGAATTGTTGAAGGAATCGCAGGTAATAAGGTACAACCGTTGCGACTTGGGTCTGTTGAAGCATGATCTCAGACAACCAAATGGCATATGGATCTTGCGTGTTCTGCCAGGGTAGTTGGTGACGACCGTGGAGGTGTTGCCAGCGGATCAGGTTAGTGGCAAATTTCACACGTAGCGCGCTGAACAGGATAGAAATGGAGCGGGTGAAGGGAATCGAACCCTCGTCGTAAGCTTGGGAAGCTTCTGCTCTGCCATTGAGCTACACCCGCAATTGTCCTGATTCTACTTGCGTTAGAGGGATTACTCAATTGTTTGCCGATCGACTCAGGCTAGCAAGAAATATAATAGTGTTCGTAGATATTTTTCTAATTTCTTATGTGACTGTGAGGTTAGCTTTTTGTATGCTCGGATTATCGTTTGTCTCTAATACTGTCATTGAGTAATACGGGCAACGCAAGTAGAATCCCTAATTCTGTGTATTTAAATTGTGCAGATGTTAAAAGCCCACACAAGTCCCAATGCATTCAGATGCAAGTGATACTCAACGGACAGCCACAACGTTTTGATACCCCGCTAAATGTTGTTCAATTGCTTGAGTATATGGCCTTGCAGGGTAAGCGAATTGCGGTCGAGCGCAATGGAGAGATTGTTCCTCGCAGTCAATTTGGAGAGCAGGTGCTGGCAGATGGCGACCGACTTGAGATCGTCGTGGCAGTGGGTGGTGGTTAAATTCCTCTCAGTAAAAAATCTAGGATTTCATGGATAACCTGATTATCGCCGGCAAGACGTATTCCTCTCGACTGCTGGTCGGTACCGGAAAATACAAAGACTTTGATGAGACGCGTGCGTCGATAGACGCGAGTGGGGCACAAATCATTACCATAGCAATCCGTCGCACTAATATCGGCCAGAATCCCGGTGAGCCAAACCTGTTGGATATACTGCCCCCCTCTCAATACACATTATTACCTAATACCGCCGGCTGCTTCACAGTCGACGATGCGGTCCGTACGTTAAGGCTTGCACGTGAATTACTCGATGGCCATAGCTTAGTGAAGTTGGAAGTGCTCGGGGATCCGAAGACACTCTTCCCTAACATGGTTGAAACCCTTAAGGCTGCAGAAATCCTGGTGAAGGAAAATTTCCAGGTGATGGTTTATACCTCTGATGATCCAATCCTGGCTCGGCAACTAGAGGAGATTGGCTGCGTTGCCGTGATGCCGCTGGCATCGTTGATTGGTTCGGGCATGGGCATTTTAAATCCATGGAATCTACAGATCATCATAGATAATGCTAAGGTACCGGTGATCGTGGATGCGGGTGTAGGTACGGCTTCGGATGCGGCCATCGCCATGGAGATTGGCTGCGACGGGGTGCTGATGAACACCGCCATTGCTGCTGCTCAGAGGCCCATACTGATGGCTTCTGCCATGAAAAAAGGGGTGGAGGCCGGGCGGGAGGCTTATCTGGCCGGTCGTATGGCGAAGAAGCTCTACAGCGCGAGCCCGAGTTCACCCGTCACTGGCGTCATCAGCAGCAGCAGCAAAGATCAATCGGCCTAATTTTAGGCTGCCGCACAGTATCATCCCTCCCGCATGCCAGAACATCGTCCTATCCGCAGTTTTGTTCTTCGACAGGGCCGTATCTCGAACGCGCAGCGACACGCGTATGAGATCTTGCTCCCGCAGCATGGTATTCCATTTGAGGGTAACCTGATCAATCTTGACCAGGTCTTTGGCAGGAGCTCACCCAAGTTTCTTGAGATCGGTTTTGGTATGGGAGAGACGACTGTTTCTATCGCCCGGATGCATCTGCAGAATGATTACCTCGCTATTGATGTTCACACACCCGGCGTTGGGAGTCTGCTGAAGCAGATCGGTGAGACGGGCCTGAGCAATCTGCGCATCATTCAGCATGATGCGGTTGAGGTATTGAAGTGCATGCTGCCACCCGAGTGTCTCGACGGAACGCACATTTTTTTCCCAGATCCCTGGCCTAAAGGACGTCACCATAAGCGACGTCTAATTCAGCCTCAATTCATTACGCTGTTGAGCGAGCGGTTAAAGCATGGCGGATATCTACACGTGGCTACGGATTGGGAGGAATATGCCCAACAGATTCTGCAAGTGCTGAGTAGTGAGCCGCAACTTATTAATACGGTTACAGACTATGCACCCCGTCCAGCATACCGTCCCTTGACTAAGTTTGAGCAGCGCGGATTGAAGTTAGGACATGGAGTGTGGGACCTGGTATTCCAGAAAAAGTGAATCTTACTCTATTCCACTCTTTGGAATAGGGGCCGGGATAGAGACCGACCTATTTATAGTTCACTCTTCTCAGGCAGGAAAATCTGCAGCAAATCATTGAGAAAGCGTCGTCCCACAGGAGTGGGGGTGACGCGGAGGTGATCACGCACGATTAACCCACGCTGTTCAGCTTCGTTGAGTTGCTGCTGGATCGCGGTGATCGGTAGGCCGGTCCGTTGCTGGAACATTTCGCTGGAAAATCCTGCTGTGAGGCGCAGCGCATTCATCATGAACTCGAAGCCACGCTCATCTCTCCCCACTTCGTGTTGATCTTGTAGCGGGGTATCCAATGCCGACTGGGAAAGATATTCTTTGGGCTGCTTGTAACGCATCTGACGAACGATTCTGTCAGCAAAACTGATTTTGCTATGTGCCCCTGCACCAATACCAAGATAATCACCGAACAGCCAGTAATTCAGATTGTGGCGTGACTCAAGCCCCGGTTGCGAGAATGCTGAAGTTTCGTAATTGGTGTACCCATTGCTGGCGAGGGTTTGCTCGATCATTATCTGCATCTCTGCTGCTAAATCATCATCAGGTAATGATGGTGGGTAACGATGGAATAGTGTATTGGGCTCCAGCGTGAGGTGGTAGGCGGAAATATGTGCGATACCGAGAGTGCATGCATGCTGGATATCTTCATTGGCTTCCGCCAGTGTCTGCCCAGGCAGGGCATACATCAGATCGAGATTCACGTTGTCAAAATTTCTCTGGGCGATCTCCACCGCATGATGTGATTCATTGCCATCATGAATTCGGCCTAGTGCTTTTAGGTGCAGGGAGTTGAAGCTCTGGATGCCGAGCGAGAGGCGGTTGATCCCTGCAGAACGGAAGTCGGCAAATTTCTGTGCTTCAACCGTGCCAGGATTAGCTTCGAGCGTAACCTCGGCTAGATGCTCCATCGGAAGCAGGGTGCGTACTGCAGTTAAGATCGCATCAATCGAGTGAGCGCTGAAGAGACTGGGCGTACCCCCCCCAAAAAATATACTGACTACCTTTCGCCCCCAGATTTGTGGCAATGCATTTTCTAAGTCACGGATCAGGGCTGCAACATAGTCATTCTCTGGAATATTTCCATTGTGGGTTTCATGTGAATTGAAGTCGCAATAGGGACATTTTTTAACGCACCACGGCAGATGAATGTAGAGACTCAGCGGTGGGAGTGTCGTCAAGCGTGGTGCCTGTGAGCCGAGGATTGAGGAGAAGGAGATGATTGAGGTCATGATGGGCTTAGGAATCGGATCGCAGATGCAACGTGCGATGTATCCGATTACTTGACCATTTCCTGTCTAATACTTTCAACTAACCGGATCAGCGCCTGACTACGATGGCTGATCTTATTCTTTTGTTCGAGTGGGAGTTCAGCTGAGGTCACCCCTAGTTCAGGAAGATAGAAATGGGGATCATAGCCAAAACCACCGTTGCCGCGTGGTTGTGGAATGATTTGCCCATGCCAGGAACCATCGGCAATGATCGGTTGTGGATCGTCGACATGGCGCACTAGCGTCATCACACAGTAATAATGGGCATTATGGTCCGACTGATGGGTCAGTGCTTCGATCAGTTTCTGATTATTGCGTTCATCCGACTTCGGCTCTCCCGCGTAGCGCGCCGAATGGATGCCAGGCTGGCCGTTCAGGGCGTTCACGCAAATACCGGAATCATCTGCTAGCGCAGGCAAACCGGAGCAACGACTGGCATGACGCGCTTTGGCTAATGCATTTTCGATGAACGTACAATAAGGTTCATCTACTTCCGAGATATCAAATACCGACTGCGGCAGCACCTCAAGCCCGAGGGGCTCAAGTAGGTGACCTATCTCATGCAGCTTGCCAGGGTTGTTGCTGGCGATAACGAGCTTTCTCATTTTCTTAGATCAACTCATTTCTCTGCAAGTGCCGCTTTTTGAAATGCGATTAGCTGTTGAATTCCTTGTTGCGCCAAGTCCAGCATAGCGTTTAATTCTTGCCGATCAAATGTGATCCCTTCGGCGGTTCCCTGCACTTCTACCAGGCCGAGATGGCCGGTCATGACTACATTCATGTCGGTATCGCAGGAAGAGTCTTCTGGATAATCTAGGTCGAGCACCGGCACCCCTTGATAAATCCCAACCGAGACAGCGGCGACTTGATCGAGTATAGGTGTTGACCCCAGTAATTTTCGTTGCAGTAGTCTTTCTACCGCGTCATGCAGTGCGACGTATGCACCGGTGATGCTGGCGGTGCGAGTGCCACCATCAGCTTGGATCACATCGCAATCAATCTGGATGGTTCGCTCGCCTAGTTTCCCCAGATCGACCACTGAGCGAAGTGCTCTCCCAATTAATCGTTGAATCTCCATAGTGCGTCCAGACTGCTTGCCCTTGGCCGCCTCACGTTGCATCCGCTCACCGGTGGAGCATGGAAGCATGCCGTACTCTGCTGTAAGCCAGCCTTGTCCCTTGCCACGGAGGAAGGGGGGTACCTTCTCGTCCACGCTGGCGGTGCATAAGACTTTGGTATCGCCACACTCGATCAGTACCGCACCATCGGCATGTTTGGTGTAGTGGCGTGTAATCTTAACGGGGCGAAGTTGAAGTGGCGTACGGTTGCTGGGGCGCATGATTGTGATATCTCTCGGCTATAAGGTATATGAGTTTACTGAGTTTTTCCCGGCATGCGTTGTGGCATAATCAGGACTGATACAGCACATGGTGTTGCATGCTTGTCATTTTAACGTATTGAGGATCTATCAGTGGATAAGTTGGCACTGATCTACAGCATGACCGGTTATGCAGCGGTGACACGCGATGTCCCAACCGGTACTCTTAACTTGGAATTGCGCTCAGTTAATAATCGCTATCTAGACATTCACTTCCGTCTGCCGGATGAGTTTCGTTCTCTAGAGTCTGTGATGCGAGAGGCTCTGACAGCTCGCTTGAGCCGTGGCAAAGTAGAGTTTCGTCTTGGCTTCTCTAGGCTCTTAGGTGCGGAAGACCTTCAGCAACTCAATGGTGAGTTAATGCAGAGGCTATTGGAACTGAATAATACAGTTAAAGCAGTTCTACCGGATACGCGCAGCTTAGGGGTGGCTGATATTTTACGCTGGCCCGGTATGCTTGGTGTCGATACGCTACCTGCCGAAGATTTACGTGAGCCCTGTTTGGAGTTGATGCATGCTGCTATGGATGATTTTGTGGCAGCGCGCGCGCGCGAAGGCGAGAAACTGAAGGACTTGTTACTCGATCGCTTGAGCACGATGCGCCAACTGACGATTGAAGTAGCGCCACGCATTCCCATATCACTGGTAGCGTTTCAAGAGAAACTCACGGTTCGGTTACGGGAGGCCATGGTGAATTGTGACGATGATCGGATTCGGCAGGAGCTTGTATTGTTCGCTGGGAAAGTTGATGTGGATGAGGAGTTGTCACGTTTGCAGACGCACATGGATGAAGTAGAGAGAACTCTGATGAAGGGCGGGCCGGTTGGAAAACGTCTAGATTTTTTGATGCAAGAGCTCAACCGTGAAGCGAATACGCTCGGTTCTAAATCTGCAGATGCGGAAGTATCGAAGGTCGCCATGGAACTTAAAGTGCTGATTGAACAGATGCGTGAACAGGTGCAAAATCTTGAATAGGCAAGCGCTAATTTCGGCGTAAGAGTCAACAAAGTGATATAAAGAATCTATGGTTCCGTTCTTCTTAGGTGAAGAACGATTGGAATAGGTAATAAATGCAAATGGTTTTAATATGACAGCAACATCTGGGAGTCTGTTCATCATCAGTGCGCCCTCCGGCACTGGAAAGACCAGTCTAGTAAGAGCACTGCTGCGGACAAATGTTGGGTTGAATTTATCTATTTCATATACCTCACGCTTACCGAGGGCTGAAGAAATAAATGGGCGTGATTACCATTTTGTTACTCGAGAAGTTTTTGAACAGATGCTCGAGTGCGGTGAATTTCAGGAAAGCGCAGAAGTTTATGGAAATTACTATGGCACCTCTCGGAAATGGATTAATGAGGCAACAGCGTCGGGGCAGGATATTTTATTAGAAATTGATAGCCAAGGTGCGCAACAGGTTCGCCGAGCTTTCCCAAGTGCGGTGGGGATTTTCATCATGCCACCGTCACTTTCGATGTTGGAGACGCGTTTACGAAACCGTGGCCAAGATAGTTCAGAGATAATCGCGCGGCGCGTCGCTGCTGCGCGCGAAGAGATCAGTCATGTGAGTGAATATGATTATGTTATCATCAACGAGGAGTTGGACGCCGCGATCAGTGACTTCTTCTGTATTGTCCGGGCCGAACGGATGAGAATGGCGAAGCAGCTTATTCGTTATCATCATCTGTTAACTCAACTCAAATAGATCGCTATATCA
>JACDSH010000012.1 GCA_013450215.1 Nitrosospira sp.
AATCTCCGGACGGGGTGACATTGCTGCCGCTGGAAAAATTACTGGCAGAATCAGACATCATCAGTCTGCATCTCCCCTACAGCACATCGACCCACCACCTACTCAACGCTGAATCCTTTGCTCGCATGAAGACTGGCGCAATCGTAATCAATGCCGCTCGGGGCGGCCTTATTGATGAGTCCGCACTAGAAGAGGCGCTCAATTCTGGAAAGCTTGGTATGGCCGCGCTCGATGTTTTTGAACAGGAGCCTTATCTTGGTCCACTACTCAAATGTAATAATATAATTTTGACCTCTCACATCGGCTCTCTTGCAAGAGAGGCTCGTCAACGGATGGAGATCGAAGCCGCGGAGAATCTTCTCCAGGGGTTGATCAGAGCAGGTTTAATGGAGAACCTATAGATAATGAACTCTGACAAAATTGCCATCGTATTCGGCGCCAGCGGATTTCTTGGAAGTCATGTGGCTGATGCGCTGTCATCTGCTGGTTATAAGGTACGTTTATTTGATCGCTGCCTCTCGCCTTATCTCAGTCCCGATCAGGAGATGATCATCGGTGACATCATGGACTTAAACCAGGTGGTAGAGGCGACTCGTGGGGCGAGCGTGGTCTACAACTTCGCAGCCATCGCCGATATTGATGAAGCACACAACAATCCACTCGCCACCGCAAGCGTCAATGTCCTGGGTAATATGCATGTCCTGGAGGCGGCCCGCCTTGCAGGTGCCCATCGTTTTGTTTTCGCCAGCACCATCTACGTCTACTCCGAGTCCGGCTCCTTCTACCGAGCGAGTAAGCAAGCTGCAGAGCGCTTTATCGAGACCTATCATGAGCGTTACGGGCTAGAGTACAGCATCTTGCGGTATGGATCTCTGTACGGCAGACGTGCCGATACCCGCAACGGCATCTACCGCATGCTGCAGGAGGCGGTGGAGCATCACTCGATTACTTATCAAGGTAGCGGTGAGGCGATCCGTGAGTACATTCACGTTGAAGATGCCGCGCGGATGAGCGTGCAAGTACTGGCCCCTGAGTTTGCCAACCGACATCTGATCCTAACCGGGCAAGAGCGTCTACGCATCAAAGAGGTCATGACCATGATCTCTGAAATTATGCCGTGGAAGGTAGACCTGAACTTTGATGAGGGCAATGCGTTACACCACTACGAAATAACGCCCTATGCATTTCAACCCCGTGTCGGTCGAAAGTTGGTGCTCAACGAGCATGTTGACCTAGGACAAGGTCTGCTCGACTGCCTCAGGGATATCCATACAGCCTTGCATCACTCGGGGGATAACGATGACGCCACGCCAGCAGTATCTGACAATAGGGCATGAGCACGAGGAACTGGCAGGCCATCATATTCGATTTTGATGGTGTGGTGGTTGAGTCAGGAGACATTAAGACTCAGGCATTCGCTGATCTCTACCGGCCTCATGGTGAGGCGGTCACATCCGCCGTGGTTGAGTACCACAAAGCTCATGGTGGTATGTCGCGCTACCAAAAGTTCCGCTACTTTCAACAGCACCTGCTAGGCAAGCCACCTCTGACAGTGGAAGAGGAGCAGGAACTGGATCAACAGTTCTCTAAACGAGTGGTCGAGTCCGTCATTGATAGCCAGGCGGTACCCGGTGCAAATGAGTTCATCCGTCAGCAAGCATCTCTTATACCGCTATTTGTAGCCTCTGGCACACCGGAAACAGAGCTCATTACCATCGTCACACGCCGCGGCCTAGCACCCTACTTTGTCGAGGTACGAGGCTCCCCCACATCGAAGCAGACCTTGATCGCAGATATTCTGTCGGCCCACTCCCTCACCCCTGAGCATGTTTTAATGATCGGTGATGCTCTGATTGACTACCAGAGTGCAGATCTGAATGGTGTCTCGTTCCTGGGCCGGGTGCGCGCTGGAGATGACAACCCATTCCCGCCACAAGTTGAAACAGTGGTCGATCTGAATTCTTTACTTACCTGATTGGCTGACAGTATAAGGGTGCACGGATTCAACCCATGTGACCAGCATCAACGCAGCACACCCTTTCTCAATAATTGCCAAAGAATTTTATAGCCCCATAATACGGGATGTCGTCTCAGCATGGGGGTGATCTCGACATGTACCCCGGTATGTCGTTCGATCTTCCAAGCGGCATAGCTTACGCAATCTCGGAAGGTAAATGCCGCCTTCGTCAGTCTCAGAACTGACAGAACTCTGCCTTGCCAGCGGCGCAGCCGCCAGTTCCGCAGTGATCGTTGTTGCTCTGCCTCATCAGCCAAGCAGCGGTAAGTTCCATCCTGCATGGCCTCCATTTTTTCCATCAGCATCGGCAAAGCCTGTGCCGTCAGTCTTGTGTAGTCCTCAAGATTCAGTTGGGTCAGTTGGTGGGCTCGTGTCTCCCTCTCGGTTCGAAGTTCTGCCCCATAGGTCAGAGATAATCCCTTGGTCCAGATCTCTTCTGCAGTCACCGTGCATGACCCCAGTGATGGGATGCTCGACCCGAGGAATGTTACCACCGCATGGGCTAACGCATGATGGATGCGATGTCGAGTGGCGTCATCTCTCACATGCATCAGCCGTGTGGGCTGAGCAAAACGAGCCCACAGATAGGGATGGAACCAATCGCGAGTACCCTGTTCAAAATCCGCCATTGATACCACTGCATACTTTGCGCGAAACTTCTTCTCCTGATCCGATGCCTCCAGATAGAAAACGTTCGGCGCCAGCCATGCATTGAGATGTCGCAAGAGATGCTCCGGGTAGGCACGACTATAGTCATCCACCACAACATAAAAATCAACAACCCCATCAGCTGCATCTTGCGAGCGTAGGCATGATCCATAAAGAATCACCGCATCCAGCGATACACCGAAGCGCGCAATCAGCTCATCGACCAGGATCGAGAAGTCTGTCGGTACCGCCCTAGAACTCATGGATGCCATCTCCAGAATTAAGCTATCTGGGAGATGTCGACTTGATACCGACACAGAGTCCATTATTATTATGCGTTTGTAGTTGTATCACCCGGTACCAGGAAGGTAACCGGCCCAGCTGCAGAAATACGTAGCGGCCCATCTTGACTTGTTGCCCGGTAAAACTCACCGTCGATGATGTAATCATCATCCATCAGTATCTCTAGTACGTTAGTATTATGACTGTGATATCCATCCTGCTCCTTGAGGGCCGCACTATGGCCTGATAGTAGAAGCCGTAATGCGTGCCAAGGAGGGCTCTTCTGTTGCTCAACATATGTAACATGCAGAGGTTCTTTCTCCCGCCCCCAGTAGGGGCGCATACCGAACAACAATCGGTCAAGAGCACTGACAAAGAGGAGTAGATAGGTTCCTTTATGAGTCAGACCATTCTTATCGGTGATTGACATCTGAGTCGGCGCCCATAGCCCAGTCCTTCGTCCAAGAATCACTCCAACAAGATATCCCAACATGATGATTCCAGAGTAAGCCTCCCCGGTGATGCCAGACTGCTTAACTTGGCTCCGAGAGAGTATCACGGCATGCGCAATCAGACCGACACCAAAGAACATGCCATAAACCTTAGTGGTCCCAGGTTGCTCAATAGAAAGTACCGGGCGTTGCAATAACAGAGGGGTAGACCGCTCCAATAAACAATCTCTCAATCGCCGCAAGATGGACTCTGGTGTACTCATCATCCCAAGATCCAGCGCAATCATATTAGTGGTGCCCCCAGGAACGATTGTCAGAACCGGCCACTTTACAGGCTGTGATATAAAGAGGTGGGTCAACACTGCCTGAACTGTTCCATCACCACCAATGATTACCAGCAAATCAATATCGGCCTTCAAGAGGGCATCCATCGATGCACTGATCTCCGGTTTATCCGATGCTTCCAAACAAATCGAGGCGGAAATCTCCGCAAGAATATTTCTCACCACATCAATATTCTTGCGGATACGGCCACTGCGAGGATTTAAAAGAAATCCAACCTTGGCCGTTCCAGAAGCTAATCTATCGATCTGTGACTGCTCTACCATCTATCCTAACCAGTACACGACTTAAAATCTGAACAGCCATTTTTTCTTTACCCCGACAGATAACACTCGCCAAATGCTGCCGTAAATTGCCCTGACCGGACCAAATACAACAATCAATCGCTAAATAGGGCAAGGACAGAGAATGAGTAATCTATCGATTATAACCGAACCACAATCACAGCTACGGATGAGCTTTTTACAGGTGATCCTAAAAAAACCGTCGCAGCCAGAGACTGGCCATGGTAATCAGCACCAATCCCGGGATCAGGGCGGTCAATAGTGGATTGAAGTTTAGCCGCAAACCAGTATTTGCAATAATCTGATCAACTAGATAAATGCCCACCCCCATTAAGGCAGCGAGTACCATCTTCCTACCAAGACCTGTTCTCGCCGAACTCAGGACAAAGGGTATTGAAAATAGCAGCATCGCGATGGTTGTCAGTGCACCACCCATCTTTCGCCACAAGGCCATCGAATAGGCATCCGCCTCCTGACCTGTATCACGCAAGAAGCTGACATGCTGAAACAGTTCGGTAGGAGAGAGGCTCTCGGGTGATTTATTCAGGGTCGATATATCTTCTGGATTCACGAATGATTTCCAGAGAATTGAGCTTGCATTCGCCGACTCAACTCTCTCTCCAGTAAATGTCTTTGTGATGACATCATTCAGCTCCCAGAGATTATCATCAATAACGATGGCATACTTGGCATGGGTGTAAGTCACCAAGAAACCATTACGATCAAAGTGCATCAGCTCGATATTCTCCGCTCTCTTGTCTCCCTGCATCTCACCAATGCGTAATATATTCTGCTCATCCCGAGTCCAGATACCCAACCCCTTGCCCAACTCTGTAGTCTTTCCAAGTGCAGCTGCCTGATTTGAGAAGGCTTTCTGTTGAAGGTATGGTGCAACAAACTGCTCCAGTACAGCAATAAATAGTAACAGCGCCAGCCCAACCCCGAGCGGGGCAAGACTGATACGAGTAGGGGAGAGCCCTGCCACCCGTAACGCGGTTAATTCCAGATTAACTGCTAACCGTCCCAGAGCAAAGACAGTTCCCAATAATGCGATAAAGGGCGCAAGCTGAATAAATCTACGTGGCAATAAGAAGCTCGTATCCAAGAGCGCATCCTGCACACGGTAAGTCCCTGTCCCAACTTTACCTAGTTGCTCCAGTAAATCGAGAAAAGAGAACGCAGGTAGAATCACCGCAGTGGCAACGACCAGTCCGATCAGAACCTGAAGAGTCAGATAACGGTTAATGATTGTCATCGACGCAGAAGCATCCTCTGATCAGGACTGGATGAAAGCAAGCCAAACGCGGCAATGAGCATCAGAGCATATAACCACCACACCCCGGGCAGGCTGCCGACGGTGCCTTGCTCGACCCAAGTCTGAGCCAATCCTCCTAGGATGTAATACATCGCGAAGACCATGGCGGCTAGGAAGAGGTGCTTCTCACCCTTGTCCTGGCGGGGCGAAGAACGAGTGAATGCGATGGCGATCAAGGCCAGCAGGATCGTTCCGATCGGTCGTGAGAGTCTCCACTGCAACTCGGCAATGTCACGAGACTGGTCTGAACCTGCTAAGTGCCAACTGGTAGCAGACTTACGTGCATAACCCGCTGAACTACCTTTATCAGTGAAATATACTAACTTGTCGAACTGAGCGATGGTGTCTTTCGCGGTCGAGTGCATGAACCGGTAGACATAACCATCAGATAGATGGATTTGGGACCGCTGTCCGATCTGAAATTTCTGCTGCCAACCCTCCTTGGCCACAATGATCTCACTGCTGTCACCCTTATTGACATAATGGAATACATTCCTCATCTGCTTGTCAGGGCCATCCTTGCTCTGAATATAAATGACTCGACCACTCCCCTCACTTCCATAAAAACGCCCAGCCTGGAATCGGTCCGTATTTAACTCTGCCTCTGCCTGCACATTCAGCGAAAAATTTTCCTGATAAGCCCAAGGCCGTACGAAAATTGACAAAAGGCCGATGATGATTCCGATCGGAATGGCAACCATCAGAACGGCGTAGATTATGCGACGGTCACTGACTCCGGCAGAGCGTAATACATTGATCTCCTGGTCCCGGTGCAGCCTTCCAAGACCAATAACGATAGCAACATACAACGCCAACTGCATCAGCACATCTAGTGATATAACCGTCTTCAGCATGACCAGCTTTAGCATGGCCATAACACCAAGAGACTCGGTCAGCGCCCCCGCCAGGAAACGTCCACTGACGAAGCTTGCATACAACCCCGCCAGTATCACGATAATCACCACAAACGGTATAAGTAGCTCGCGTATGATATACCGTTCTATTATTTTCACGCGCACCCCACCACCACCTTCATAGCAAAGAGACACTCATGCGGCCGGATGCCGATCTTTGGTCTCACTCCCACCTTGGAAGGATAATGCCTCTCCCGCCAGGATCGACTCAACGAGCATCATATCTTCAACCTTGTCGACATCGACACCCGCCTGTGGGTAAGGCAGTGTCACTGTCCGTACCTTAACGCCGACCCTGGACGAGACCGCATTCAGTGCCTGGTCAAGTGTCAGCTGCCCCATCAGGTAGGAGAGAACTGCTCCCGGGCCAAGAACCTGTGAAACCAAGCGCCAAGGGCGCTTACGCAGATCTTCAGCCCTCTGCCAGAATGTGACCAGATCTCGTCCACGATGATTAAAAAAAGCATAAAGATTGCATCCACAGATCCCGCCATCACGTAACCGTATCACCGTACGCCTCGTTCCCGGAAAAGCAACATCGACATCCGCATGTTTAACCACCCCCACCGTGGCATCACTATCCATCGCAGAGGACTCACGTAAAAAATAGCGGATAATTGCAGGGGTGAGTAGCGCATGATCAGCCGTCGTTAATAATACCGGCGAGTCATTGACCATCTGAGACAGGCCACTATTGGCACTACGACTTGGCGAGTCCAAGTTCGGTAGCCAGCTGACACGGCCCGACTCTATCCGCTTCTGCAGCTCCGGGCAGTCTGGGAGAACAGATGCGGGGGGGCCGCATATAACAATCTTGTCTATTATCTCGCTCGACTCCAGCGCATCCAATACCCGGATGATCATCGGCCTTCCAGCAATCGGTGCAATTGCCTTACAGGCAGTGCCTGCCCTGCTCGCCACTGGGTCGTGAGTGGTCCGATCCGCCGCCAGCACCAGAGCACTAAACCGAACTGTCTGATTCATCTTAAATTTCCATTACTGATATTTTCTGTGAGGTCGCTGGCGACTTAAAGGGTCCGGCCATAGATGCGGTATCGCTTATACTGCCTGCTCCCAATGAGATCAAGGATACCGCGCATCGGCTTATTATTCTCGAGTATCCACGACATCTCAACCTCACGGATCCCCGCAGAGAGCGTTGACTTCCGGGGCCCATCGATCACCATAAAGGCCAGAGCCATTCCGAGGGGGGTATTCTGAAACTGCTTACGTACTCCCATCAACGGGATCCGACCGGTACGGGCTGAGTGGCCTCTGTACCACCTGATCAAACGGATCCAGCCGAATGGAAATAAACTCCCATCAAGCTTAGAAAGGATCTCATTCAGATTAGGTAGCCCCACCATAAATGCCGCAGGGATGCCATCGACCTCTGCAATCTGGATAAAGCCCTCCGGCACGAGCAGTCGCAGGCTATTACCCAGCTCTGCGAACTCTGCCTCGGTGAAAGGGATAAAACCCCAATTCTCTGACCAAGCATCGTTAAAGAGATCACGCAGAACCTCCATCTCAGCGCTAAATTGATCCATGCGCAGATTCCTGAGATGTATCCGTTTAGAAAATTTGTTGATCAGTGCTCGCATCACACGCGGCACCTCGAAGTCCACATCAACCCAGTAGGCGAGTAGGTCCTTGACCGTTTGGTAGCCTCGTTCTTCGAGTAATCGTCCGTACCATCTCGGCGAGTGAGGCATCATCACCGCCGGCGGAGTGTCGAATCCATCCACCAAGATGCCGCACTCCTGATTAATGGATAGACTGAATGGTCCACTGACATGCTTGGTATCCCGAGCGACCAGCCATTCCTCGGCGGTCTGTATCAGTGCCGCACATACCTCGCTATCGTCCACACACTCGAACGACCCAAAGTGCCCGGTATCTGCTCCGTGGTGTTGCCGGTGAATCCGATCAATCTGTGCACTGATCCTTCCCACCGGTTGATTATCCCGATAGGCGATCCATGCCTGCCATTCTCCATGCTTAAAGAATGAGTTAAATCGGGAAAAATGAAACCTCCGTTCGATGCGTAGAGGCGGAACCCACATGGGGTCATCTGCATAGACATGCCAAGGAAGATTGATGAATCTTCCCATCTCGCGGTAGTTGGTGACCGGGCGCACAGTCAAGACTGAGGACGTTAATTGACTGGACTTCTCATTCATAGCAGAGGATGGATAGAGATGATGACTGTACGTGAGTATTGTATATTATTGCCACGTCTAAGCGCGTTAACTCGTTTCCAGGTGGTATCATATTCATCAGTTACACGCTTCGTCCTCAAGACCAAAGGACCGAACGGTGAAGTTACACGCCAGCAAGTCGGAATTTTATAGACCAGAGGGAACGATTAGTTAATGGCACCTGTCAGAATAAAAATCGAACTCGAAAGCGCAGTCCATACCAGATAAATTGCCAGACCAGTTAATAATAAGCTGACATTTCAGCTACATCAATGCTCGTCAGCAACCCGAAGAACCGGTGATGAAGTAGACTAAGGCGATTTGAAGCTGGCAGCTTGAGTTAGTCGTTACGCTGGGGAAAGTTTTAGGCGGCAGTTAGGATTTTTTGTAAAAACACTTTATTAAGAGGCTGGTCAATGGATGATCCCATATATAACTTACTTATTTCTCTTACCCTTATTCCCGTTGCAATTGGACTGAACATCTGGGTGAGGCAGCGCCGTCGTCGCCGTCTCAACGAATCCGGGGAGGGGGAGTTTAATAGCCTCTCGGTAACACTGATATCAACAATAGGCGAAGGTCTTGCCGTGGTTTCGAGTCTGATGTGCGTTATCTGGATCATGGGGGGAATAGTAAGATTCCTATTCCCAGCCATGTTTGGTGCGAAACTTTAGCGGTGATTGATGCCTATTGGAGAAGTTGAGCGCTTGAAGGGAGCTATTAACCCCCCAAGTTCAGGCTGAATTGATACTTGTTGGATGTATTGGATAGATACGCACAGTAAGCCCACACACTCTACCAAGACAATTCAACTGCTTCTGACGGATGTGCTTAGGCTTTACGGACGGAAGATTTTTTAGCGGCTGACACCCTGGACATGGGCTTTACCGCCTTTGTTTCTGCTGCTGCCTTTGCCTGCCTCGGCTCAAACTCGAAACCCACCTTCCCACCTGCACCCATCACAAGATAGGCTGAAAATGGCCGCCCCTTCTTAGAGGTAAACTTTGGCAGCAAGTCGGTTCTACCCGCCGCTAATAACTTGACGACTTGTTCACGCTCGATGGGACGCTTAAGAATTATTTTCCCAGTTTTGAAATCACAACTACGGACGCCACCGACAGCCTTCTCACAGGTATAGCTCATGCCATGATCAAATACCCCGCTGCCACATCGCGGGCATTTTCCGAGCGACTCTTGGCCAGAGAAATCCACCTCTTCTGCCGTCTCTTCCCCGTTTCCACCAAAATCAAATTTCATTTCAAGATCATCGTTGAGCTTAATATTGGCATCGAAAAGCCTCCCCATCTTGCTACGAAAGCCTTGCAACGGACCAACTTCTCGCTGGGTAATCAGGGCCTCCATCTCCGCCACTTCAAATTGTCGCCCTGCAACAATCTTCCACAACGCAAAATCACATTTCTTACACTGAAACTTCTTGTAGGTCTCATGCACCACACCACCACATTTAGGGCAGGGTGATTTGAGCGTGGAGAAATCCCCACTGATAGTTTCACCACGATTGTTCTTCGCCTGTTCAACCATATGGCGTGTCATGACGGCGATCTCTTCCATGAAGGAATTGCGCTCAAGCTTTCCCTGCTCGATCTGACGTAACTTAAATTCCCAGTCACCTGTTAATTCGGGTGAAGTGAGTTCTGGCACCTTCAGACCTCTCAACAATGTAATTAGTGAGAATGCCTTGGCGGTGGGGTGCAGTTCACGCCCGACCCGCTGCAAATAGTTTTCGTATACCAATCCCTCGATAATCGAAGCACGAGTAGCCGGCGTACCGAGCCCCTTCGCACTCATGGCCTCGCGTAGCTCTCCGTCCTCAACCAACTTTCCCGCGTTCTCCATGGCAGATAGCAGCGTAGCCTCGTTGAACCTTGCTGGTGGACGGGTCTGATGGGGGATAACCTTTACCTCTTGAGCGAGAACCGACTCGTTTAACTCTACTGCAACCAGAGTCGAGTCATCGTCGACCCCGTCCGATTGCGCTTCCTTACCGTAAACCGCCTGCCAGCCAGGGCTGACCATCACCTTGCCCTCGGTCTTAAAGGGTTCGTCTTCAACTCGAGTGATGCGGGTGGTGACAAGGAACTCGGCAGAGGGATAGAAGACTGCCAGAAATCGCTTGGTAACCAGGTCATAGAGCTTGGCCTCTGCATCGCTCAGATTCTTGGGTTCGAGCGATGTTGGGATAATGGCAAAATGGTCTGAAATTTTGGCATTATTGAATATGCGTTTATTAGGCTTGACCCAGCCTGCTTTCAATATCTGCTTAGCGAATACTCCGTAGCGAGTACTCTCCAATGAACTCAGGGCATCCTTAACAGTATCAATATAATCTTCCGGCAATGCGCGAGCATCGGTCCTCGGATACGTCAAGGCCTTATGCTTTTCGTATAAAGCCTGCGCCAAACCCAACGTACTCTTGGCGGAGAAACCAAATCGTCCATTAGCATCTCGCTGCAAGCTGGTGAGGTCGTACAGCAGAGGGCAGATCTCTGTAGTGGGCTTACTTTCTTCGGTGACGAAGCCCGCCTTATCTTGGCATTTGACACGGATAGTCTCGGCATTCTTCTGATCCCACAGCCGCTCTGCCTTATGTTCGCTATCTTTCTTTTCTTTAGAAAACTTTTCGTCGAACCACCGGCCATTATAGTTACCGGCCTTGGCGGAAAAACTGCCATGTATTTCCCAATAGTCATGTGGGATAAACTTCTTGATGACCTCTTCCCGCTCAACTAGGATTGCTAGCGTCGGTGTCTGTACTCTCCCCACCGTGGTCTTGTGAAACCCGCCCTCCTGAGAGTTGAATGCTGTCAAGGCGCGTGTACCATTAATCCCGACCAGCCAGTCTGCTTCCGAACGACTCACTGCAGCCTCTGCCAATGGCTGCAAGGCAGCATCATCAAGCAACTTTGCAAAACCCTCTCGGATTGAGGTGGGAGTCATTGACTGCAACCAGAGACGCTTGACCGGCTTCTTGGTGGCAACATGGCGCTTAATGTAATGGAAGATTAACTCCCCCTCGCGTCCCGCGTCACAAGCATTGATAAGTGCATCCACATCCTTGCGCTTGATCAGCTTAGTCAGGAGCTTCAGTCGTGACTCGGTCTTCTCGATGGGATGGAGGTCAAAGTGAGGGGGAATGACCGGCAGATTTGCAAAACTCCATTTGCCGCGCTTAATCTCATATTCTTCCGGCACCGCCAGCTCGAGCAAATGACCTATGGCCGACGACAACACGTATTGATCGTTCTCGAAGTAATCCGTCTGCTTGGTGAAACCACCCAATACCCTCGCAATATCTGCTGCGACAGAGGGTTTCTCGGCGATGATTAGAGTCTTACCCATGAATCTCCTGTGAGTATCCGTAAACCGCCAGTGACCACCTTTAACAGGAGTGCGAACCCGGTCACTGAGATCTCAGAATAGTTGCGTTGATAGGGGTCATTTGGGGCGCGGCCCGTCAGATTAACAGTCAAAAATTTCACTTCGAATGCTACCAGCATGGAGGATCGCGCTTCTGCCGTCAAGCGGATGAGGGCTTCCGTGTATCCATATTCCTAGCATGATGATCCGGATACTTGAGAGGCCGCAAACCATCTAAATCCACCCTCTCCGTATTACTGGCGGCGGCCAACATCATTTGAAACAGCAGCCCTCCAAGAGTATAGACCGCAACCGTTTCACTAGTCTCAAGTCTTGCTTGATGTTAGGAAGAGCCGCTAGATCATGTTAGGTGAATAGAGATCAATCTCAACGGCCTCAAAGCAGCTTGAAAAAAGATCGAAAACAAGATCCCGGATATAATGGGCGCTCTAAGAGTTCAAACCTCTATACAGACTAAATCATGACCAAAGACTCTGTCTCATACTATAGATCACGGGCAAGAGTCTGCGTGTGGCGAAGCACTCGTAGAGAGGTAAGCTATTGAAGAAGTGCTCTGATAATATGCCCTAGATTCTGTTCAGTCAGTCTATTCAATAAACAAGTCCTACTATGGCAATCTTGAAGATACTGCAGTACCCAGATGGCCGACTGCATACAGTAGCGGCGAGGGTCCCAGAAGTAAATGGCTCCATTCGCGCATTAGTGCAAGGCATGGCAGAGACCATGTATGCTGCCCCCGGTATCGGTCTAGCAGCGACGCAGGTTGATGTACATCTATGTGTGATCGTGATCGACACATCCGACACCCGTGACCAGTTACACGTCTTGATCAACCCTGAAATTACTGCCAGAAGCGGTCAGTCTGTCCATGAAGAGGGCTGCCTCTCGGTACCAGGAATCTTTGAAAAGGTAAAACGTGCCGAGCGGGTCTCTGTCAAGGCGCTGAACCGTGACGGCCATCCCTTTATGCTCGATGCCGATGGACTACTGGCAGTGTGCATACAGCACGAGATGGATCATTTACTCGGAAAGGTATTTGTTGAGTACCTGTCCCCACTGAAAAAATCTCGCATCCAGTCTAGATTAAAGAAACAACAGCGAAAGCCGGTGTAATAGCCCTCATTTGCTTTGCGGCCAATCCGCTATGAACACCTCATCTATTTATGAACCGTTATAGCACTCCTCCCAGACAGCTATTTGAGAGAGCCCCTGAACAGATTCCCTGAGGCGGACTAGACTTAACATGAAGATCATTTTTGCTGGAACTCCGGTATTCGCCGCGCATGCACTTGAAGCGCTGCTGAAGGCTGGGCACGAGATCGCGATGGTGCTGACCCAACCTGATCGTCCTGCCGGGCGAGGAATGCAGGTCACATCAAGCGCAGTTAAGAGACTGGCACAACAGCACGAACTCCCCCTGTTGCAACCCCACTCACTCAAGCAATCTGAGATCGATTCTCAACTCACTTCGATCAATGCTGATGTGATGGTGGTTGCCGCTTATGGATTGATACTCCCTAAATCCATCCTGAACATTCCCCGCTTGGGATGTCTCAATATCCATGCCTCACTACTGCCTCGCTGGCGTGGCGCAGCACCGATACAAAGATCAATCCTAGCGGGTGACTGCGCAACCGGGATTACCATTATGCAGATGGATCAGGGTCTCGATACCGGCCCCATGCTGCTTCAGAAAAGTATCCCCATCGCAGCAGATGATACCTCTCAGACCCTACACGACAAGCTCGCTTTAATGGGGGGGCGCTGCATCGTGGAAGCTCTGTCACTTCTGCAGCAAGGAAGGCTCTCCGCCACCGTTCAGGATGAAACGTTGGCCAGTTACGCATCCAAACTAGCGAAGAGCGAATCCAAAATCGACTGGCAGCTAGATGCAGAGCAAATCAACCAGGCCGTCCGCGCATTTAACCCGCACCCCGGCGCACACTCCCTCATCCATGCAACCCCTCTTAAAATATGGCAGGCCGAGGTGGGGGTAAGTAGTCCCGGCAATCCTGGAGAAGTTATCTCAACCGAACGAGAAGGTATCGCGGTGGTATGCGGGAAGAACTCTCTGGTACTGAAAGTGATACAAAAATCGGGCGGGAAAAAAATGAATGTGGGCGAGTTTCTCACAGGCAGTCGATTACGGCCTGGTGATCGCTTCGAATACCTAGATGATTAAAACTCAGCACCTGTCTACCTTGGTCGTGAGCAAGGTGCTGGATGGTGCAAGCCTGACTACAGTGCTGCAGGAGACTTGGCGAGATCATCCCTCTCTTTCCGGTCAACAGCGCGGAGCGATTCAGGACATAAGTTACGGGACCTTGAGATTCTATGGTCAACTGGATGCATTGCTCGGACTCCTCGTGAAAAAACCGCTACAGCACCAAGATCTTCGGTGTCTGTTACTGGTCGGCTTGTATCAACTGCAATATAGCAAGTCCTCCCCTCATGCAGTGGTGGACCATGCCGTATCTGCATCTTCTGGCCTGGGGGGCAGCAAACATAATAAAGGAGCCCCTGGGCTGGTCAATGCAGTATTGCGCAACTTCATGCGGCAACGCGCGACTCTACTGGCACAAGCGATCAAGAGCGATGTCGGTCGGCATTCCCACCCTCAGTGGTGGATAGACAGGATACGCGAGCAATATCCAAACGATTATCAGGCGATACTAGAAGCTGGGAATCAACATCCTCCCATGACGCTGAGGGTCAACCGTCGCAAGTTAAAGGTAGCGGATTACCAGAAACAGCTCCAAGAATGCGGCATGACCGCACATTCCCTATGGGACGATGCTCTCATCCTTGCGCAACCGGTTGGAGTGGAAAGGTTACCAGGATTTAGCTCAGGACTTGTGTCGGTGCAGGATGCGGGTGCACAACTGGCAGCGCCACTCCTTGACGTACGTGATGGAATGCGTGTACTAGACGCCTGCTCTGCCCCTGGGGGTAAGACGGCACATCTATTGGAACTTGCGGACGTGGAACTGACCGCGATCGACCATGATGACGTCAGGCTCTCTCGAGTGGCACAAAACCTCACACGTCTCGAACTCAAGGCTCACCGTCTTATCTGCGCTGATGCAGCCCAGCCGATAGAGTGGTGGGATGATAAGCCCTTTGATCGTATCCTGGCCGATGTACCCTGCTCCGCCTCGGGAGTGACACGACGTCACCCCGATATTAAATGGCTACGACGCGAGACTGATCTCCCTCACTTTGCTGCCAACCAACAGAAAATACTTGATGCCTTATGGCAGACCCTGGCTAGAGATGGTAAATTGCTCTATGCCACTTGCTCGGTATTCGTCGAAGAGAACAAGCTGCAGGTGACAAAATTTTTGAGTCATCATCCAGATGCACGTCCGTTACCGCTCTCCAGAATGGAAGCGCTTGATGGTCAACTGTTGCCGGGCCCCCAGCATGACGGTTTCTTCTATACCCTGTTGCACAAGTCCTGACCTCATCGCACGGTTGTTGCGCGTATCCGCGATCTTGGTGCTGGCTGCAGGCTTCTTACTATCTGGTAGCGTTCATGCAGAAAATATACGAATAAAGTCCGTCGCGCTGGATGCGGCGGATGAGGGTTATCAGTTCAACGCAGATGTTGAGATTACACTCAACCCCATTCTAGAGCGGTCACTTGGGAAGGGGATCGTTCTGTACTTTGTGAGCGAACTCACCCTCCTGGGTCCACGTTGGTACTGGCTCGACGAGAAGGTTGCCCGTAGCAAACAGAGAGAGGCATTAAGCTACTACGCGCTCACACGTCAATACCGCTTGAGCCGGGGATCATTGTCACAGAACTTCAGCACTCTGAAGGAAGCTCTACAGGTTTTGGGAAGGCTACGTAACCACCCCATTGTCGCAAACTCCGAGCTCAATCAGAATGTTGAGTATATTGCAGAGCTAAGGGTGTGGCTTGACCTGTCCCGCTTACCCAAGCCATTCCAAGTAGAAGCAATTAGCTCGAAGGAATGGAATCTAAGCTCCGACACGTTGCAATGGAGTGTAAAACTCCCCCCTCAGAAAACACATCACGGAACCCGGCCGTGAAGTATCTCATCATTATTGGCTCAGGACTGGGTGCGGTGATGTTGCTCCTGCTTGCAACCGCAGGTGCCAATGCCGGATTCCTTGAACGCCGCTATCAACTCTTAATCGCGCTCAACGTCGGGTTTGTGTTGCTTCTGATGGTGGTGGTCGGTTATCTGCTATGGCGATTCAGACGCAGACTCAAGGACGGCGTATTTGGCTCCAAATTGGCTCTGCGACTGTTACTTATCTTCTCTTTGATGGCAACCCTTCCTGGCGTTCTGGTGTATAGCGTATCGGTACAGTTCCTGGGGAAGAGTATCGAGTCCTGGTTTGATATCAAGGTAGACCGGGCACTGGAAGGCGGTCTGAATCTTGGACGCTCGATGCTAGATGATCTAATGGACGAGTTACGCGAAAAGACTCAATCCATGGCGATTACTCTGTCCAAGGAAACCACCCCGTCACCAGCAATACTAGCCCAGTTGGTTGACCACTCAAGGATGCAGAAGGCTACGCTATTTAATCAAGGGGGTGGAGTGGTCGCATTCTCTGGAGCGGAGATTGCAAGTCTAGTTGTAAGAGTGCCGAATGAGGAGGAAATAAATCATGCTAGGATTCAAGGAGTCTATAGTAAGATCGATTCCATACCCGACAAGGGACTGTATTTATGGGCGGTAGCACTTGTCAATGGACAGCGACCGGGGGAAGTCGATCGGATACTGCAGTTACTGCAGCCCGTCCCGAAAAGTCTGGCGGATGATGCCGAGATTGTGCAGGCGGTATACCGCGACTATCAGGCACTATCATTATCGCGTCAGGGTATGAAGGAGCTCTACGCGGTGACTCTAACACTGGCGCTATTGCTCTCTCTTCTTTCTGCAATAGCTGCTGCCTTTCTGATCAGCGAGCGACTGAGCGCACCCCTGGGTATGCTGGCTGAAGGTACTCATGCCGTTTCCAAAGGGGATTTCAGTAGACGTCATCCGGTGCAGAGTAAAGATGAGCTAGGGGTGTTGACCGAGTCATTCAACCTCATGACTCAGCAACTGGAAGAGGCTCGTATAGTGACCCAACGCAATCAGCACGAGGTAGAGAGTGCCAGGGCCTACCTGGAGAGCATACTGTCCAACCTTTCATCCGGCGTTCTCGTATTTGATGAGGAGCTGCGACTACGTACTACGAATCTTAGCGCGGAACAAATTCTAAAGATCCCCCTCACCCATCTTGAGGGTCTGACCATGGAAGAGTGCGTGGCAAAAGCCCCTCAACTGCATTCTCTCGAATCAACAATCTTAAGAGAGCTCCATTCAGAGAGGGCGGGGGAGTGGCAATGTCAAGTGGAACGCTCGGTCGATGAAGGCAATCAGGTACTGCTGCTGCGAGGGTCTCGTCTGCCCCAAGACTCTGGTGGTGGTGGCGTCGTAGTCTTTGATGACATCACCAACCTGTTGCAGGCACAACGCACTGCAGCATGGGGGGAAGTGGCTCGACGCCTGGCTCATGAAATCAAGAACCCCCTCACTCCGATCCAACTCTCTGCAGAGCGTATGCAACATAAGCTTGCGGAGAAGTTAGGTGGGCAGGATGCAGAGATACTACAGCGCTCGACCGAAATTATCGTCAACCAGGTTGATGCTCTAAAGAGAATGGTCAACGAGTTCAGCGAGTATGCCAGAGCACCTAAATTGGAGTTACACCTACTGGACATTAATAAACTGGTTGAGGAAGTGCTGGCACTATATGAGCGCACAAATGAAGGTGTGGAGGGTGAACTGGCCCCTCACATCGAACTGCTGCTCAACTCCAACCTTCCTCTGGTAAGGGGTGACTCAGCACGGTTGCGACAGGTGATCCACAACCTACTACAAAATGCTCAAGACACACTGACAGGCACCACGGAACCCACCATCACAGTCCGCACCGAAGTATTGCAGGGCTCGGTAAGTCTCAGTGTAAGCGACAATGGGGGTGGCTTCCCAGATGAGGTCAGAGCGCGTGCATTTGAACCCTATGTCACCACCAAGCCCAAGGGCACCGGACTCGGCCTGCCTATTGTCAAGAAGATCGTCGAAGAACACAATGGCACGATACAAATCGAAAACATTCTTCCGCACGGGGCACGTATCTCCATCACCCTGCCCATGACGGCGGAAAGCATTACAGCTGCCAAGACCGAGACCGTGTGATTACGGTCACTCACAAATAACCCCCGGGGAATGTCCACCATGACTAGATGCTCTAAATTGAAAACATGACCAACAATACAATACTTGTAGTTGATGATGAGATCGGCATACGTGAGTTGCTATCTGAAATCTTGCATGACGAAGGTTACCAAGTGGCACTGGCAGAGAATGCCGAGCAAGCTCGAAACTGGCGTAGCCAAAACCTTCCAGATCTAGTGCTGCTCGATATCTGGATGCCCGACACTGATGGGATTACTCTCCTGAAAGAGTGGTCTGGAAGTGGGCTACTCACCATGCCGGTGGTGGTGATGTCTGGACATGGAACTATCGAAACTGCGGTCGAAGCAACGCGTATTGGCGCGTTCGGTTATCTGGAAAAGCCGATACCCCTACAAAAGCTTTTGAGTACGGTCGGTCGCGCGCTCCGCGGTGGGCAGGTCAAACCATACTCCACACTCTCTCTTAACAACCTGGGCAAGGGGTCGATGATCACCAATCTAAAAGCCCACTTAGAACAGGTCATTCACCTTAAGGCTCCGCTGCTACTCACTGGCGAACCTGGAACCGGGATGAGGCTATGTGCTCGATTCCTGCACCGCCCGAATACACCCTGGGTGGAACCGGAGACACTCACGTCTCTTGCAGACTCCCCGCTCGCGATGTTGGAGCAAGCTCAAGGTGGTTTATTGTTTCTCAACGAGATTGGCAAGATCAGTCGACTGGAGCAGAGGGGCCTACTGCTCCTGCTAGGAAAACTCGAAAAATACAACGTTCGACTGGTGTGCGCCACCTCACTACCACTATCTGATCTAACAGCAAAGGGCGAGTATGACTCTAGACTGTATGAGATTCTGAACAGTCTCTGCATTAATGTCCCCGCCCTAAAAACACATCGGGAGAACATTCCTGAGCTTGCTAGTCAGATGCTTTCTAGCAGCATTGAATCCGGGGAAGCGCCCCCGCGAAAATTCACTACTGCTGCACTAAATGCGTTACGCAACTATGACTGGCCCGGCAACCTCTCGCAATTAACCGGTGTCGTTCGATCATTGGCACTAACCGGCACTAGTGATGAAATTTCAGTCGATGACGTGACGCGGGCACTGTCCTCTTCGATGTCGGCACAGAAAGTTTCAAACGTGCCGCTTAATATTCCCCTGCGAGAGGCGCGTGACTTATTCGAAAAGCAATACTTTGATCGGCTCATCGAGCAGGAAAGCGGCAACATGACACGGGTGGCTGAACAATCAGGGCTGGAACGAACGCATCTTTATAGAAAACTCAAACTATTAGGTGTCAAACTACGAAATCAATAACCTCCCCCCTCACGGGTGACCTGTTTTACAATTCCCCTAAGTTTCACAAATTTTTCACAGTTGTCTGACACCGCGTCTTAAGCGATAATGTCGCTTTTAACAGTGCACATCGCTTTTTTGGGTGCGCGTGTGCTGTATTTTTATTTTTTTATATCTAGTTGAACGAGGGAGTTCTGCGTCTATGGCTACATTCAGTGATTTTAATGCGCCGGTTTTCAAGAATCTGACCAGCGCCATCCGTGCTTTAGCGATGGATGCTGTCCAAAAAGCCAACTCAGGCCATCCTGGCATGCCCATGGGCATGGCAGAAATCGCTGAAGTATTGTGGATTCATCATCTGCGGCACAATCCTGCCAACCCTAAATGGGCTGACCGAGACCGTTTCGTACTGTCCAATGGGCACGGATCGATGCTGATTTATGCGCTATTGCACCTGACCGGCTACGACTTACCGATGGAGGAGATCAAGCGTTTCCGCCAGTTTCACTCAAAGACCCCAGGTCACCCAGAGTATGGATACACACCCGGCGTTGAGACCACCACTGGACCTCTCGGGCAGGGCATCACCAATGCTGTCGGTATGGCACTGGCGGAAAAGATCCTTGCTTCCGAGTTCAACCGCCCCGGTTTCGACATCGTTAACCACTATAGCTATGTATTCCTTGGCGATGGCTGCCTAATGGAAGGGATCTCACACGAGGCCTGCTCACTGGCAGGTACATTGGGTCTAGGCAAACTTATCTGCTTTTATGACGACAATGGAATCTCCATCGATGGCCATGTCGAGGGTTGGTTCACCGATGACACACCCAAGCGCTTTGAGGCCTACGGGTGGCATGTGGTACCCAATGTCAATGGCCATGATCCGGTTGCCATTGAGGCGGCAATTGAAGCGGCCAAAAAGATCAGTAACAAACCCACGATGATCTGCTGTAAGACAGTGATAGGGCTCGGATCTCCTAATAAGGCCAATACCCACGAAGTTCATGGAGCGGCGCTAGGAGATGCAGAGATCGCGGCCGCTCGTCCCCACATCGGCTGGAACCATCTTCCATTTGAAATCCCTCAGGAGATCTATGAGCTTTGGGATGGACGGGCCAAAGGCAAGAAGCTGGAGGAAGAGTGGAATCAAAAGTTTAACGAATATGCGAAAAAATACCCTATTGAAGCAGCCGAGTTTACACGGCGCATGTCCGGCGATCTGCCGGCAAACTGGCGTGAGCATGTTGATGGATTCATCAATCGCGTTAATGCCAAGGAAGAGACCATCGCCAGCCGCAAGGCTTCGCAAAATGCAATCGAGGGATTGGCTCCAGTCTTGCCAGAGCTGATCGGAGGATCCGCAGATCTGGCCGGGTCGAACCTCACACTATGGTCAGGTTCAAAAGGGATCAGCCGTGAAAACGGTGGCAATTATGTCTATTACGGTGTACGTGAATTCGGCATGAGTGCGATGATGAATGGACTGTCATTACACGGCGGGATTATCCCCTACGGCGCCACCTTCCTGATGTTCTCAGAGTACGCTCGGAACGCCCTGAGAATGGCCGCTCTGATGAAGATCCGTAATCTGTTTGTGTTTACGCATGACTCAATTGGATTGGGCGAAGACGGTCCAACCCACCAACCGGTCGAGCAGACCGCGACACTGCGCTATATCCCGAACATGGATGTATGGAGACCCTGCGACACCGTCGAATCTGCGGTGGCTTGGGCACGGGCAATTGAACGCATGAACGGCCCCTCAACACTGATCTTCAGCCGTCAGAATCTACCATTCCAGAAACGCGATGCAGCAACCATCAAGCTGATCGATAAAGGGGGTTATATCTTGTCTGAAGCCGCCGCTGCGAAACCGCAGGCGATCCTCATCGCTACCGGCTCAGAGATTGGCTTGGCGATGAGCGCACAAAAAGAACTGGCAGAGGCCGGCATTCATGTCAGAGTGGTCTCGATGCCTTGCACTAATCTATTTGATCGTCAGGACCAATCCTACAGGGACAGCGTCCTGATTAAGGGTGTGCGCCGAGTTGCGGTTGAGGCCGGAATATCCGACTTCTGGCGCAAGTACGTAGGACTTGAGGGAGCGGTGGTAGGAATGGAGACCTTTGGCGAATCTGCGCCCGCCAACGAACTCTTCAAACATTTTGGATTCACTGTTGAGAACGTAGTGAAGACCGTGAAGGGCGTCATCTAAATAATTGACAGAACAGCGACGCGTAAGTTAACGCGCCGCTCCAGCATATTTTCCAATTTAAGGAGCTCATAAAATGACCATCAGAGTCGGTATTAATGGATTCGGGCGTATCGGCCGCATGGTATTCCGTGCCGCGGTAGAAAACTTCCCAGATATCGAGGTCGTTGCCATCAATGATCTGCTCGAGCCTGATTACCTAGCTTACATGCTACAACATGATTCTGTGCATGGACGTTTCCATGGCAGTGTCGTCGTTGAGGGGAATACGCTGATCGTCCGAGGCAAGAGGATTCGTCTGACTGCTGTTAAAGATCCGTCTGAACTGAAATGGAGTGAGGTAGGTGCTGATGTCGTAGTTGAATCCACCGGACTATTCCTCACTAAAGAGACTTGCGAGAAACACATCACCGCCGGCGCCAAGAAGGTCATCATGTCCGCCCCCTCCAAGGACGATACACCCATGTTTGTGTATGGCGTGAATGACAATACCTACGCCGGTGAAGCGATCGTTTCCAACGCATCGTGCACGACCAACTGCCTCGCTCCGATCGCCAAGGTATTGAACGACACCTTCGGTATCAAACGCGGACTGATGACGACTGTACACGCAGCAACTGCCACCCAGAAGACCGTTGATGGCCCCTCTAACAAGGATTGGCGCGGTGGTCGCGGGATACTTGAAAATATCATCCCCTCCTCAACTGGTGCTGCCAAGGCTGTGGGTGTTGTCATCCCAGAATTAAATAAGAAACTCACCGGAATGGCCTTCCGTGTCCCCACCTCTGACGTGTCGGTGGTTGATCTTACTGTAGAACTCATCAAGGAGACCTCCTACGCTGAGATTTGCGCAGCCATGAAAGCAGCATCCGAAGGCTCGATGAAGGGTGTGCTCGGATATACTGATGAGAAGGTTGTCTCCACCGATTTCCGTGGAGATAGCTGCACCTCCATCTTCGATGCAGAGGCCGGAATGGCGCTCGATAGCAGTTTCGTCAAGGTCGTTTCTTGGTATGACAATGAGTGGGGCTACTCCAGTAAGGTTTTGGAGATGGTCCGCGTGGTCGCCAAGTAGCTTGTAATTCAACACAGCTCGTAGACCCAGTACGTCCACTGTACTTTTGGCGTCGCAGATGCCTAGCAATTTAAGGGGTGGCTCGTAGGCCGCCCCTTAAAATTTATATAAATTTGGAGCTTTCCATGTCCGTCATCAATCTTGTCGACCTCGATCTCAAGGGTAAGCGTGTATTCATTCGTGCCGATCTCAATGTGCCCATCAAGGACGGCAAGGTCACATCCGATGCCCGTATTACTGCCTCCATGGCCACCATCAACCACTGCCTAAACAAGGGCGCCAGGGTCATGGTAACTTCTCACCTGGGCCGTCCTGAAGAGGGTGTATGGTCTGAAGAGAATTCTCTCAGGCCAGTCGCTGACAATATTGCCGCACGTCTGGGTAAGCCTGTAAGACTGATTAAGGATTGGGTTGAGGGTGGATTCGAAGTCGCGGAAGGTGAGTTGGTAGTTCTGGAGAATTGCCGCGTCAATAAAGGTGAGAAGAAGAATCTGGATGAGACTGCCCAAAAATACGCCCGTCTGTGCGATATCTTCGTGATGGATGCATTCGGCACCGCACACCGTGCCGAGGCATCGACCCACGGAATTGCCAAGTATGCTCCCATTGCCTGTGGGGGCATCCTCTTGACCCAGGAGTTGGAGGCTCTGACCAAGGCACTACTAAACCCAGCACGGCCGATGGTTGCTATCGTCGGTGGGTCTAAGGTCTCGACCAAGCTGACAGTACTTGAGTCCCTATCCGAGAAGGTTGATCAGATGGTGGTCGGTGGCGGTATCGCTAACACCTTCCTCAAAGCCACTGGCAAGAATGTCGGCAAGTCCTTGTGCGAGGATGACCTGATCCCAACCGCAAAGATGCTAATGGATAAAATGGCAAAACGTAATGCCTCCATTCCGATCGCGAAGGACGTTGTGGTCGGTAAGAAATTCGACGCGAATGAACCGGCTGTGTTGAAGGATGCCGGTGCAGTCGCTGATGATGAGATGATCTTCGATATCGGGCCAAAGAGTGCGCAAGAGCTGGCAGACATCATTATGAAAGCGGGCACGGTAGTATGGAATGGTCCAGTCGGTGTGTTCGAGTTTAACCAGTTCGGCTCCGGCACCAAGACCATTGCAATGGCGATCGCCAATACCAGCGCATTTACCCTGGCAGGTGGCGGTGACACTATCGCCGCGATCCAGAAGTACGGTATCTATGACAAGATATCCTACATCTCAACAGCTGGTGGTGCCTTCCTCGAATTCTTGGAAGGCAAGAAACTGCCCGCCGTCGAGATACTCGAAGAACGCGCGCGCTAACCTCTGAGACACCCCTTACCGCCACTCACAGAATGATCCGAAGAACAAAAATCGTCGCAACCCTTGGGCCCGCCTCCAGCACTCCAGAAGTTCTAGAGCGGATGATCAATGCAGGGGTTGATGTAGTCCGCATTAACTTCTCCCACGGCACCCGAGAGGAGCACATCGAGCATGCCGAGCTCGCTCGTTCGCTGGCCCGTGCCGCTGGTCAGACGGTAGGCGTACTGGCAGATCTGCAGGGGCCAAAAATTCGTATCGGCAAGTTCGAACATGGAAAGATCACTCTTAAGGCCGGTGACAAGTTCGTTCTGGACGCTGAGTGTGAGATGGGGGACCAGGAAAAGGTCGGTCTGGATTACAAAGAACTACCGAATGATGTAGGAACCGGGGCAACACTGATGCTGGACGATGGACGTATCGTGCTCGGCGTCTCGCAGGTCAAGGGGCGCCAAGTCCATTGCGTGGTGGAACAGGGTGGAGTGCTCTCCAACAACAAGGGGATCAACCGTAAGGGGGGTGGACTCAGCGCGCCTGCATTAACACCAAAGGATATGGAGGACATCAAGACTGCAGCAGCCCTCAAGGCAGATTACCTCGCGGTATCATTTCCGCGCACAGGTGAGGATATGCGGTGGGCCCGTGACCTGATGCATCAGGCCGGTGGCAAGAGTCTGATGATGGCAAAAATTGAACGCTCAGAGGCGATCCTAGCTCTGGACGATATTCTGCTAGCCTCCGATGCAATTATGGTGGCTCGCGGTGACCTGGCGGTGGAGGTGGGTGACGCGGTGGTCCCTGCACTGCAGAAGAGAATGATACGTGCTGCACGCCTTAACAATAAGCTTGTGGTGACCGCAACCCAGATGATGGAGTCAATGATCACCAGCCCGATTCCGACCCGGGCCGAGGTATCAGACGTAGCCAATGCGGTTCTGGATGGCACTGATGCGGTCATGCTGTCCGCCGAATCTGCCGCTGGAGATTATCCGGTTGAAACAGTCGAGGCCATGGCCAGAGTATGCCTCGAAGCAGAGAAAGAATTTCTGGCAAGCCAGGACCAACGGCGTTTCCAGTCCGGTATCCCAGACACCATTGAGGAGGCGATCGCACGCGCCACCATGTTCACCGCCAGCAATCTCAAGATCCGCGCTATCGCGGCACTCACACAGAGTGGCCATACAGTCCTACTGATGTCTCGCAGAAACTCCAATGTGCCCATATTTGCGCTGAGCCCACAGGAGGGTACCCGCCGTAAGATGACTCTATTCCGAGGCGTCTACCCAATTAAATTCAGTGGCGGATCGAATGATCCAGAGTCAATCCTAGGCCTGGCAGAAACCGAGCTACTCAAACGTGGTGCGGTGCATAATGGGGACCTTATCATTATGACCATCGGAGAGCCGGTCGGGAAGGCGGGCGGTACCAATACCATGAAGATCGTCAAGGTCGGGGAGCATAGAAATGCATAATCAAAAGGCGTTCTAAAAAAAGCGACCAACATTTCCTATCTGATCGCCTATATTATTTTAGTATTCACGAGTTTTTATAAGCAAATTCTTACTAGAAGGAGACTCAAATGGCACTCGTATCATTGCGGCAACTATTAGATCATGCAGCAGAAAATGGCTACGGCCTTCCCGCTTTCAATGTGAACAACCTGGAGCAGATTCAGGCCATTATGCAGGCGGCTGATGAGTGCAACAGCCCGGTCATCATGCAAGGCTCTGCCGGTGCGCGTAAATACGCCGGTGAGGCCTTTCTACGACATCTGATCGCCGCGGCGGTCGAAACCTATCCACATATACCTATTGTGATGCACCAAGATCACGGTGCATCACCCGGCGTCTGCATTAACGCAATCCGTAGCGGATTCTCCAGTGTCATGATGGACGGATCCCTAGAGGCCGATGCCAAGACACCATCATCGTATGAATATAACGTTGAGGTCACCGCTAAGGTGGTCGAGATGTCACATGCTGTCGGCGTTTCTGTCGAGGGAGAGCTGGGATGCTTAGGCTCGCTCGAGTCCGGTATGGGTGAGGCTGAAGATGGTCATGGTGCCGAGGGCAAGTTATCACATGACCAGCTGCTAACCGACCCGGAGCAGGCTGCTGACTTTGTTAAGCAGACCGGCGTGGATGCCTTAGCGATTGCCATCGGCACCTCGCACGGCGCTTATAAATTCACCCGGAAGCCGACCGGTGACATTCTCGCCATCGAACGCATTAAAGAGATCCACAAGCGTATTCCCAATACCCACCTGGTGATGCATGGATCCAGTTCCGTACCTCAGGAGTGGCTCGATATCATCCGCGAGTTTGGCGGTGAGATGAAAGAGACCTACGGCGTGCCCGTTGAAGAGATCCAAGAAGGGATCAAGAATGGCGTGCGTAAGATCAATATCGATACCGATATCCGCCTCGCCATGAGCGGTGCAGTCCGCCGTCATCTAGCCAAGAACAAGAGCGAGTTCGATCCACGGAAATTCCTCAAGGATGCAACTGCCGCCGCCAAGGATATCTGCAAGGCTCGTTTTGAAGCATTCGGCTGCGCTGGACAAGCTAGCAAGATCAAGCCGATCATGCTAGACAGTATGGCAAATAGATATGCCAAGGGTGAGCTGAAGGCCGTGATCAAGTAATCATCGGGTTTCGGTCCACGTTAAAAAGAGGGGCCCCCTAAGGGGGCCCCTCTTTTTTTTACTAAACGGATCGATCGACCGAGTACGCTGCTACCAGAATGGCTCGATCTTAGTAAGCTTCACCCAAGCCCGTTCCAGCTCAATTCTTTTCAACGAGGACAGGCCCTCACCCCATCCGAGGATCATACCAACCGCCTCCTGCTGACTACCGGTATCCCCCTCCACAGGCAACTCGCTCAGTAGTCTTTTGGCATTAACGGTGTCGTTCATCACTCCCAAGATATCTTGCAATAAGGATAAGGTCCGGATGTAGCGTCCCGCCCCCTTGGACGGATAGAGTCCAATAAAAAATTCAACGGCATACCGCTGCTTCTTAGCGACGATGCGCAGATCATGCAACTCCGCTACGCTGAAACTCGTCAACCCCTCTCCTTTCCTCATCATTTTCTGATGCCGATCCGCCAGAAGGTTGTCTGCAAACTTCTTCACCGTCACTCCTGACTGTGTTCCAGTCATCTTGATGGATGATGTACCAGTCTGATCGAACCAGTCCTCCTCAATTAACCATTCACCCATCTGCAACATCAATTGCACATAATGATTTGACTCAATGGCGTGGCATGCAGATTCATGGTGCTGTCTTTGCAAATGGTTACACCTATCCTGCAATACCTTCATCCCGGTGTGTTCAGAGAAACTCGCGCAAATCGGTGCCATTGTCTCAATGACAAACACATCCCAGTCCCGTGCTGGCCCCAATTGACTGCTAAGCCACTTCAGTTCACGAGACAACGAAGAGAGGCCATCCTTTGGTAATACCTTGGAGAAGAGACTCACTGCTGAACGCTGCCTCCTCAGCGCAACACGCATCTGGTGTAAGTACTCGGTATCTTGGCCTAACAGCATCCCGCTCTCATTGGCATGCAGATGATTGAGGCAGCTCCAACTAATGGCCTTGAATGCGGTGCTGACACTCATCTCCGGATCAAGCTTGACCTGCCCTGACTTAATCGGCAGCGAATCACCGTTGAGGCAGAGCATGTAGCCACGCTCTGCCTTACTCACATTCACCAGTCTGAATGGAGCACTGTTCAGTAGTTCCAACGCGAGTTGAAATAGTTGTCCAGGTCTACCTGATTTCAATTCCAGCTCGACTTCGCACAGCGGTATTCTGTCATCACCGGAAATAATCTCTCCCCGGTCCAGACAGAACTCTACTTCACCACCATCAGAAAGACGGAGCATGCGGGCACTACGCTTGAAGTCTGTGGTAAAAATAGGTCTCAGCTGGTCACGTAGTTCGACCGAACTAAATAGCCTGATGAGGGCAGGGTCCGTTATCTTGGTAAAATCGAGTCGCTCTTTCAGAACCGGGAACTCCCACTCATCGCGCTGATGCAGTCCTGCGGTAACGCCTCCACTCCCCTTTATGGTCTGCACCCACCTCCTGCCGCTACGGCGCAACCGTAGCCCGATACCGTGACGTTTGAGGTCTAGCTTTGGGGTATCGTAATAAATACTGTAGAGTCTTTGCGTGACCGGCTTGGAAATGCTTAATGACTTGAGTAGGGTACTACGCTGCAGACGTGTAACACCATCAGGGGATAGACTCAGCTTGAGCTCGGTTTCGATCGGCATGATATTGTCCGAGTTACCTCATGCCAGTTCGGATCTACTTAACAATTGAAAGCGCTGTGAGAAGGGCCTCTTGGGCGCAAAAATTCTTGCTGCTACGGGCAGTTATTAGGTGGTAATCACCATCCGAATCCATCTCCCAAGATTGTCCATTATCCCTGAGATAGGGCTTTAACCCTTCGGTGAGTACGCGTTTTTTCAGTCGTGAATTCAGAACCGGAAAACATATCTCGATCCGCCGAAAAAAATTTCGGTCCATCCAATCTGCACTGGAGAGATACGTATTGTTAGAGCCATCGCTACGAAAGTAGAAGATGCGAGTATGCTCAAGGAATCGTCCAATCACCGATCTCACACGGATATTCTCTGATAGTCCAGCGATGCCAGGTCTCAGCACACAGACACCACGCACAATGAGATCGATCTTCACCCCTGCCGAGGAGGCATCATAGAGAGCCCGGATGACTTCTGGCTCCAGCAGAGAATTCATCTTGGCAATGATACGAGCCGGTCTTCCATCCTTCGCAATCTGCATCTCGTTTTTAATCGCTTTAAGAGTCTCTCTGTGAAAGCTAAATGGTGATTGCCACAGGTGTTTTAACTTCCCCGCCTTTCCAAGACTGGTCAGCTGTGTGAATACTTCATTCACATCAGCGCAAATTTCTTCGTTACAGGTGAGTAACCCGAAATCAGTATATAAGCCGGCAGTTCTGGGATGATAATTTCCAGTGCCAAGATGCACATAACGGCGTAATGAGCCCCCTTCCCGTCTCACGATCATTACCATCTTGGAATGGGTCTTGTGACCGACCACGCCGTAGACCACATGAGCACCGACTCCCTCCAGACGACCGGCCCAGTTAATATTAGCCTCCTCATCAAACCGAGCCAGCAATTCAACCACGACCGTCACCTCCTTCCCCTTACTCGCCGCATCAATGAGGGATTCCATGATCACAGAATCGGTTCCGGTACGATAGACCGTCTGCTTGATAGCTACTACGCAAGGGTCCACTGCAGCCTGTTGGATGAAATGAACTACCGGTTGAAATGATTGGTATGGGTGATGCAATAGGATATCGCTCTTACGCATCATCTGAAAAATATCATCCCCTCTATTTTTCTGGGATATTGCCGGCAGACCGGGGATAAAGAGTGGATACTTTAAGTCTGAACGTTCAATCTGGTCAGAGACCCCCATCATTCGTACTAGATTCACTGGACCCTCTACCTGGTAGAAGTCTTCAGGAGTCAATCCGAATTGATCCAGCAAAAAACTCGCTATATGTGGAGGGCACCCATCCGATACTTCCAACCTCACAGCATCACCAAAATGGCGGTGCGGAAGCTCAACTTGCAGCGCCACTCGCAGATTCTTGACCTCCTCCTCATCTACGAATAGATCGCTATTCCGAGTGACTCGGAATTGATGACATCCCAGTACATTCATTCCGGAGAATAGCTCGTCGACATGGGCATGCAGGACTGATGATAAAAAGATGAAATCGTACCCTCCGGCACTGATCTCTCGAGGCAATAGAATCAAGCGTGGCAGCACCCGTGGCGCCTGCACAATCGCCACTCCAGAAGCTCGCCCGAAAGCATCCTTCCCACTCAACTGCACCACAAAATTTAAGCTCTTATTAAGTACGCGTGGGAAGGGATGTGCTGGATCAAGTCCAATCGGAGTCAGTACCGGCATCAAATCTCGAAAGAAGAATGCCTTGACCCATTCTTGCTGAGCGCCGCTCCAATCGGCCCGCCTCAGGAAGTTAATTCCCTCACCCGCTAGCTCTGGCAGAATCTCATGGTTCAGTAACTGATACTGTTTTTTGACCAGCTCGTGAGTCTTCTCTGAGACTATCTTGAAAACTTCCCCCGACTCCATCCCGTCGGGTGTGCGGACGAGCGACCCCAACTTGATTTGTTCCTTCAGTCCGGCAACTCGTATCTCAAAAAATTCATCTAGATTACTGCTGACGATACTTAAGAATTTCAACCTCTCTAAGAGAGGCGTCTCTCTATTCTCTGCCTGGGCGAGTACCCGCTTGTTGAATTCGATCAGACTTAACTCTCGGTTAAGAAATAGATTGGAGGTGGGTACTCTGATCATGGAAGGTGGACTAAATTACAAGACTTGAACCACTTATCCTTGTAGCCATTCTCGGACATTATGGCAAGAGGCTGTCCACTGACAGACTTACTTAACTGGCACATAGCCCACTGGCTTCTCTGCCCCACTACCAAAGAAGTACGCCTCAAGTTGCTCGGCTAAGTATTTACGCGCTTTGATATCAGAGAGATTGAGTCGGTACTCATTGACCAACATAGTCTGGTGCTTGAGCCACGCAGCCCAAGCCTCCTTCGATACATTTTCAAAGATACGTTTTCCCAATTCCCCCGGATAGGGCAGAAAGTCCAGACCCTCTGCCTCGCTACCCAGCTTGATACATTTGACGGTTCTTGCCATTTATCCCTCTCCCATTAAATTGGCCACTCGATCTTGATACGGCCCATTCACCGCCTAGCAGGTTACTGCACACACTAAATTTTTTTTATGAGGGCCTTGGATCGGCGCTGATAGTTATACATCCCCTGCTTTTCCTTGGGCAGTTTCCCAATCCCAATCTCCTCGAAGCCGCGTTCGAGAAACCAATGCGCAGCACCGGTGGTGAGTACAAATAACTTTTTGCTGCCCTGTGTCTTAGCTTTGACCTCGACATACTTAAGTAGTGTGTCGCCATATCCTGCGTTGCGATGATCGTAATGCACCGCAAGGCAGGCGAGTTCGCTCACTCGCTCATCAGGAAAAGGATAAATCGCGGCACAGGCTACGATCATGCAATCATGCTCGAGCACAACAAAACGGTCCATCTCCATCTCCAATACTTCTCGGCTACGACGTACCAATACACCCTTGGCCTCGAGTGGTTCAATCAATTGCAGGATGCCCCCCACATCTTCAATCCCCGCACCCCGCAGGGTCTGTAACGGTCCTTGAGAGATCATGCTTCCGGTACCGTCATGAGTAAATAGTTCCTGCAATACCGCCCCATCCACATGGCGACTGATGAGATGCGCCCGGGCCACCCCCCCTTCGCAGGCTTGCACTGCATAGGGGAGATACGACTGAACGTCGTCAGAGATCTTGGTCGAGCCATCTGCTGCCCTTGCGAGTAACTCCTTACTCTCAGTCACGGTCAACTCTCTCAGCAGTTTATTAGATTTTCCTTTGGACTTCTCTTCGACACCCCTAGCATCCATCAGAAAAATAAGCTTCTCCGCATTGAGTGCTATTGCAGCTGCCGCGGCAACATTTTCCAGAGTCAGATTGAAGATTTCACCGGTTGGAGAATAACCAAGTGGCGACAGCAGGGCCACTTCACCCTGCTCTAACCGTGACCGGATCGAGACAGCATCGATCTTACGAACTTCGCCAGTGTGCATCAGGTCAATACCCTCCAACACTCCGATCGGTCGGGCCGTGACAAAGTTACCGCTAGCAACGCGTATGGAGGCATTCGCCATGGGTGAGTTAGGCAGGCCCATCGATAGTAATGCCTCGATCTCAACGCGCACCCGCCCCACCGACTCCTTAACGCATTGGAGTGTATCGGTATCCGTCACGCGCATTCCATTGACATAGGAGGTTTGTAGTTTACGTTCCTGCAGCCGCACCTCAATCTGTGGGCGCGCACCATGCACCAGAACCAGCCTTACTCCCAGGCTCGATAGCAGGTTAAGGTCGTGAACCAGTCCCACGAACTTCCCATCTGCAACCACCTCACCACCGAAAGCAACGACAAAGGTTTTGCCTCTGAAGCCATTGACATAGGGGGCCACCGATCGGAACCAGTCGACAAAATCAGTATTGATCTTCACGTTCTAAGTTGACGCATTTTAAATATCCACCAAATAGTTAGGCGATGGCCATAGTTTACAAGTCAACACCCAAAACTCAAAACTAAGAGACCGAGGGACAGACCAGATGTGAGTATGTTGACCCTATAACTGAGTCCCATTAATAATCGCCCCACAGGGCCTGCATCGCTGCAACTGCAGCCAGCGCCGCCGTCTCAGTACGAAGTATGCGCCCACCCAGTTTCAATGGTACAAGCCCAGCAACCAGAGCGGCAGCCTCTTCCTCTGGTGCAAATCCCCCTTCCGGCCCAACCATCACAGTCAGCGAGGAGCATTGAGTTGCTTCCGGAAAATCCCTAAGCCTCTTCTTTGATGTAGGGAGAAGCATAAAACACGGGTTATGAACTGACTCACCGGGCAAGATCTTGTGCTCGCCCATCTGACGACTCAACCAATCAGATAATGACAATACCGGCAGCAATTGCGGCAAATGATTCCTGCCACACTGTTCGCATGCAGAGATCACGATCTGGTGCCAATGCTGTAATCGTTTATCCGCTCGCTCACCTGAGAGTCTGACGAGACTTCTAGTTGTGATAATCGGCTGAATGCGGCTTACACCCATCTCAACCGCTTTTTGTATGATCCAGTCCATCTTCTCGTTAGCGCATACCGCCTGTACCAACGTGATATCGAGAGGCGACTCACACTCGGCTGCAAGATGTTCCTCCACCGTGACCGTGGTGCCGCTCTTGCCGATACTCGCAATAACTGTCGAAAACTCGCCACCACTGCCGTTAAATAGAGTGACCCGATCCCCTGGCTCCAGCCTCAACACGCGAGCGGCGTGGTGAGCGGCATTGGGGGGTAACTCGAGGATTCGGCCCGGGGTAATCTCGCCGGGGCAATAGAAGCGGTGTGTCGTCATATTTTCTGGGTCAAATGCGACCATGATAATATAAAACCCGTTACTGTCAGAAATTCAGGAGAAGAACATGGCAAGCTTAGAAACACCCATTTGTGATTTCGGCTGGAAGGCATTGGATTTTGATTTGCCTGGAGTCGATGGGAATCGTTACAACCTATCATCGGCGAGAGGTGAGAATGGGCTTCTGCTGATGTTCATCTGTAACCATTGCCCTTATGTGAA
This sequence comes from Nitrosospira sp., assembly GCA_013450215.1. GTDB lineage: Bacteria > Pseudomonadota > Gammaproteobacteria > Burkholderiales > Nitrosomonadaceae > VFJL01. The sequence continues at coordinate 33,255 of JACDSH010000012.1, forward strand.
AGTGATACGGGAGCGCATCATGCGAGATGCAAAGGAACTTCGTCAGTACGGTATCGGCACTATCGCCATCATGTCTAATGACCCCGCCGATTATCCAGAAGATTCTTTCGAAAATATGTCGAGGGTATCGCAAGAATTCGACTTCCCATTCCCCTATGTATGGGATCAGACCCAGCAGGTCGCAAAGGATTATGGTGCGGTCTGTACGCCGGATTTTTTTGGCTTTAACAGCAGTCTCGAGTTGCAGTATCGAGGGAGGCTAGATGCCTCACGCAAAGAGGCCGCACCTGCCGATGCGCGGCGCGAGCTATTCGATGCAATGAAGCAGGTCTCAACAATGGGGCAAGGACCTCGTCAGCAGACCCCCAGTATCGGCTGCTCGATCAAGTGGAGAACAGAATAAGCATGATCGAGGAGGTCATCTCTGTAGTCAGGACTGTGGCTCAGCAGGAGATCATGCCTCGTTACCTACGAGTGGCCCATCAACACAAGTCTGATGGCAGCTTATTTACCGAGGCCGATCTAGCGACGCAAGAGGCACTCACTCGTGAGCTGAGGAAGATCTACCTAGCTCCGGTCGTGGGTGAGGAGATGTCTGAGACAGAGCAGCGAGAACAATGGCTGGCCGGTGACTCTGGTCTGTGGTGCATGGACCCGATCGATGGCACCTCTAACTTCGTCAGTGGGCTGCCCTATTTTGCCATTTCAGTTGCACTGATGCGCCACGGAAGGAGCATCCTCGGGGTGGTTTACGATCCGGTAGCGGATGAGATGTTCTATGCTGAAAAGGGCAAGGGTGCATACCTCAATGGCAAAAAGCTGCCGCTCAAGGAACATGTTCCCGCTCTTTGTAACGCAATCGCGGAGGTCGACTTAAAGCGTCTTAGCTATAAATTAGCTGCAGCGGTCGCAACCGATCTGCCTTGTTCCTCCCAGCGTAATTATGGCGCCAGCGCACTAGACTGGTGCTACACCGCTGCCGGTCGTTTTGATATCTATCTACATGGTGGACAGAGGCTGTGGGACTATGCCGCAGGCTATCTAATCCTGGAAGAGGCGGGGGGGCGGATATGCGGTCTGGATCAGGATGATTTCTGGGCAGAGCCTCTATGGCAGCGAGCAGCCATTGCGGGGCTCGATCCTGACCTATTCTTGCAGTGGCGGGACTGGGTTCGCTCACACCGGTAAAGCTGCTGACATGGCCGCCCACATTAAACAGGAATAGAATCTCAACATTTCAAGAGGCAGATAAATCGATTGAAGATTATTATTCTGGGCGCAGGACGGGTCGGCACATCGGTTGCGGAGAGTTTGGTGAGCGAGGCCAACGATATCACCATGGTCGACCTCGACTCGGATCGACTGCACCTGCTGCAAGACCATCTTGACCTGCGAACGGTGGTAGGGAATGCCTCTCACCCATCTGTCATGATACGGGCCGGCGCCGAGGATGCAGATATGATCCTTGCTGTGACTCAGAGTGACGAGACTAATCTGGTGGCATGTAAGCTCGCTGCCACCATGTTTAACACCCCGACCAAGATCGCACGTATTCACTCGGCCAATTTTCTGGCCTATCCAGAAATTTTTTCTGCAGATAATTTCTGTGTTGACTTTGTCATTTGCCCGGAAAAGATCCTGACCGAGTACATCGAGAAACTGATTGAGTTTCCGGAGGCATTGCAGGTACTTGATTTCGCTAATGGCAAGGTGAGCCTAGTCGCGGTCCGTGCTTTTCACGGGGGTCCTTTGGTCGGGCGTGAGTTACAGGAACTCCGCCAGCATGTGCCCAATGTCGACACACGTGTGGCCGCAATCTTCCGCAAGGACCGGCCCATCATCCCCGAAGGCGATACCGTGATCGAGGCTGAGGATGAGGTATTTTTTATTGCTCCCGAGAAAGACATACGTGCCGTGATGAGAGAGATGCGGAGAATGGACAAGCCAGTCGAGCGCGTAATGATTGCTGGTGGTGGAAATATTGGAAAGCGCCTCGCCAAAGCTCTCGAAAAAGACCATCAGGTAAAGATCATTGAGTACGACAAGCGCGCAAGCGAACGATTGGCAGCTGATCTGGATCATGCCCTAGTGCTGCATGGAGATGCCACAGACGAGGATCTACTGGAGAGTGAGAATATCGCAGAGATGGATATGTTCTGCGCTCTCACCAATGATGACGAGAATAACATCATGTCAGCGCTGCTGGCTAAGCGTATGGGTGCTCGCAAGGTGATCGCACTCATCAACCGCAGCGCCTATGTGGATCTGGTGCAAAGTGGCAGTATTGATATCGCCATCTCCCCTGCGCAGGTCACCATCGGTTCCCTTCTCACGCATATCCGTCGCGGGGATGTGGCGGCGGTGCATAGCCTTCGTCGTGGTGCAGCAGAGGCATTAGAACTTGTCGTACACGGTGACGCCCGATCGTCCAATGTAGTGGGTCGCAAAGTGGCGGATATCAAGCTACCTAAAGGTGCCAGCATCGGGGCCATCGTTCGCGGTCTGCCGACAACAGAAGGCAGAGACCCGGGAGAAGATGATGGAAAAAAGAAGGCGAGAGGCGCTTCATCCAATCCGGATGCGCAGGTATTAATCGCTCATCATGACACTGTGATTGAGACAGGGGACCATGTCATTTTATTCGTGATCAATAAGAAGTTGATCCACCAGGTAGAGGAGTTGTTTCAGGTCGGTGTTGGATTCCTGTAAACGGAACCCTCGATGAACCGACTCTTCGCCGTCACCAATGTACTGGGCATGGTGGTCATGATATTTGGCCTCACCATGCTGCCTCCCCTTGCACTCTCCTTCTGGACGGATGACTCGGCTCTATTCGCCTACCACCAGTCGTTCGTTATCACTTTATTCTGTGGGTTAGTGATGACCATGGCAACACGCTGGTACCGGCGGGAGCTTCAGGTACGCGATGGTTTCTTACTGGTGGTACTGGTCTGGTCGGTGTTGCCGATATTTGCCACCCTCCCGTTCATGTTCTTCATGCCTCAACTCAGTTTCGCGGATGCCTATTTCGAAGCCGCGTCTGGCATCACCACCACCGGCGCTACAATCCTCTCTAGTCTGGATAGCCTACCTCCCTCAATCAATCTGTGGCGGTGCGAGCTACAGTGGTTGGGCGGTATGGGGCTGATCGTCCTAGCGGTTGCGATTCTGCCGCTACTCGGTGTGGGTGGACGGCAGATGTTCAAGGCCGAGACACCCGGCCCTATGAAGGACACCAAGCTGACCCCCCGCATCGCCGAGACTGCCAAGGCTCTATGGTTAATCTATGCAGGATTGACCCTGTCTTGCATCATCGCTTACCGACTGGCCGGTATGGACTGGATCGATGCGGTGATGCATGCATTCACCACCTTAAGTCTGGGTGGAGTCTCCTCGCATGATGCAAGCTTCGGTTACTGGGATTCGGCTTTGATAGAGTGCGTCGCGATCTTCTTCATGCTGGTTGCAGGGCTTAATTTTGCGTCTCACTTCTTAGTGTGGCGAGCGAAAAGCTTTCTCCCCTACCGCAATGACCCAGAGGCCGGGATGTTCATCATGATCACAGCGGCAAGCTGTATCGGTCTCACGTTCTATCTCTGGCTCATGGAGGTATACCCCGACCCATTAACGGCACTACGCTTTGCCAGCTTCAATACAGTCTCAATCGCGACCTCCACCGGATATTCCAGCACGGATTACTATCTGTGGCCGATCTTTGCGCCATTGTGGATGCTCTTCCTCTCCAGCTTTTGCTCATCATCAGGATCCACGGGTGGTGGCATTAAGATGATCCGTGCCCAGATTCTATTCAAGCAAGTATTCCGCGAGATGATCTTGATCATGCATCCCCAAGCGATCTCCCCCGTGAAGGTTGGCGGTAGCGTAGTGCCAAACCGTATCGTTTTTGCAGTATTGGCCTTCCTATCGATCTACATCGCTAGTATCGCTTCAATGACCCTGATCTTGACACTGAGTGGGCTGGACTTAGTGACAGCACTGTCCGCGATCGTGGCATGTATCAACAACCTAGGGCCCGGTTTTAGTCAGGTTGGTCCCGCAACTACATTTTCGGTCCTTACTGACTTTCAGATCTGGGTCTGCAGTTTTGCTATGTTATTGGGTCGGCTGGAGCTTTTTACGTTATTGATTGTATTCACCCCCGCATTCTGGAGAAAATAATCATCAGCCGTCTCTTGCAAAACCCCTTGTGAATTAACCCGTTCCGCCTCCTCCCCCCCGATCCAATAGAAGCGACTTACACCGTCGATAGCCAATTCTTCGGCCGCTTGATAGAATCACGCTTTTCCATTTAATCGAACCCATCCATCACCCCACTCAGGATTATTCATGGCCACCAAAGACTTTTACCCAGCTAAAAAAATCAACACCTTTTATCCTCCTCAACGGACCCTGATGGGACCAGGACCATCGGACACTCATCCCCGTGTTCTGTCTGCGATGGCCCGACCAACCCTGGGCCACCTGGACCCGGTATTTACCGAGATGATGGAGGAGATGAAGAGTCTCCTGCGTTACTCATTCCAGACCAATAACTTGCTGACCTTCCCAGTCTCCGGCCCTGGCTCGGTGGGGATGGAGATGTGCTTCGTCAATATGGTTAATCCCGGTGATAAGGTGATCGTATGCCGTAATGGGGTATTCGGCGGACGTATGATCGAGAATGTACAACGATGCGGCGGTATTGCGGTGGCGGTCGAAGACAAATGGGGAGAGCCGGTAGATCCACAGAAATTAGAAGATGCACTAAAACAAAATCCAGACGCAAAGATCGTCGCCTTCGTTCATGCCGAAACATCCACCGGCGTATTGTCCGATGCAAAGACTCTGTGCGAGATTGCCCGCCGATACAACTGCATGACCATCGTTGATACGGTTACCTCCTTGGGCGGCTCACCCATTCTGACCGATGAATGGAAGATAGACGCGATCTACTCTGGCAGCCAGAAATGTTTGTCTTGCCCGCCGGGTCTGTCACCGGTCAGTTTCTCCGAACGCGTGGTTGACCTCGTCAAGAATCGTCAGAGAAAGGTACAGAGCTGGTTCATGGACCTGAATCTACAGCTCGGTTACTGGGGTACCAGCCGCACCTACCATCACACTGCACCCACCAACGCACTGTATGCACTCCACGAGTCCCTCTTCATGCTCTACGAAGAGGGTCTAGAGCACTCCTGGGCACGGCATCAACGTAACCACCAGGCACTGAAAGCAGGACTAGAAACGATGGGCATAGCATTCGTAGTGGCAGAAAAATATCGGTTACCACAATTGAATTCCGTACATGTACCGGCAGAGGTAGACGAGAAGGAAGTCCGTCGCAGACTGCTCGCCGACTACAGCTTAGAGATCGGTGCAGGCCTGGGTGACTTTGCGGGCAAGATCTGGCGTTTCGGACTGATGGGTTATTCCAGCAAGATCGAGAACGTGATGCTGTGCCTAAGCGCACTAGAAAACGTATTCTCAGATATGGGAAGGAAGATTGATTCTGGCGCTGCCGAGTCGGCTGCACATAAGAGTTATGCCGCCAACCCCTTGCCACTGCCGCAAAAGATATCTTTGTCACTACATGGAAAGTAGTAACAGAAGGCTATAAAAAGTTACCGTCCTCCTCTTCTATGGGGAGGACGGTACTAACTGCCCGGCAGAGACAGCGTTATAAGCCCAGCCTTTGCCAAATCGTACTCGTTAGTCCTGCCGAGTTCAGGGTATAGAAGTGCAACCCAGGCGCCCCCCCCTTGAGTAATCGGTCACACAGATCAGTCACGACATCAAGTCCAAAAGCACGGATTGACGCACTGTCGTCACCGTAACTCTCCAACCTCTTCCTGATCCACCGTGGAATCTCAGCACCACAGGTGTCTGAGAATCTTGCCAATTGAGAGAACTTGTTAATCGGCATGATGCCGGGCACGATCGGGATACAGATCCCCTCAGCCTCGCATGCCTCTATAAAATTAAAGTAGGCATCCGCATTGTAGAAGTACTGAGTAATCGCGGAATTTGCACCCGAGTCCACCTTCCGCTTAAAGTTCTGAAGATCCTCCTGCGATGACCGTGATTGGGGGTGATACTCCGGGTAGCCTGCTACCTCGATATGGAATGCATCTCCAAACTCTCTCCGGATAAACATGACCAACTCATTAGCATAACGAAACTCTCCCGCCTGAGCCATGCCCGATGGCAAGTCACCACGGAGTGCGACGATATGACGGATACCCTGGTCACGGTACCTCTCCAGCATGGTGCGGATATTCTCAGCTGTCGATCCGATGCATGAGAGATGCGGAGCCGCGGCATGCCCTTCAGCTTGAATCTCCAATACCGTTTCTAGGGTACGGTAGCGGGTGGAGCCCCCCGCGCCGAAGGTCACTGAGAAGAATTTTGGATTGAGTTGAGCCAATTGCCTACGAGCAGCACGCAGCCTCTCCACCCCCTCCGGTGTCTGTGGAGGGAAGAACTCAAAACTGAATGTGGGGGCAAACTTTTTCTGTGATTCCATTTCCTGACTCCCTCCATCCAAAAAGAATCAGTACCGGTACATTTCCGGCTTGTATGGGCCGTCTTTATCCAGGCTGAGGTACTTCGCCTGCTCTTCGGTCAACTCGGTCAGCCTGACACCCAGCTTCTTGATATGAAGCCTGGCCACCTTTTCATCGAGTTGCTTGGGCAGCACATAAACATTCTTCTGGTACTTTGCGTTGTTCTGCCAAAGCTCCATCTGAGCCAGCACTTGATTGGTAAATGAACTGGACATAACAAATGATGGGTGTCCGGTTGCACAACCCAGATTAACCAGTCTGCCCTGAGCCAACACAATGATGCGTCGACCCGTTGGGAAGATGACATGATCCACCTGAGGCTTGATATTCTCCCAGCGATACTTCTGCACCGAAGCGATATCTATTTCAGAATCGAAGTGACCGATATTGCAGACGATGGCCTGGTTCTTCATCTTAAGCATATGGTCATGGGTGATGACACGCAGATTGCCGGTCGCGGTGACAAAAATATCAGCCTGGTCACATGCCTCGTCCATGGTGACAACACGATAACCCTCCATCGCTGCCTGTAGCGCGCAGATCGGATCTATCTCAGTAATCCATACCGTCGCACCCAGACCGCGCAGTGATTGAGCACATCCCTTGCCCACATCCCCGTATCCGCAAACGATGGCCACTTTCCCAGCAATCATCACGTCAGTGGCCCGCTTGATACCATCCACCAAGGACTCACGACATCCGTAGAGATTGTCAAACTTTGACTTGGTGACCGAGTCGTTCACATTAAAAGCAGGAAATGGAAGCTCGCCTTTTTTCTGCATCTCGTACAGACGGTGCACGCCGGTAGTGGTTTCTTCTGTCACACCCCGAATATTGGCAAGGATGTTGGAGTACCATCCCGGATGACTGGCCACCCTCTTCTTAATGGCCGCGTAAAGGGCCTGCTCTTCTTCGTTGGTTGGATTGGCGATGACGGATAGGTCCTTCTCAGCCTTGCTGCCGAGTATGATCAGCAGTGTGGCATCACCCCCATCATCCAGAATCATGTTCGGTGTTTTATGCGCACCCGACTCTTGACCCGGCCACTCAAAGATACGGTGGGTATACTCCCAGTAGTCATCCAGTGATTCGCCCTTATAGGCAAATACCGGAATACTCGCCGCAGCGATAGCCGCTGCCGCATGGTCCTGGGTAGAATAGATATTACAAGAGGCCCAGCGTACTTCTGCACCCAGCTTGACCAGGGTCTCGATCAGTACCGCTGTCTGGATGGTCATGTGCAGAGATCCTGCAACACGTGCCCCGGCCAGAGGCTTCTGGTCAGCGTATTCTTCGCATAGCGCCATCAAACCCGGCATCTCGGTTTCGGCGATAGCAATCTCCTTACGTCCCCATCCAGCAAGGGACATATCTGCAACTTTATAATCGGTGAATTGGACGCCAGATGAATTGGACGCAACGCTCATGGAATAATCTCCTGAAAATGAACGAGCGCCGTTGTTACGGTATCCTCCTTCGCCGAGCCTCGCGGGACTGTGCCCGTTGCAGCGCTCCTCAGCGTGGAGGGTAGAACTAAACTTTAGATGGATCCGCTACTCTTTAAGCTAAAACTAGCCCTTGATCCCCGCATCATCGCGAAGCTGAGCAGCCTTATCAATCGACTCCCAGGTGAATTCTGGCTCATCCCGTCCGAAGTGACCATAGGCAGCAGTCTTGGCATAGATCGGACGCAGCAGATTGAGGGAATGAATGATGGCACGTGGGCGCAAGTCAAAATGCCGCTCTACCAACTTGGCAATCGCCTCATCAGAAATCTTCCCTGTACCGAAGGTATCGACCATCAGTGAGACCGGTTTTGCGACGCCGATGGCATAGGCCACCTGTACCTCACACCTGCTCGCTATTCCGGCAGCAACGATATTCTTGGCCACATAACGCCCAGCGTAAGCCGCTGAACGGTCAACCTTGGAGGGGTCCTTACCAGAAAAAGCACCACCACCATGATGGGCCGCGCCGCCATAGGTGTCGACAATGATCTTACGTCCTGTTAGCCCGCAGTCACCCATCGGTCCACCCACCACAAAACGCCCCGTTGGGTTAACCAGATAACGAGTATCGCCGCTCAGCATGCTCTTCGGAATCACCGGCTTGATGATCTCCTCAATCACCGCTTCGGATAACGACGCATGAGAAATATCAGGATGATGCTGGGTCGATACAACCACCGTCTCTACTCGTTGCGGCTTGCCATTCAGATAACTCACCGATACCTGTGACTTAGCATCCGGGCGTAGCCATGTCAGACGTCCATCCTTTCTAAGCTCTGCCTGCCGCTCCATCAAACGATGAGCATAGTAAATCGGCATCGGCATTAATTGAGGTGTCTCATCGCATGCATATCCGAACATGAGGCCCTGGTCGCCTGCACCCTGATCCATCTCCTGCTCTTTAGTACGGTTCACTCCCTGGGCGATATCAGGGGACTGCTTGTTGAATGCGGTTAAGACTGCGCAGGTGGAGGAATCAAAACCAATGTCCGAACTGGTATAGCCAATCCTTCTGACAGTCTCTCGAGCGACCACATTGTAGTCAACCGAAGCATGCGTCGTGATCTCACCCGACATGACAATCAGACCGGTGCTGCAGAGGGTCTCGCAGGCTACTCTTGCATTGGCATCCTGTGCCAGGATCGCATCCAGAATAGAATCTGAAATCTGATCAGCAACCTTATCTGGATGGCCTTCGGATACGGACTCTGATGTGAAAAGATATTCGCTCATGTTCTCCAGTCCGTCATAAATTCAAAATAGCCTCATAGAATAACAGATTATTCAGGTTGATCGCTATGGGGTAAAGGGGGTCCTCAGCCGTGATAATGACTTGGGGCTTGACTAGAGGCTCTTGAAGACTAGTTGCAGCCTTCCATCTTGTAGATGAAGTATCCGTCCTTGCTAATCGCATCGACGACATTAGCCGGCGCACTCTGGCTATGACAGAAGCTGCATTCCTTGCTCGTGATGGTGGCACCCTCCTCGCCAATGGATATCAGCCACTGCTTGGCGTACTCGACCGCTTTAGGGTCATCCTTGACTGCGGTGAAGACATCAAAGTGCATGGTATGGCCATCCTTAGCCTTAACATAGGTATCGTAAACGTGCATTTCCATGATTGTTCCTCTATAAATTAGAGACTTGTATAAATGAAGAGAACACTATCTCAACCGCTTAAGCAAACACCGCATAGACTATCATGACAGTGACAAAAGTGGAATGTGGCCACTTTCGAGGTATGCTGAGCTGGTCACAGGGAGACAAACATACATAACGATACCTTGTGTCACAATCTTGCAATATCGGTAGCTTATGATGCTTTCGATGCTGCCATGTGGCAACCATCATAAACAGTGGAGGATGAAATGTTACGATCACACAATTTTAAATTCAAGTTACTGAGCGTGTCCACCTTAGTGGCCACGTTGATGAGTATTGCCGGCATTACGAATGCGCAATCGATCGTCAAAATTGACGGCTCGAGTACTGTCTACCCCATCACCGAGGCGGTTGCAGAGGACTTCCAAATAGCCAAGAAAGGCGCCGTCCGGGTCACAGTAGGCATCTCCGGCACGGGCGGGGGCTTTAAGAAGTTCTGCCGTGGCGAGATCGATATCGCTAACGCCTCCCGCCCCATCCAAAAGAAAGAGATGGAGGATTGCAAGAAGTCCGGGATCCAGTATATCGAGATGCCGGTGGCTTACGATGCATTGACCGTGGCAATCAACCCAAAGAATACCTGGGCCACGACCATGACCATTGCAGAATTGAAAAAGATGTGGGAACCATCCGCGCAGGGAAGGGTGACCAAGTGGAGTCAGATCAATCCTTCCTGGCCGGATGAAACCTTCAAACTCTACGGCGCAGGCGCGGATTCTGGCACCTTCGACTACTTCACTGAAGCAGTCGTTGGCAAGGCCAAGTCAAGCCGTGGTGACTTCACTGCTTCTGAGGACGATAACGTTCTGGTACAAGGGGTCGCGAGTGACAAGAATGGGTTAGGCTTCTTCGGATTCGCCTACTATATCGAGAACCAAAAGAAAGTGTCCGCTGTTGCAATCAATAACGGAAAGGGGGGGGTTATTCCATCCTCAGAAACGGTTGAGGATGCCACCTACCAACCGCTTGCCCGTCCTATCTTTATCTATGTCAGTACCAAAGCAGCAGATAAGCCTGAGGTGAAGGAGTTCGTTACCTACTACATGAAGAATGCGGTCAAGTTGGTGCAAGAGGTGCAGTACTTCCCATTACCACCAAGCGCCTACACCACCATCATGACTCACTTTAGTCAGAAACGAACCGGAACAATATTCGGTGGCACATCGGCCGTGGGTCTCTCGATCGCCGAACTACTCAAGCGCGAGGCCCGTCTTGAGTTCGAGCATAATTGAACGTTTAGTTTAACCTGCACTATCTGTAGTCGATTAGCTCCTGAAAAAACTCACAAGGGGGTGCGCGCCTTAGCCCGCACCCCCTTGTGATTTCCAACTGACAACCCTCCTCAACTCACGGCCACTCCATCCCCAAAATAGATGCTGATCTCTGTCCTTCCTGAAATCACTTCTGCCAAGCAGTTTTTAAATTGAATCCAGTAACTCGATCTTTGTCATAAAACTGTTACAAAGACGTAATAAGGCTGTCACAAGACATCGATACCATTCCTCTCAGTTTCATTAAACATAACTGGGAGGGAAGATATGAAATTATCAAAAATTACGGTGGCAGTTGTTGCTGCTTTAGGTGTCGGACTGGGTGCGGGGATGGCATCAACCGCCTTCGCACTCGATCTTTACGTGGACAAGAAAACTAAACAGATCTTTACAGAGGCAGGTCCTGGACGGGAGAAGATTGGTTCCTTCACCAAGGTTGATGATGCTCCTGCTGAATCTGCAGTAAAAGCAGATGCATCCGATCCAACGCAACTCCGAAGAGATCGATCAGCTGCAATGAGGGAAAAGGCTGCAAGTGCGCGCCTGATTAATGATGTCGCGGTTCTTCAAGAACGTGTTAAGGAGACCGAGAGTGTCCACATGAAGTTTGATGACCGTGGTCTACACTTTGAGAGCAAGGACGGCAACTTCTCGATGTCCTGGAATGGACGGTTACAAGTCGCATCACAGTACAACTTTATCAATGACCCCCAGGCTAATTCTAGTTATCTAAATAGTCACGGAGATATTACTCAAAGCCTCCCTAATGAATTCAATAGCGGCATGAATATTCGCCGAGCTCGTTTGGGTGCTGAGGGTACCTTCATGAAGATTTTAGATTACAAATTTGAGTACGACTTTAGCCGAGCCAATGGAACGGTGGCAGCCGGAATTACTGACGCATTCGTACGATTGAATCAGAGTAATGCGCTGTCATATAAATTGGGATCCTTTAAGGAACCATTCAGCTTGGAAGAGGCGGCCAGTAACCGATACCTCACCTTTATTGAACGTCATATGTCAGTCAATACCTTTGTTGATAACCCAAACACCTACAAGACCGGTATCGGCGCCAATTATGCGATCCCCCGGTGGCAGACCGGTTGGGCCTTTATGACAGAGCCGGTCGGCGCCTGGTCATCAGCCTCCACCTCGGTTAATTCGGGTAGCTCAGGAAATGGCAATGGTAACCAAAACCGAAATAACGGATCCGGAGACATGGGGTGGGAGGGCATCGCCCGCATATCTGGTCGACCATTTATGATTGATGATACCCGCTTCGTTCATGTTGGTATGTCTGGTGGCCATACCGACGTCACTAACTCGTATAAGTCTGATGGAAGCTTTCAAGGTGCGGGTGGAACGGGTGGTGGTGGTGGGATGGCCTTCTTTGCCTTCCCTGGAACCAACGTCGACCGAACCAATATGCTGAATACCGGTAACTTAACGTATGGGAGTGCAGGCACTGCGAACCAAGTCCGGATAGATAGCTATGATCGATACGCAGCGGAAATCTGGTTAAATCACGGCCCATGGTCAGTTCAAGGGGAATACCTCCGTACCAATATTAATGGCCTAGGGTACGGCGGCGAGCATCTGACTGGCGCCTACGGGTTCGTAAGTTACTTCCTGACCGGCGAATCTAAGGCCTATCACGTTAGAAATGGAGCGGCGAACCGGTTAAGACCTAGACAGCCCTTTGGTTGGACCAAGAATAGTGGATGGGGTGCTTTTGAGGTTGCAGCTGGTTATGACTATATTGACATGAATAACGGGATCATTAAAGGAGGTAAGGCGGACATGGCCAGAATGGGCTTAAACTGGTACCCTCACTCAAATATTAAATGGCAAGCCAATATTCAGCACATTTTAGATGTGAATACTGCCGGCACTCCGCGCAATGAAGCAGGTACAGGGTTTTCAGGTGGCGCTGGCGCGCGTACCAACGGTATGAATAATGCCGATATGACCTTCTTTGTAACGCAACTCCAGGTCGATTTCTAAGAGTGCCATAACACTCGCTTCAAGACGTAATCCTCAAGGGCCCCGGAGATCTCCGGGGCCCTTTTTTACATCTACAGCTCTAGTCCTCATAAAGATAGAGCACACTGATCTTGTATCAACCGGTGCATCCCCAAGGGAGAGCTGCTAGAATCCATGCAACATCCTCTTGAAAAAGAGAAATATTCCCTCAACGAACTAACTCTGTCCATCGCTTGTCGAACTTTTTATGGAACGAATTATTGCCATTATTCTTGTCCTTGCATCCGTCAGCCCGCTCACGTGGGCATTCGATGTGAAGAGCCCCGGACCAGAATGGACCGAGGCCAAGCGGTCTCATGAATTAGTCATCTTCATCAAAGACGTGAATGAGGGTCGTAAGATCATTGCGGTTTCAGAAGTGAATGCCTTGCCTGAGGCCATCTTCAATATCGTTAGCGATATCGAAAACCACTCCGAGTTTATGCCCTATGTGAAAGAATCGAGGATACTGAGCCGCAGTAGTGATACCGAGCTTGTTTTCTATCAACGTATCGCACCCCCATTCGTGAGCGATCGCGATTATCCACTCAGATTCACAATGACCCGCGGCACACCAGCAAATGGAAATGTATTCAAGACCGAGTGGAGCGTTACTCCAAAGACCATCCCCGAGATCAAGGGTGTTGTGAGACTCACGCTCAATGATGGATCCTGGCTGATAGAGCCAACCGATGGGGGTAAACGGTCGCGCCTCACTTACACACTGTTGACCCACCCGGGTGGGATGATTCCAGACTTCGTTGTAAACCAATCAAATACCGTTGCAATCCCAAAGTTATTCGAAGCGGTCAAGAAACGTGCGACCGAGAAGAGGATTGCATTAAATTAAGTCAGCCTCTTCTCGTCTAAAAAGACGATCCAGCACCACCCATCATCGTCATACCATCAAATATGCCCAGCAAGGTCTACTACAACAGCGCCTGCCCCGTCTGCGATGCGGGCATTAAAGATCAGCGCCGTCGCATGGAGGGGTGTGGCCTAAAGGATATCGAGTGGGTCGATGTGCACGCTCATCCGGAAATGGTGTCCGAGCTTGGCGCATCACTGGAAGAGGTGCGTGAGCGTCTGCACGTTAAGGACTCAGATGGTCGGATCAGTGTGGGGTCAGATGCATTCACCCACCTCTGGTCACAAACCCATGGACAGCGCTGGCTTGCTGCGGCGTTTCAGTTGCCCGTACTCAAGCAGGCCATGCGTTTAATGTATAACCTCTTCGCACGACTGCTCTATCGCTGGAATCTCGCCAAGAAGAACTGGTGATGGCGTTACGAATGGCACCCCTTCAGAAGAGGGGGTATATCTGAGTGGAGTCAAGGGAGGTGCGTTAAACTATCTTCCAGTGAATGTCTTCCCCCGCCCGTAGCGGAATTAGTGCCTCTCCAAAAAACTTCATCTCAGATGGAACTCTCCAGCTCTCCTTCACCAGCGTAATGGTCTCCCGGTTACGCGGTAGCCGGTAGAAATCTGGGCCATGAAAACTTGCGAAGGCTTCCAGTTTATCTAACGCCCCCACCTGATCGAAGGCCTCTGCATAAAGTTCAATGGCGGCATGTGCGTTGTAAATGCCCGCACAGCCACAGGAAGACTCCTTACTAATCTTAGAGTGAGGGGCGCTGTCGGTCCCTAAGAAAAATCTTGTATCGCCACTGGTAGCCGCATCGACCAATACCTGTCTGTGACGCTCTCGCTTGAGTACTGGTAGGCAGTAGTGGTGAGGACGAATACCGCCCTGGAAGATGGCGTTACGATTCAGTAGCAGGTGATGCGGGGTAATGGTCGCAGCGATGCCATTCGACGCAGCTCGAACGAAGTCCACCGCCTCTTGGGTCGTGATGTGCTCCATCACCACCCGTAATTGTGGGAATCGTTGGGTGATGGGGAAGAGCACCTGATCAATGAAGACCCTCTCCCGGTCAAATATATCCACCTCGGGGTCAGTCGACTCACCATGCACGAGCAACGGCATGCCCACCCTCTGCATCTCACCGAGCGTGGCATAACAACGAGCGATATCCGTCACCCCTAAATCAGAGTGGGTGGTCGCCCCGGCAGGATAATATTTGACGCCATGGACTACTCCACTGGCCTTGGCAGCGACGATCTCCTCAGGGGTGGTATGGTCGGTCAGGTACAGCGTCATAAGCGGCTGAAAGTGCATCCCTGGAGGCAAGGCTTCCAGAATACGATCACGGTAAGATGCCGCCATGTCGGTTGTCACCACCGGAGGCCTGAGATTGGGCATGACGATGGCCCGGGCGAAACGATGCGCTGTATGGGGCAACACGGCCTTCATCTGCGGTCCATCGCGAAGATGAAGGTGCCAATCGTCTGGGCGGGTGAGGGTTATCGTCGTCAAAATGCTGTGTGCCGTAACCATTTCTGGTGTGATCCAAGATTGTACCCCAACCGCTTAATTGATACGTCCAGAGCTATATTTTGATGCCTTCAACTTCACCCTTCAGAAGGAACTCCATTTGCCATTATCTTTGAAGGCTAGTTCCTTGGGAGCATTCAGCCGCTGTTACCTCGAGCTCAGCTAACTCTGACCACCCCCTTCCTTTATAGCCATTTCCTTCAGAAAGCTCAGATAACAATTCATGATCAATCTTTTTTTCAGTCGAACTCTCTCATCATTTAGTCGGTGCTAATTGAATAAATTCAGAACTAAATTCACCTCTCAATTCCAGCTCTCTTATATCGCTCTAGATCTACTAAAGTCCACGGTTGACCTAGACGGCTTATCTTAGAGCTCTTTAACAACAGGCGGGGTTAACAAGACTGGTATGGGCATCCATTCCATTACTTCAGAGTTGACCCCGCTAATGCTTAATCTCAATATGATCTGGCAATAAGTCATTTTGATATCGCTCATACATTTCAGTGTACGCATCTTCAATGTGACGAGTAAATAGCGGTGTATCAAATAGAGGTGTAGTTAGTCTATTTGCAGCCAATTTATTTTTAATGTTTTGATGCTTAACGCGATTTGTTGCCAACTCAATTGCAAGAATCCCATATTCAGCTCGCGTGTTCGTAATTAACTCTGGCAAATTAATGGCAGTAAGCAAACTAGCCGCCATCCTGCTCGCGAAGGATTCCCCAATGCATGTTATTACAGGCAACCCTGCCCAAAGTGCATCACTAGCAGTTGCACCAGCATTATAGGGCAGCGTATCTAAGAATAAATCGGCGATTTGATAACTTGCCAAGTACTCTGGCAATTGCATTCTCTTTGCGAATACTAGACGCTGCGGATCTAGACCACGCTTTTCCGCTTCTTTACGTAAATTTACAACAGCTGTTTGGTTGGCCTCAGACAGCCACAAAACACTTCCCGTAACCGAATTAAGAATGCTTATCCAACTATCAAAAACATGCGGCGTAATCTTATAGCTACTATTAAAACAGCAGAATACAAAACCTTCTACAGGCAATCCCAACTCCTCTCTAGTAAATTTCTTACCTGAAATTACTCTCTTCCTGTCATTTACCTGAAAGCTATTTGGCAAATACGCTATCTTCTCTACGTAATGCTGCTGACTGTGTTTCGGAATAATCGTCTTGTCTGCAATCAGATAATCTATATAGTCAGCTCCTGAAGTGCCGGGGTAACCGATATAACCGACTTGTATTGGAGCTGCCCGATACGAAAAGATACCCATCCTGTTATTTCCAGTATGCCCCCCCAAATCAATAGCAATATCAATTTTTAAGCTCCTAGCGAGGATCGCTACCGCGCTATCAGGCTGGGATGTAACATCAATAAATTTATCAAATGCTGCCATTACCCTTTTTCTCATCGCATCATTCGTATCAGCTCCGAATGAGAAAGCAATCAACTCGAATCGCGATCTATCATGTATTTCAAATAACTCTGCCGCTAACAATGAGACAGCGTGATTTCGAAAGTCAGCAGAAAAATACCCAATACGAATTTTATTTGAGCGTTGTAGCTTAAGGATAGGCCCTAAAGATAAATTATAAGGATTCCTATCCTTAGTCCATATCTCTGCTGCTTTACGCTGTATGAGCAATGAAGTTGTTAGGGAGAGGATACCGAAGCTTGGGGAAGACTTGATACCTAATTCGATTTTTGTTATTAATTCAGCAACATTACTCTCTAGATTACTCCAATCATTCAAATGCATTCTTGCGTGAAGTCGCATACCAATCAAGTAATCTAAATCTGGCTTTAATTGAATTGCTTTGTCATAGCTCGAAGCAGCAGCATCAAATCGCTTAAGGTGTTGAAGCGCATTGCCACGGTTGTAGTAGGCCTTCACATAGTCCGGATCTAATTGAATCGCTTTATCATAGCTCACAACAGCCGCCTCAAGTTGCTTGAGGTCGTGAAGCGCATTACCACGATTGTAATAGGCTTCCGCGTAGTCCGGATCTAATTGAATCGCTTTATCATAGCTCACAACAGCCGCCTCAAGTT
>JACDSH010000058.1 GCA_013450215.1 Nitrosospira sp.
AGCACCACAAACATCAGGTGCAATATTACCTTTGCATTTCCCCTGTCCTGCTATGCTTGACAAATCACCCTTACTCGCCTGCATGCGCAGTAAGAAATAATGATTTCTCGAGCGAAGAAAAGAAATCTTGATAATGTTTCGGATCTTCGATCGGACTTACGTTGAATTGGGCATTTGCCCGCACCAGCATACGATCATTTCCTTTCGACCTAACTGAAACCGTTATTCTAATTATGTTTCGATCTTGTTTCGTTGCGCTTACGCTCCCAAGCATCAAATCTGCACGGTCGA
The DNA here is from genome assembly GCA_013450215.1 of Nitrosospira sp. Classification (GTDB taxonomy): domain Bacteria; phylum Pseudomonadota; class Gammaproteobacteria; order Burkholderiales; family Nitrosomonadaceae; genus VFJL01. The sequence goes on from JACDSH010000058.1 coordinate 292, forward strand.
TTACAAAACCAAGGTCTTGAAGAGTTGAAATTGCTGCCCTTAGTACCTTTTCTTTATCACCTGTTTCGAATGTGCGTGACTGATAGCTACGCTTCTGAAGCTGAGTCTCATCGCCCATATCAAGCACGCGCTGGTTGGTTGTGGCACACCCACTCAACAGCGAAACACATACCAAAATGACTGGAAGCAGAAGTTTCATATTTTTTGAGCCTCAAGAAAGATGGATTTTGAAACCTTCTCAAAGAAATCTTGGTAGAGCTGGGGGTCGCTGAGGGTTTCACCGAAAACGCTATTGTCAGTGCGCCGCACGAGGCGCTGAAAAGTGGCCCGCACAAAATATTTATCAGTCATTGCGTTACCATTGCTGTCGATAACTGGTCGGATAACAAGAGCTACGCGGATAGTTTGATCTCTACTTGTGGGCATTACAGCACCGGTTAGGACAGCGAAAACGATTGCTGCTGCAATCTCACCCCCTTGGATGGCATCTCGTTCTTTGCTTGCTGTAATGACACCGAGCTTGGTTTCTGAATTCTCAAGATTGAACCCGAGATCCTGAAGCACGTTTGCACCTGCGGTAATCAAGTCGGCTTCAGTGATTCCGTCATAGCGTCGCGTTTCTAGTTGCCGTTGTTGTAGAAGCTGTGGCGTGGCAACAAAAATGTCTGGCGGTATGGCCACGCAGCCAGTGAGGAGGAGTGTGATCAGTAATGTTGATAGGCTCTTCACCTTAGAACCTTGTTGTGTGATACGCGAATTCACGTACCTTTTTATCCTGGTCGTACTTTATGATGATGGTTAGCGTTCTTTGTGATGTTGATGATGCGCCAGAAGAGCCTGACGTTAAGAATCGTATGCCTGCATCGCTTTGTGAAAAAACCTGATCAGTAGCGATTTTGTCATAAATCCATACTTCCCGTCCTTGTTCATCTGTTGAGACAATATTAGGAGAACCTAATGCTGCTGCAACTTCCGCGCCAGACATGCCCTTTTTGATTTCTTTTTGGACTGTTCCAACAGTAACTTTATCGCCACTGTCATCCTGAACATCTTTCCTTTGATAACTTGCCGACGCACATCCGGCGAGTAGAGAAACCATCAGAAGCGCTAAGAACAAAGAGTTCCTTGATTTTGTAGGCATGTTTATTCTCCCTATGTATAGAAAACCAGACCCATACTCCAAGTTTTATTCTAGACTAGAAGGCCTAGCAATGTATGATAAGTACACATAGAATCTACTGCCCATGCGGGTGAGTAAGGCCAGAACTATTGTGCTTATTAGGTTTTCTGGCCTTGTGTGGACTTCTTTGGACTATCTGTTGGTGGGCGGTACTGGGATCGAACCAGTGGCTTCCACCGTGTGAAGGTGGCACTCTACCGCTGAGTTAACCGCCCAAACGAGGCGCAATTAGAGCATGGACCCTCACCCCTGGTCAACGCACCGGGAATCTGAAAGACTTCGATGTAACTATATTACAGGCCTGGATCGCGTAAAATGACGGGCTCCTCCAACCCTTCATAATTGGCATTCTCATCATGATTCGTACTCGCTTTGCTCCCAGCCCTACCGGTTACCTTCATATTGGTGGGGCGCGTACTGCTCTTTTCTCATGGGCCTACGCACGCAGGCACGGCGGTAAATTTATCCTGCGGATCGAAGATACCGACCTTGAGCGCTCTACAGCTCAGTCCACCCAAGCAATCCTTGATGGCATGGCTTGGCTCGGGTTGGATTACGATGAGGGCCCCTTCTACCAGATGCACCGACTGGCACGCTATCATGAACTGGCGGAACAGTTACTACGAACAGGCAACGCTTACCACTGCTATGCCAGCAAGGAAGAGCTGGATGTGATGCGTGAACAGCAGCGTGCGGCTGGACTAAAGCCTAGGTATGACGGGCGCTGGAGAGACTCTAAGAAGACTCCACCAAGCGGGGTAAAGCCAGTCGTGCGAATAAAGAACCCCTCAGATGGGCACGTGGTATTTGAGGATCTAGTCAAGGGACGCATCGTAGTCTCGAATAATGAGCTGGATGATCTGGTGCTACTGCGTGCTGACGGAGTGCCGACCTATAACTTTGGAGTAGTAATCGACGATCTCGATATGAATATCAGCCACATAATCCGAGGAGATGATCATGTTAACAACACCCCCAGGCAGATCAATATACTCAAGGCCTTAGGGGGCGCCCTTCCACAGTATGCGCATGTACCGATGATACTCGGCTCAGATGGTGAGCGTTTATCCAAGAGACATGGTGCAGTGTCGGTGATGCAGTACCTAGAGGATGGCTATCTTCCAGAAGCTCTATTGAATTATCTAGCACGGCTCGGATGGTCACATGGTGATGAGGAGATCTTTAGCAGTGAGCAAATGATCGAGTGGTTTGATCTTGCTTCCATCAACTGTGCCCCCGCAAAATTCAATCCGGAGAAGTTAAGCTGGTTAAATCAGCAATATCTCAAAACGGCAGATAATACTCGTCTAGCGGAACTAGTGACACCATTCCTTGAGACAGATGGGTGTAATACTGCGACAGGACCAGATCTTTTAAATGTGGTGGGTCTTCTCAAGGAACGGGTCAATACATTGGCAGAGTTGGCCGATGCAGCCGTCTACTTCTTTCGCCCGTTGGAGCCCTCTAATGAACTCAAGGTATTGTACTTCAGCAGCGAGGTAAGGCCTGCGATGGTCGATCTAATGGGTCAACTTACGTCGGCCGAGTGGGACCGTCAGATCATCCATGATTCAATCAAGGCTGCTGCCACCAAGCACGGGCTAAAAATGCCCAAGGTCGCGATGCCACTACGGGTGATGGTGACAGGTGAGGCTCAAACCCCATCGATCGATGCGGTGCTGGAACTGCTCGGCAAAGAAGAAACTCTAAAACGTATGAACAACCGCCTGACTGATTTCCCTGACTAATGGAATTGTCGGAGCTTGCAATTAGGGCTTAGATTTGATCGGACTCGAGGCAACACCCGGCTTAATCAGACCTGCTTTTACAAAGGGGGCAAGATAAGTTCCATAACCCTGTTCAGCCATCTCCTCCAAAGGCACAAAGCTCAAAGATGCTGAATTGATGCAGTAACGTAACCGAGTGGGCCCTGGGCCATCATTAAATACATGCCCCAGATGTGAATCCGCATGCCTTGATCTTACTTCTGTGCGGACCATTCCATACTCGCGGTCCTGCTTCTCCACAATCTCTGCACCCACTAATGGCTGCGTGAAGCTCGGCCAACCACTACCAGAATCAAATTTGTCCAGCGAACTGAAAAGCGGCTCACCCGACACCACATCCACATAAAGTCCTGGCCTGCGATTGTTCCAATAGGCGTTACGAAAGGGCGGCTCGGTACTGCATTGCTGAGTAACCGCAAACTGCTCGGGGGATAATTTCTTCTTCAGCTCTGCCGTATCCGGCTTCTTGAAATTCTTCATGATGGTGATCTGTTGAGTGGGCGCAGGACTGTACTGTGGCACATGACCAGAGCTATGAACAGATGTACTTATCCCGGAAATCATCCATGTAGCAATGGCAATTCCAATGATACTGATTGGTTTGATATATCTCATCAGATGCATCTGGCAAAAGTCCACAGTCTAAAAAATCAGATTATTAATAAGGATAACTCATTCCTAGGTTAAGCCTGTCTTTAATTAAAGATCCATAAACTCATTCTACCAGTCTGATTTTACACTGGCATAAAAGCAATGTTGCTTCAGACTGACTAGCCTCAATTCTGATAAGCGTACATCCAACACAGAAATAACTCCACATCTACGGCCACAAGATCAGCTGGCATAGCGTCATCTTTCCCAACTGGCTCGAGCAGTTGCGGATGACTTACGGGGGCCACTGTAGGGTTCCATCCCGCCCACATGATCTCCTCGCCATACTGGTCCACCATCGCGTTGGATGGAGCCTCGTATTCTTTCACTTCCATCTGAATACCCATGTCACCTTTATTTACTTGAGTCGTACCAAGACAGAATCTCTATCTTGTGATTATGATATCAGCCGTTTAAACGAATAGTTTAGTAACGGCTTACTAATCTGGCTCAGAGTTCATTACGCTCTGGTTTCCATGTTATGGTATAGCCGCATATATATTCAATCCCGGGGATAGGCTTGGACGCCATTAAAACCTTCTTTCTATTTGGCATCACCGCAATTGCTGAGATTGTGGGCTGTTACCTCCCCTACCTTTGGCTCAGGCAGGGTAAGAGCATCTGGCTATTGATTCCAGCAGCCCTTTCATTAGCACTCTTTGCATGGCTGCTGTCTCTCCATCCGACTGCGGCAGGCCGTGTTTATGCGGCATATGGTGGCGTATATGTGGGTGTCGCAATTCTGTGGCTATGGTCGGTCGACGGGATTCGACCTACTACATGGGACGTAGTCGGATCATTGGTGGCGCTACTTGGCATGGCAATTATTATACTTGCTCCCAGAGGCGCTTAACCATCACTTCGGGTTCACCCTTATCCTTCCGTGCCCGCATATTATGTCGTTTATGTAATCGTTGAGGCTGATGTTTATGTAGTTGGTTAATTTCCGGAAGGTCAGGATCAGACTTGCGCATCAGGGCACTGGCATACTTATCGGCCATGGCAGCATTCAATGTCCGCAGAGTCAGATAGACTTCCCGCACCTTGTCGTGTTGATTCTGAAAGAAATAGGCGACACCCAGGTTATTCCAGGCTTCAGAATTTGTCGGATTGATCCGAACCACCTCATGATACGCATCAATCGCCTGATCGTATTGCCCCGAGTCAATATAGACAATTCCCAAGTTATGCCAGGCATCGGCATACTCTGGCTGAATAAGAAAAACCTCTCGATAGGCTTTAATTGCTTGATCATACTGCTTTGATTTACTCAACGCGATACCCAAGTTATATCGAGCATCAATATCCTTCGGCGCAATACGCAATGCCTCCTGATAGGCCTGAATTGATTGTTCATACTGCTCAACCTTACTGTGAGCAATACCCAAGTTATACCAGCCATTACTGCTCTCTGGGCGAACTAGAAGCATCTCTTCGTAGGCCAAAATCGCCTGCTGATGCTGCTTCAGCCCATCGTACACCAGACCTAAGTTATACCAAGAATCGGCATAACTCGGCCGGATGCGTAGGGATTCACTGTATGCCTGAATCGACTGTTCATATTGCCTCAATGCATCATGCGCCAGACCTAAGTTATGCCAGGCATCGGCATACTCCGGCCGGATCCGTAACGACTCACGGTAGCTCTGAATCGCTTGCTCGTATTGTTTCAACTTGACGTGAGCAATTCCCAAGTTATACCAAGCATCGGCATACCCAGGCTGAATACGTAGCGCTTCGCGTAACGCATAGACAGCCTGCTCATACTGTTTAAAGCCATTGTGAGAAATGCCTAGATTATTCCAAGAACTGGCGTCCTCTTGATCAATACGTAATGCCTCGCGGTAGGCCTGGATTGCCGACTCATGCTGGTTCAGATTGTTATACGCAAGACCCAAGTTATGCCAGGCCCTGGGATCCTCTGAATCAATACGCAACAATTCACGGCAGGCCTGTATCGCTTGGTCAAACTGGCCGGAATCGAGATAGACCAAGCCCAATTCATGCCAAGCCTCAACATACTCAGGGTCAATTCGCAGCACCTCTCGGTAGGCTTGAACTGCTTGATCATGCTGCTTGAGATTGCTATGAGAGAGTCCTAGGTTGTACCAAACACTAGCGTTCTCAGACTGGATCCGTAGCGCTTCACGAAAGGCTGGAACTGCTCGACCATACTGCTTGAGCTTGACGTGGGCTACCCCGAGGTTATACCAAGCGCTGACATTTCCTGGCTGGATACGAAGAACCTCCTGGTAAGCCTCAGCTGCTTGCTCGTATTGCTTAAGATGACTGTAAGCCACTCCCAGAATGAGACGGGAAATAGGACTTCTCGGATCGCTCTCAACCCATTCTTGTGATAATTGAAGTAGCCCCTGAAAGTCTTTCTTTTGCAGTAAAGCCGGAGCGAGGATTGACCAGTCCTGTCCATTTTTTTTTATTGTTACCGATACAGCCTGCGTTGGTTCTGCGATTGCAGCCTGAATACCCATGACTGCAGGTGAGAGTATTAATAGAACAAAAAAAACAGATGCAAAACGCATACTCATGCCGCTCTCCGATGGCCGTGGATAAAGTGATTACTTCAGCTGCACTACTAAGCTGCTGGACTCTGAGTTGACCAGAGAATACCCCAGACGCGGTTTATCAGTCGAGCCATTTCAAAGGATAGAGTTATATTTTATGCTAAAAAATAACTTACTTCTGAGCTCTTATGTGCTCTTCTATCGGAAGCGTTACCTATCAGCAGCGGAGATGGTTACCTGTTAATTAAAGATTGAGTAACTTAATCGATGATGAGGTTATGCGTGCACGTCCCAGCAGTGTGGATTAAAATACCCCCTTCTTTTATGCCATTTCTTTAATCTGGATAATGCGCCGCTTAGAAGCTCTCATGCATGGCTTCAGAGAGTAGTTAATAACCAACAAAATCTTAAAAATGAGAAATACACAATTAATTACTGTCGCTGGGTATGTGCTGACACTACTAGCGCTTCCAGTTGTAGCTGGAGATTTTGAGGATGGGCAGAAGTTTTTTGCCAATAAAGATTACGTTAGGGCGGTGGAATCTTTAACAAAGTCTGCCGAACAGGGGAACATAAAGGCGCAACTACAGCTTGGTATCAGAAACTTTATTGGCCTATCTATGCCTCAGAATTACCAGCAAGCGGCATTTTGGTATCACAAGGCGTCAGAGCAAGGGTCTTCGAGTGCACAGCTCCAACTTGGAGGCATGTACGATGATGGAATAGGTATTGAGCAGGATTACCAACAGGCCTTGACTTGGTATCTCAAAGCGGCCGAGCAGGGGAATTCGGTCGCACAGATTAAACTAGGAAATATGTACACCAATGGAAACGGGGTCATACAGGATTATATCGAGGCAGATAAGTGGTTTATTATTGCTGATGCTAGCGGTCATTCTGGCGGTAACAAGAACCGCAAGCTTGTGGAAAAACACATGACACCGGAACAAGTTAACGAGGCAAAAAAACGTGCTGGCGATTGGACAGCTGAGCGCAAACTCCCCTAGTCTGCAGTGCTTCATCTCCCGAGGATATCAATGCCGCCAACAATGAAAAATAGTTCGACCGCACCTCGCAATCTTCTTTTAGCCATTTTGCTGTTCTTTGGTGTTACCTGCTATGCAGAAATGCCGACCATCGGAACAATCAGTTCGACCGAGCTCTCTCACAGATTACGCCAATCTGGATCGCCCCTCATCTTGGATGTGCGTACGCCCAGTGAATACTCGTCTGGCCACATTCAAGGCGCGGTAAATATATCCCACGATCAACTCGAGCAGCGGATTGATGAAATACCGGGGGATCAATCCCGTGAGATAGTCGTTTACTGCCAGAGCGGAAGGCGTGCGGGTATCGCAGAAAAAATACTCGTCGAGAAGGGTTATACGAATATCAAGAGTCTAACCGGTCACTGGCATAACTGGAGCACCCAATCTAATCATTAGCGCGCATGTTTTCCTGCTGGGGGCCTACACGCTCAACGACTAGACGCGCTTCTTAAATTCGTTAGTACGAGTATCGATCTCGATTCGATCACCAATTTCAACGAAGGCAGCAACCTGCACCTCGAAGGCATTACCTTTAAGGCGTGCAGCCTTCATAATCTTGCCAGAGGTATCTCCTCGGACAGCCGGCTCGGTATACTCCACCTCACGCACGACACTATTTGGCAACTCTACCGAGATTGCTTTTCCATCGTAGAATGTCACTTGGCAAACATCTTCCATTCCATCGATGAGATAATTCATCACATCAGACATATTATCCGCTTCGATTTCAAACTGGTTGTACTCGTTATCCATAAAAACATATAGCGGGTCAGAGAAGTAACTATAGGTACAGTCCTTTCGGTCAAGCACAACCATTTCAAACTTTTCGTCGGCCTTGTAAACCGATTCTGCAGTGGTTCCTGAGAGAAGATTTCTCAGCTTCATCTTGACCACAGATGCATTACGGCCAGACTTCGTAAATTCAGCCTTTTGTACTACCATCGGATCATTACCAACCATCACGACGTTACCTGCTCGGAGCTCCATTGCAGTTTTCATGTTTTTCCTGAGAGTTTAATCTGTAATTATTTAGTTAAGAATTCCCCTCACTCCTTAAAGGGGTCAGTACTGGCAATGCGGAATTTTAAAAACCACGAATTATATCTGATTCCGACTAAATCGAACCAGATTGGATACCAAATCTCCCAAACAGTTTAACTGCCTAGCCCACTTTTCACCGTGCCTTGTCATGTATTCTTGATGAACTGTAAAGGCCGTCCAGTCACCATTACTAGACTGGCCACTGTCATTCCAATTAAGCCACAGAGCACGCACCGCGCCCGCAATGTCGGGTTCTGTTCCTGCTGTATAAAGATCAAGAAAAGCATCCATCTTGACTCGATGTGCATCATCCGCTTGCGGATAAATCTGCCAGACAAAGGGCCTTTCAGCCCATTGTGCACGAATAAACGAGTCCTCTCCTCGCACAAAATTGATATCGCAAGACCACAGCAGCTTATCGTACTCATTCTGCTTCAGAAAGGGGATCAACCGGACCGTCAACTGACCTGATTGTAAGATCTCTCCGACTTTGGTTGATTCAATGTCAAAGAAACCCGCAACCACCTCAACAGTTCGTTCTTGTGGCACTGGCAGTAATACGGATATCGGCACGGTTGAGGCAGCCCATTCCTCGAGTAAATCACGTAGCGGAGCTAGGCCGTAGCAAAACAAAGAGATACGTAACTCACCCAACTTACGCTCGGGCATTCCCAGTCGCTGCCAGAACTCTGACTGAGCGACATCATCGAAAGCAATCCGGGTTTGCAGTAAATCCCTCTCACAGAGAAGTCCGCCGGTACCAGATACAAAACCCGGGAAGAAGAAATACTTTACTAGCGGCAAGTGCGGGTGAGGTGACGGCAGGAGATGACATCCAGTCACCCAACTCTCAGCGCTGAGATACTCCAGATTAATCCACACTGACTGCCTGGGCAGCAATGCCATTGCAGCGGTATAGGAGTCTGGCAACTCACAGGCAAACGCCTCGATTACAACGTCAGCAGGTTCGGTTGTAGAAAATGGTTGCTGCCAGAGGCGTATTTCTACCCCACTCAGCCACTGCTGAGCCAAAACCGGATCAACCTCCTGTGCGATACGGGCTAGGCTAGGAAGATCATCTACCCAAAGCCTGACATCGCAATCATGCTCAATCACCAGTTGACGCGCGAGTCTCCAGCAGACACCGATATCTCCAAAGTTATCAACGACAGTACAGAAAATATCCCAACGCTGCTTCGTGATGAAATCAGCATCGCCGATATTTGATGACAAGAATTCATCCTGTATGCGAGTACCACTCACCTGAATTTACCTCGATCTGGCTAGTCCTCAGGCCTCATACGGTTCGGGGTTTTCTTTCGATTTTGGTTTTATCTTGGCTTGTGAGGGGGCTATTTTCTTCTTGATCACTTTTCCGGGAATTTTTGGTGTTTTACAGACTACATCAGCATTCTGCGCTCGGTTTCGTAGGGCATGATCCATCAGCACCAAAGCGAGCATCGCCTCAGCGATAGGAGTCGCACGAATGCCGACACATGGATCGTGTCTTCCATGAGTCTCCACAATCACCGGTCTACCGATCTTGTCGATTGAACGCCGTTCTAGACGGATGCTCGAAGTAGGCTTGATGGCAAGGTTTACGGTGATACTCTGTCCGGTAGAAATCCCACCCAGAATTCCTCCGGCATTGTTGCTGAGAAATCCCTCTGGAGTGATTTCATCAGAGTGTTCAGTCCCTCTCTGCGCGACGCTCGCAAACCCAGCACCAATTTCCACGCCCTTTACTGCATTGATACTCATCATGGCATAAGCGATCTCAGCATCAAGTCGATCAAAGACGGGCTCACCCCAACCTACCGGCACACCCTCCGCTACCACGCTAATCTTTGCACCGACTGAGTCACCCGATTTTCGCAACTTATCCATGAAATCTTCAAGGCTCGGCACAAGGCTGGCATCAGCAGCAAAAAAAGGGTTCTGATTAACCATCTTCCACTGCTTGAAAGGAATCACCACCGGTCCCAATTGGGCCAGGTAACCTCGGATCACCACGCCGTATTTTTCACCTAGCCATTTCTTGGCAATGGCTGCCGCGGCCACTCGTACTGCAGTTTCACGGGCAGAGGAACGTCCTCCCCCACGGTGGTCACGTAGACCGTACTTCTGCCAATAACTATAGTCCGCATGCCCAGGCCGGAAGGTATCCATAATCTTGCTATAGTCCTTGCTCCGCTGATCTTCATTACGAATCAATAACGCGATCGGCGTTCCCGTGGTCTTTCCCTCGAATACACCCGAGAGGATTTCCACCGTATCTGATTCGCGTCGCTGAGTTACGTGACGAGAGGTACCGGGTTTTCGCCGGTCCAGCTCCTGCTGAATATCCACAACTGACAGGTCCATCCCGGGTGGACATCCATCGACCACGCAACCAATCGCAGGGCCATGAGATTCACCGAAGGAGGTAACACAAAAAAGCTTGCCGAAGGTATTTCCTGACATACTATTTTTCTCACAAAATCAATGGATCAAGTTTAACATATCCGTTCCCCAAGACACGCCAAAGCCAGTGACGTCGGTTCCAACTGCTCCTAAGCCACCCTTATTGCTGCTGGCGGAGAGATCCATGTGTAGCCACGGCACATCACCGGTAAACCGACTTAGGAAGCGCGTGGCCAGGATATGGTCTGCCTCACCATCGAGCGTGCATTGCTTGATATCAGCAATTTTGCTTTCCAGCTCTGTTTCATAATCAGCATCCATCGGAAAGGCCCATATACGCTCACCGCTCGATTTACCTGCTGCTAGGGCCTTCAATGTGAGATCATTAGAGTTGCTAAAGATGCCGCTATACCTTGATCCCAGAGCCACATGCATACTGCCGGTCAGGGTAGCGAAATCCATCATCACATCTGGCTTCTCTCTTGCCGCCAGGGTCAATGTGTCGGCTAGCACCATGCGCCCCTCTGCATCGGTATGCATGATCTCAATCGTAGTTCCATTCAGAGCTGTAACGACATCATTCTGCTTATAGGCACGCGGGCTAATATGGTTCTGCGCAATCGCGAGCCAGCAGTCAATGTTTATAGGTAAGTTAGCACGAGTGGCGGCCAAGAGGATGCCGAGAGCTACTGCCGAACCGTTCATATCTTCATGCATCCCGTGCATGTATCGTGCCGGCTTTAGATTATGTCCCCCGGTATCGAAGCAGATACCCTTACCCACTAATGCTATGGTCTTCTTTGCACCCTTTACGCGCCGCTGCAAGTGTACGATGGCCGCATCCTCTGGGTCACTGCCCTGAGCTACTGCAACGAAAGCTCCTGCACCTATTTTGCGCAACCCCTTGAGATCAAACTCTCGCCGCTTCCAACCCTCACTGGCTGCGAGCTTCTTGATACGGTCACGATAGGCTCTCGGCGTCAGCTCATTCGCTGGCAGCACCGTCAACTCGCGGGCCAATAGATTTCCCTCCGCCTTAGAACGCAGCAATACAAAACCGTCATCCACCTTGTATCCATTCAGCACGATTCTAGCGAGTGAACTCTTGTTCGTTTTTTTCTTGCCAGTCTTCCGCAGCGGTAGTAGTGATCCGTTGACCCATGCGGCATAAACTGCCAATTCCGCAAAGGTACGCCTCTGATTAGAATCGCCGTAAACCGCAAGACAGATCTCTGATGGCCCCTCCTCTAAAAGCAGCTGCACCGCCTTACGAACACATGTCTGTTGGTCGTATTGAGACTTTTCCATATCCGGCATGACCCAGGCACACAATGCGCCACTCTTGAGATTGGCACTCACCGGCGATTCGCTTATTTCATCCAGCTTCATCTTGCGCCGTAATAACAAGGCCTCCAACGCATCCCTACCTGGGAAATCAGGTTTATGTGGAAGCCCATCCGATACCTTATTTAATTTTGGAAGTATTACCAAGATATGTGTTGCTTGGGTGGATTGATTCAGGGGTGATGCATTTTGTGTCAGTGTCGCAAGCATTGGCGTCTGTCCCGTAAAATATCAGTTATCATTATATACGCCATGCTCAAATTTACTTGGGGCCACTTTCCCCAAAGACATACTACCGACCTCTAACATCCGACCTCCCATGCGCCAATACCTCGAACTGATGCAACATGTACGTGATCATGGGCACAAGAAGTCCGACCGAACCGGGACCGGTACACTTTCCGTATTTGGTTATCAGATGCGGTTCGATCTGTCGGAAGGGTTCCCCCTAGTGACGACCAAGAAGTGCCATCTAAAATCCATTATTCACGAACTGCTGTGGTTCCTTCAAGGGAACACCAATACCAAGTACCTCAAGGATAATGGGGTCTCTATCTGGGATGAATGGGCCAATTCGAACGGCGATCTCGGCCCGATCTATGGCCACCAGTGGCGCTCATGGCCGGGTACGGATGGACAACACATTGATCAGATCAGTCAGGTCATTGAACAGATCAGGAATACACCAGACTCCAGACGTATGATAGTTTCAGCCTGGAATGTAAGCGAACTAAATAAGATGAGGCTACCACCCTGTCATGCTTTCTTTCAGTTCTATGTCGCTGATGGCAAGCTCTCCTGCCAACTCTATCAACGCAGTGCTGATATCTTTCTGGGCGTGCCATTCAATATTGCCTCCTACGCATTGTTGACACTGATGATGGCTCAAGTCTGCGAACTACAACCTGGTGATTTTGTCCACACCCTGGGTGATGCTCATCTCTATCTTAACCATTTAGATCAGGTTCAAGAGCAATTAATCCGAGAGCCTAGGAGGTTGCCAACGATGCAGCTAAATTCAGCAATCAAGAGTATCTTCGATTTTGCCTATACAGACTTCACGCTGCAAGGCTACGACCCTCATCCATCGATCAAGGCACCGGTCGCGGTATGACCCCACCGCATTTTTCCATTCTGGTGGCGATGGCAAAGAATCGTGTCATTGGCAGGAAAAATGCATTGCCGTGGCAACTCCCTCCAGACCTGAAGAGATTCAAACAACTCACCATGGGTCATCATATCGTCATGGGACGCAAGACCTATGAATCCATCGGCAGACCCTTACCCGGGCGAACTAGCGTCATCATCACCCGTCAACCTGATTATCAAGTGCCGGGCGCTATTGTGGTTGCTTCATTAGATCAAGCGCTAAAAGTTTGCAGTGCGGGTGAGGAGGTAGATCAGGAGATCTTTGTCATCGGCGGCGCACAGATCTATCGACAGTCCCTAGGACTGTGCCAGCGTATCTATATCACCGAAATTCAGCAGGAGTTCGATGGAGATACATTATTCCCAGAACTTAATCAGCAGGAGTGGCGCGAAATCTCCCGTGAAAAGCACAGACTGAACGACGGCGATGGACTTGAATACCATTTCGTGGTGCTCGACCGCAGAGACTGATTAAGGCCTTCTGGCTTGATCAGCAGAAGAAAGACCCAAAAAAATGGCGGAGCATAATGCTCCGCCATTTTTATCTAAAAGCACTATCTAAATCACGACTACATCAGGTAATGGAAAGCCATTGAAGTTACTGGCATAGGCCGTCGTATAGGCTCCAGCATTGGGAATATAGATGAAATCCCCCTCCTGAACATCTTCTGACAGCATCTCGTCACGCATCAGAATATCCACCGAATCGCAAGTCGGTCCGGCAACGCACCAGGAAATACGATGCCCTGTTCGGTCGGTAATAATCTCATACCGCAGACCCTCGGTGACCTCAATCACTCCACCAAACATTCCGGCATCCCAATACATCCATCGCTTACCGTTACGAGTGGCTGTTCCTACCACACGGCAAACAAAGTAAGCCGCATCCGATACTAGATAACGACCCGGTTCAGCCATGACATGGATATCGGCCGGCAAATCGGCAATGGCTGCATTAATGCCCTCCCCAATCACTTCAATTGATGGAATAGGCTTTACATGACGAACCGGGTAGCCACCACCGATATTGAGCAGTCGCGGAATCAGCCCGGCATGGCGCATATCGGCAAAGACTCTTTTTGAGCGTTTGATCCCCTCCTGCCAGTTCTGCGGATTCCGGCACTGCGATCCCACATGAAACGTGACTCCGGCCAGGTCTGCCTTGAGCTTAACGGCTTCAAGGATGATCTCTTTAGTCTCGGCTGCATGTGTTCCAAATTTACCTGCCAATGGCCAGTCACTCCCTATATTGGGAGTATCTATGCGCAGATACATCTTCGCATCAGACTTAACACTAACAATCTTGCGTAACTCTTCTACACTGTCCAGCACGTACCACTCAACACCCTTAGCAGCGGCATACTCAAGATATGCCCGTGACTTCATCGGATTACTGTAGTAGATCTCCGCAGGCGCAACACCCAGGGTAAGCAGAAGATCCAGCTCTGCAATGGAAGCGATTTCAAAGCCGACACCCTCTTCAATCAACGTTTTTAGCACACGTGGATCAGGATTGGCCTTTACTGCGTAATGCGGATGCACTCGCGGCATGGCAGCTTTGAAGCGACGGACTTTGGTACGAACAATACTGCTGTCAACTAGCAAGAATGGCTTGCTGTAGCCCTTTTGCAGGGCCTCCTGGACATACTTAAAATCCAGGCTGACTTCGGGATGGGTATCGAGCATGACTTCAGCTTCTACTTTTTTACGTAGAGCGGCGATACTGGTTTGCATGAGATTCTCCCTCTAAGGAGGCGCTACGTTTCAGGAATATGGATATTGACCAGCTCAATCGAGGCGAAGTAGTTTGCTTTGCTTTTCATGATGACCCCCTGTGCAGTATTGATAGAGTAGTGTAAAAAAAGCGAATTATAGTCTTCATTCTAGTGGAATCAAGTATTTTTTTAGGGTTATGAAATGGCACTGTATCCCACTCGCAATACCACAAAAAAAGACATTTGATATTATGGGATTAGGATCTGTTCGAGGTGAGGGTATTGGAGTCTCTAAACAGTGTGCCGGAACAGTCTTCGGTTTTCGGAAAATACACAACAGTCGGACAAAGAGAGCTGAGCCTGTCAAATCTTTGGAAGGGTCACGCCATGCTGACCCTGGTATTTTCCACCACGATCTTTATAAGAGGTCTCACATACTTCGTCAGACTCGAAAAAGATCACCTGGGCCACACCCTCATTCGCATAAATTTTAGCGGGGAGCGGAGTCGTGTTAGAGAATTCCAGTGTCACGAATCCCTCCCACTCCGGTTCGAATGGAGTGACATTGACGATAATACCGCACCTGGCATAAGTAGACTTACCCAGACAGATGGTCAGAACATTACGAGGGATGCGAAAGTATTCAATGGTCCGTGCTAGTGCAAAGGAATTAGGCGGGATGATGCAGACATCGTTCTTTACATCTACGAATGAGTTAGCATCAAAATTCTTGGGGTCGACGATGGTCGAGTTGATATTAGTAAACAGCTTGAACTCGTCTGAGCAGCGGATATCGTACCCATAGCTCGATGTCCCATAGGAGACAATCTTGTGACCGTTAGCCTCCTTAACCTGATTCGGCTCAAAGGGTTCTATCATGCCGTGATCCATCGCCATGCGCCGGATCCACTTGTCAGATTTTATCGTCATCTCTTAAAGGGCAATAAAGTTGAAGTATAAATAGATGTGATATGACCCATCCCTGCAGACTCTCTAATTGTGCTTACTCATCGGCCTGATCAATTATCCTCAATCACGATCTTGGCGAATAATTCTGAGTAATCCTGAGACAATTCGTCAACCTTTACCGCGATACGGCGGGCGATACTGCGATAAATCTCTGCCACCTGTCCGTCTGGGTCCGCCACCACGGTGGGCCTGCCGGCATCTGTTTGCTCTCGGATCCTGATATCGAGCGGCAACGACCCTAGTAATTCTGTACTGTAATCCTTGCACATCTTATCACCACCGCCCGCACCAAAAATATGCTCCTCATGGCCGCAATTGGAGCAGATATGAGTACTCATATTCTCAACGATACCGATGATCGGAATACCCACTTTTTCGAACATCTTAAGACCCTTGCGCGCATCTAGCAGTGCAATGTCTTGGGGTGTAGTGACAATGACAGCACCCGTAACCGGCACCTTCTGCGCCAGTGTCAGCTGAATATCGCCGGTCCCTGGAGGCATATCGATGATGAGATAGTCAACATTATCCCAACGGGTCTCGTTGAGTAACTGTTGCAATGCCTGAGTCACCATCGGCCCGCGCCACACCATGGGTGAATCGGTATCGACCAGGAGCCCGATTGACATCGCCTGGACGCCATGCGCCATCATCGGCTCCAAATTCTTGCCATCAAGCGATTCAGGACGGCCTGTAATGCCAAGCATCTGCGGTTGCGAGGGCCCATAGATGTCAGCATCTAGGATACCAACAGAGGCCCCCTCCGCGGCGAGCGCCAAGGCCAGATTCACCGCAGTGGCAGACTTTCCAACACCCCCCTTGCCGGAGGCCACTGCGATAATATTCTTAACTCCCGGAATAAGCTTCACCCCACGTTGCACGCTGTGAGAGACAATCTTACTAGAGACGTCTACATTCACAGACCCAATGCCAGGGATGGCTGCAAGCTTATCGGTCACCTGTTTTCGGATGCTCTGGATTACACTCTTAGCCGGATAACCCAACACAATATCGAGCGCAACATTGCAGCCATCTATCCTGATATTTCGTGCCTCCTTACTCGTTACATAATCCTTACCGGTGCTAAGATCGGTGATCTCACTGAGTACGGACTGCACCTGCTGCTCCGAAATAACCACGCTGTAACTCCCTTATACTGAAACGCAAATAACCGGCCTTTAAACGTCCCGAATATTAACAAATATCGGGTTGGGTTATACAGTTTGTTACAATCTGTGTTTAATGAATTCTTACAGACATTTGATGAGTAAGCGAAAGATTCTGGTCACCTCCGCCCTGCCCTATGCCAATGGCAGCATTCACCTCGGCCACCTGGTGGAATACATTCAGACCGACATCTGGGTCCGCTTCCAGAAAATGCAAGGACATGAGGTGCATTATGTATGTGCGGACGATACTCACGGAACACCTATCATGCTACGTGCCGGGATAGAGGGCATCACCCCCGAAGCCCTAATTACACGAGTGCATGGTGAGCATCTGCGCGACTTTACCTGCTTTCATATCGAATTCGATAACTATTACAGCACCCATTCCCCTGAGACTCGGCATTATGCTGAGGGTATCTACGGAAGACTGAAGGCCGCTGGACTGATTATGTCACGTGCTGTCGAACAGTTCTATGATCCGGTCAAACAAATGTTCCTGCCTGACCGCTTTATCAAGGGTGAGTGTCCCAAATGCGGCGCTAAAGACCAGTATGGCGATAACTGCGAGTCCTGTGGTGCGGCTTATGCCCCCACCGATCTAAAAAATCCATATTCTGCAGTAACGGGTGCCGTTCCTGTCAGAAAGGCCTCGGATCACTTCTTCTTCAAGCTATCGGATGACCGCTGCGTAAACTTTCTGCGTAGATGGACCACCTCTGGCACACTTCAGAATGAGGCATCCAACAAGATGCGAGAGTGGCTCGGAGAGACGGGCGAGAATAAGCTCTCTGATTGGGATATTTCACGGGATGAACCGTACTTCGGTTTTGAAATTCCAGGTGAGCCAGGGAAGTATTTCTATGTATGGCTTGATGCGCCGGTTGGTTATATGGGCAGCTTTAAGAAACTGTGCGGCGATAAGGGTATCGATTTTGATGAATTCTGGAAGAAAGATTCAACTGCCGAGCTATACCACTTCATTGGCAAGGATATCCTCTACTTCCATGCATTGTTCTGGCCGGCAATGCTGGAAAATGCGGGGTACCGCACACCGAGCAAAATCTTCGCGCACGGCTTCCTGACTGTAAATGGCGAGAAGATGAGCAAATCTCGCGGCACCTTCATCACCGCCGAGAGTTACTTGCAGCAGGGACTTAATCCAGAATGGCTACGCTACTACTATGCTGCCAAACTTAATGCCACCATGGAAGATATCGATCTGAATCTGGAGGACTTTGCTACACGGGTAAACTCTGACTTGATTGGAAAGTACATCAACATTGCCAGTCGTTGCGCGGGATTTCTCACGAAACACTTCGACGGGCGTCTCCTACCCCTTTCTGGCCAGTCCTCTTCGGTTGCAGAGATTAACCTTGAAAAAAATCTGGTTGCCGCTAGTGAGACTATCGCGATTTACTATACTGAGCGAGATTATGGCAAGGCTGTGCGCGAGATCACTCGACTAATGGATATCGCCAATCAATATGTCGATGAGAATAAACCCTGGGAACTCGCCAAAGATGCGACACAAAAAGACCGGTTGCAAGTCGTCTGTAGCGCTGCCATCCGCGCATTTGTGATGCTCACCATTTACTTAAAGCCGGTTCTTCCAAATCTGGCTCGGCGCGTTGAAACCGATCTTCTAGGTCTTGAGCAGTCACTAGATTGGGCCGCGATTTCTAAATGTCGACTTGATCGAATTCTGCCTTATAAGCATCTCATGTCCCGTATCGATCCCCATCAAACAGCTGCACTGATTGAAGCTGGCAAGGTAAGTCTCACTCCTACTATCAATCAACCGCATTCGCCGCAGCAGCATGCTCAACACCAGGAGAATATCATCGAAACCATCACCCCTCCCGTTACCATCAGTATCGATGAATTTACTAAAATTGATTTACGCGTCGCGAGGATCATCAACGCCGAACTGGTGGAGGGCGCAGACAAGTTGCTTAAACTTACGCTGGACATTGGCACCGAACAACGCACCGTCTTTGCGGGAATAAAGTCCGCTTATGATCCGGAAAAATTGAAAGGAAGGCTGACCGTGATGGTGGTCAATCTTACACCACGCAAGATGAAGTTTGGTCTATCGGAGGGAATGGTTCTGGCAGCCGGTGATGGCAGCGGGCTGTATCTCTTAAGCCCTGACGAAGGCGCACAACCCGGGATGCGAATCAAGTAGCAATCAATGCGGTGGCAACGGTGGGCTAGCGCAGTCTGTGACTGACCCACAAAGCAGCAGTAAATAACAATACCGCACCACCCTGATGCGCAGCCGCTAAGTGCAGGGGGACAACCAGCAATAACGTGGCAATGCCTAAGCTAATCTGCACCGCCAACATGATGAT
Organism: Nitrosospira sp.; assembly: GCA_013450215.1. Lineage (GTDB taxonomy): Bacteria > Pseudomonadota > Gammaproteobacteria > Burkholderiales > Nitrosomonadaceae > VFJL01. Next base: position 19,622 of record JACDSH010000058.1, read on the forward strand.
CAGTAGATTGCAAGCCAACCGGGTTGACGGTGGAAGTGGTAACTTCCTCGATCTGAACCAAAACAGCGGGACCAGAAATGCCAGCATCCAAGCAATCATGCGGTGATTAAACTGGACTGTTGCCATATTATCGAAGAAGTTCCGATACCACGGCTCCAGTACGAATATATCCGTCGGAATGAATTGTCCATTCATCAGCGGAAAAGTATTATAAGCAAGACCCGCCCGGATTCCAGCAACAAAGCCCCCGGATAAAATCATAACAAAAATCAGCGTGGTCAGTCCCCGCGAAAAACGGCGTAAACTCTGCAATCGCTCGTCTCCGTGTAATGATCCCTTAGGGAAGAGTAGCCCCAGAGCTACCCAGAGCATCGCAGCATAGATGATGAAGGCCAATCCAAGATGGGCTGTCAGGCGGTACTGACTGACATGGGGGTTGTCTACCAGGCCGCTCTTCACCATGTACCAGCCCATTGCCCCCTGCAAACCACCCAACAGAAATATTCCTGCTAGCTTCAGGCCCAATCGCAGATCAATCCCCTTGCGAGCCACAAAGTATACAAAGGGAATGAAGAATGCTAATCCAATGCCTCGACCTAGCAAGCGATGAAAGTACTCCCACCAGAAAATTCCCTTGAACTCATCTAAGCTCATTCCCTGATTAACTTTTTTATACTGAGGGGTCTGATGATACTTTTCGAAAACCACCTCCCAGTCGCTTTGACTGAGGGGTGGTAGGGTGCCGATGATGGGCTGCCACTCGACGATGGATAGTCCGGAGTTGGTCAGGCGTGTGACGCCTCCAACTACCACCATGGCAAATACCAGAACACAACAGGCCAATAACCAGACGGCAATCGATCTTTGCATGACGGGATATCTTCGAAAAATAAAGTTGAGACAGATTTTAAGCGTTACTTCACACGCATGAGACGCTGCTTGTCACGCACCCATTCTTTTTGCTTCTCGGATTCACGTTTATCGTGCTGCTTCTTACCCTTGGCAAGACCAATTTCAAGTTTGATCTTACCACTCTTGTAGTGCATATCCAGAGGAACCAGCGTGTATCCTGCACGGTCCACTCGACCGATGAGATTTTCGATCTCGCCAGCGTGTAGTAGCAACTTGCGAGTCCGTACTGGATCCGGATCGATGTGCGTGGATGCTGTTGGAAGAGCGCTGATATGGCATCCGATGAGGAATAATTCTCCATTACGGACAATGACATACGCCTCTTTAATCTGCACTCGTCCAGCACGGATCGCCTTGACCTCCCAGCCCTCGAGGATCAGGCCCGTCTCGTACCTTTCCTCGATGAAATAATCGTGAAAGGCTTTCTTATTCTGAACGATGCTCATGTACTTCGATCTAGACAATGAGCTCTAAGTTCCCCCGGTTTGGCTGTGGTCAGGATTCCCGCCGATTTCAAAGTGAACTGATGTAGGAGACGAAAGCTGGTGAATTTCACGTGAGTTTCGTGTATTTTAACAGCTTTTCCATACCACCTCATTGGATCAAGGTGCTTTATCTCATGGCTGAAATTGAGAAATCGGTTCTGGTAAGTCACTCTGCAAGCAGGATGTTCGCACTGGTAGATGCGGTTGAGGACTATCCTAAATTCCTGCCTTGGTGCGGAGGTTCATCCGTTAATCGGCAGGATGATCGCGTTACTCATGCTACCGTCATGATCGATTATCATCACATCAAACACAGCTTCACCACCGAGAATACCCGGAAGGTGGCGGAATTGATTGAGATGAAACTCCTGGACGGACCATTTGAACATCTGGATGGCCAGTGGCGATTCGTCTCATTGTCTGAGGATGCCTGCAAGGTGGAATTCCGTCTGCACTATACCTTCTCACATAAAATACTGGAGAAACTGGTAGGACCAGTATTCTTCATCATCGCGAATAGCTTCGTAGACGCTTTCGTCCAACGCGCGGAGCAGGTTTACGGAGAGACATGAACGAACCGATCATGATCGAGGTGATCTATGCCCTACCGCATGAGCAAGCTCTGCATCAGTTGACCGTACCCATCGGCACAACGGCCGGACAGGTGGTAGAACTTTTAAGAATCAAGGAGATACTATCCGGGGTCGATCTGTCTCACAATAAGATAGGCATATTCGGAAAACTGGTCAGGCCTGAGACGGTCCTTCGCAATCGAGACCGTGTGGAGATCTACCGGCCATTAACAATTGACCCAAAAGAAGCGCGCAGAAGACGTGCTCAAGATGCAAAAACACCTAAAAGTAAATCCACAGAAGCAGCACAACATCAGTAAACGATAATAATCGATTGCACTTCGTCGTCCTCCCCTCTCGAGATAGGCCGCCTATTTATGCTCAGTCGGGCCGTTTGCCTGGAACCCATAGGTTTAGCTATAATAATGCTTTGTAAAGGACATTATTATGAGATTGGTTCAGAAGGCACTTACCTTTGATGATGTTTTGCTGCTTCCTGCCCACTCCGTAGTTTTACCCCGCGATGTAAAGCTTGCTACAAAACTGACCCGCAGCATCTCTCTCAATATCCCACTGGTATCAGCAGCTATGGACACGGTTACCGAGTCGCGGCTTGCAATTGTCCTCGCTCAGGAGGGTGGGATCGGCATCATCCACAAGAATATGCCGACAGAATCTCAGGCGGCCCATGTCACCAAGGTCAAACGGTTCGAAAGCGGAGTGGTGAAGGACCCTATCACCATCCCCCCAAGCATGACAGTGCGGGAAGTGCTCAATCTCACACGCCATCACAAGATCTCAGGTCTGCCGGTAGTGGAAGGGTCTAAGGTCGTCGGTATCGTCACCAACCGGGATCTGCGGTTCGAGACCAATCTGGACCAGCCTATCAGAGATATCATGACGCCGAAAGACCGACTGGTGACCGTGAAGGAGGGGACTAGCCGTGAAGAGGCCATGGCACTGCTTCACCAACACCGATTGGAAAGAGTGTTGGTAGTGAATTCTAGTTTCGAATTATGTGGTCTGATCACCGTAAAGGACATCATCAAGACATCTGAACACCCCAATGCCTGTAAGGACGATCTTGGACGTCTACGTGTGGGTGCCGCCATCGGTGTTGGCGAGGGCAGCGATGAACGAGCCGAAGCATTGGCCGAAGCGGGTGTAGATGTGCTCGTTGTAGATACTGCACACGGCCACTCACAAAGTGTCCTTGAGCGGGTCCAATGGGTCAAGAAACGGTTCCCACATATTCAGGTGATTGGTGGCAATATTGCCACGGCAGTGGCTGCGAAAGCACTAGTGGACCATGGAGCCGATGGAGTGAAGGTCGGTATCGGCCCTGGATCAATTTGTACTACACGCATCGTTGCCGGAGTTGGAGTACCTCAGATCACTGCAATTCAGAATGTCGCCGCCGCATTAAGCGGAACGGGCGTACCAATGATTGCCGATGGCGGCATCCGCTACTCAGGTGACATTGCCAAGGCAATTGCTGCCGGGGCCAACTCGGTCATGCTGGGGGGGTTATTCGCTGGCACTGAAGAATCCCCCGGAGATATTGAGTTATTCCAAGGTAGGTCCTATAAAACCTATCGCGGCATGGGCTCACTTTCTGCCATGCAACAAGGCTCCAGCGACCGCTATTTCCAGCAGGCAGAGCGGGACGCTGAAAAACTGGTGCCAGAGGGTGTAGAGGGTCGCGTTCCCTTCAAGGGTAGTGTGATCGCAGTCATCCACCAGCTCATCGGTGGTGTTCGCTCCGGCATGGGTTATCTCGGCTGCGGCACAATCGATGAAATGCACAATAAGGCTGAGTTTGTTGAAATTACCTCTGCCGGGATCCGCGAATCCCACGTGCACAACGTGCAGATCACCAAGGAAGCTCCGAACTATCACGTGGAGTAGGAGGGATATGCATCAAAAAATCCTTATCCTTGATTTTGGCTCCCAGTACACACAGCTGATCGCCCGCCGCATCCGCGAAACCAACGTCTATTGCGAGCTTCATTCCTACGACGTAACTGATCAGTTCATACGAGAATTCTCCCCCCAAGGAATCATCCTCTCTGGTGGTCCCGCCTCAGTTACCGAGGAAGAGACACCACGAGCCCCTCAAATCGTGTTCGAGTTAGGAGTTCCAGTACTCGGCATCTGCTACGGCATGCAGACCATGGCCGCACAGCTGGGGGGTACTGTTGAAACCTCTAAAGTACGGGAATTCGGCTATGCCGAGATACAGTCACAAGGAGATTCCGCTCTACTGGAAGGCATTCATGACCGTTCCAACTCGCAGGAACAAAGATTTCTGGATGTATGGATGAGCCATGGCGATAAAGTAGCTGTAATGCCTCAAGGATTCAGTGTCATGGCAAATAACTCCGCCACTCCTATCGCTGCTATGGCAGATGAAGTACGCAGATTCTATGGTGTTCAGTTCCACCCAGAGGTCACCCATACCCTGCAAGGAAAAGCCATTATCGAGCGTTTTGTCCATGATATTTGCGGAATCGGTTTTGACTGGAACATGCCTGATTATATCGATGAAGCAATCGGAAAGATCCGTTCCCAAGTGGGCAAGGACGAAGTAATTCTAGGGCTATCAGGTGGGGTGGATTCATCGGTAGCGGCGGTTCTGATCCAACGTGCCATCGGCAAGCAACTGACCTGCGTATTCGTGGACAATGGGCTGCTGAGACTGAACGAGGCAGAACAGGTTATTGACACCTTCTCCAAGAATCTAGGGCTAAAGGTGATCCATATCGATGCCAGTGTAGAATTTCTCAAACATCTACAGGGTGTCACTGACCCGGAACAGAAACGTCGTATCATCGGGCGTGAGTTTGTCGAAGTCTTTCAACGCGAATCCGCCAAGATCCCAAATGCCAAGTGGTTAGCACAGGGAACAATTTACCCGGATGTAATTGAATCAGCCGGTGGCAAGACTAAAAAAGCACACACCATAAAATCGCACCACAATGTCGGCGGCCTGCCCGACACGCTCCATTTAAAATTGCTCGAACCATTACGTGAATTATTCAAGGATGAAGTGCGCGAGCTAGGGATTGCGTTAGGATTACCGCATGATATGGTCTTCCGACACCCATTCCCTGGTCCAGGGCTTGGGGTGCGTATTCTTGGTGAAGTTAAATACGAATATGCCGAGCTATTACGACGTGCTGATTCAATCTTTATCGAGGAGCTTCATGCCGCGGGCTGGTATGAAAAGACATCACAAGCATTCAGCGTATTCCTACCCGTAAAATCGGTAGGAGTGATGGGTGATGGCCGCACCTATGAGTATGTGGTCGCATTAAGGGCGGTCCAAACACAAGACTTCATGACTGCGCATTGGGCAGAGTTACCCTATTCCTTGCTAGGAAAAGTTTCTAACCGAATCATCAATGAAGTAAGCGGCATCAACCGAGTAGTCTACGATATCTCTGGAAAACCGCCTGCAACGATCGAGTGGGAATGAACTTTGTCATTGAAATAGCAACTCATCACTTCCCCATTAAGGCGAATGACTTTCTAAATACTGAAGGCTAGATAGAGTCTCAAATGGAACCCGACCCCTCTAAGAATTCGCACAAATTCAATCCACGCTCTATAAAAGATTTTTTCAAAAATAAAGATCTGATTGTTGTTGTTTATCTAGTGATCGTTCTTGTTGCAGCTAGTAATTTTCTGCAAGAGAAATCGATATCAGATCATGAATACCAGATATCAACTGGGTCTGTACCACGACCGGCGAAGGAACTATTAAAGTATTCGCTCTCTGGAATTTCGATTGGCGACGATATCTCATCTCTGTCGATACTTGGGAGACCTCCATCTATAAAAGAAAATATCGGTGACTATACCTCGGAGAAATATTCATTAATAGAGGGGGGGAGACTGCACTTAATTTACTCCCGTAACGATAAAAAGATTCTCTATATCGCGACTGAATGGGAAGGTTTAAAGACTAGCGTACCAAGAGAATTTAAAGGATTCGTCTCCGGAAAGGCAACCCTTAAAGACCTCAATCATAAGACCGGAAGTTATGGGTACGCCTATCCTGAGATGCCACCATTGCCTGACTCTGATGATGGCTCAATGGTTACACTTAACTCATATGCTCTCGAGGATTCAAATAATCAAGTGGTCACATTTGTAATGAGAGTAGCACCTTTAAGAGCTCGGTATTTGAAACAGAATAACATCATTACTGGGATGGATGATGAGTTCAAGTTGGCCTCGGTCATCTTGGCGGATTCATCATACCTCGCTCAGATATGGGGACAGAATAAAACTCAGGATACAAACTATAAACCGATAAGGCTACATTGATATTTAATCTTGATAAAGAATAACTTAGAACGTTAATTCTGTTAAGAATTAGCACGGCAAATTGAAAATTTTGTTGGGATTTTTAGTAATCATTATTGGGTGGCCATCTGCATCTTATGCATTCTCAGAACAGATGCGAAATGGGAGATCACATCAGAGACTGAGATGCCTGATATGTTGCTTCATCTCTCTGCACATAAAGAGACGATTTGTATAAATAATAAGAATCAATCAAGGTCTCCGATTGCTACGGATAAGTTATGTGAATTTCGTAACTACAGGATCATCGATAATAACGCTTCCTGGGCGATGGAGTGCCGGGGTGATTTAAAGATGACAGGGTCAGGCAATATTGAATTTGAATCCGATAAATACAAAGGGTCGACAGTGATCAAGATGGAAATGAAAGACTCAAAACCAATAAAAATAGACCATATTTATACTGGCAAGAGGATTGGTGACTGTAAATAATTAGGGCGTGATAACTGCTGTGTAAATTAACACTTAGACAGAACAGTCCTTACCCTTTATGCAGGGTAACCCCCGTTTTATGGAATTGCAGGGGAAGGCTAGTTCCCAGTATTTTCGACATCAATCATACGCTCGGTCGAGAAGCCTAATGCCCGCCCCTTGTCCTTTAAGGAAGTCGTTATGCTCGCGTCTAGCGTTGGCGTGCGTGCCAATATCCAGAAATACTCTCGGCTCGGCCCACCCACTACAACCCAGCTGTAATCGGGTGCAAGATCAATCACCCAGTAGTCACCCCATACGAACGGGAGAAATGACAGCCATGCCGGGGCAAAACGCACCCGCAATTGACCTGGATTCTGCGGGTTAGGTACTACGGCAACGCCCCGGGCTGAGATTACACCTTCTGCAGTACGGCAAGCATTCAAAACACTAACAGTTTGATCGGGCTGCAGCGTGTAAGTAGCCGAAACATCACCGAGACAACGCCTCTCAAACCACATGGGTAGGCGGGAGATTTCGTACCACTTCCCGGCATAGCTCTCTAAGTTGAGCGTCGGAACTGTGGGTAGCGCCGTTGACTGTGCAAGGACTGGTGTTACTGAACCTGCCACCCAACTAGTGCAGAGTATGAGGCTGATCGCTAGATACTTACGGAAGATGCGTTGACGATAATGCCGGGCTGTCATGCCGATTTTTAGCTTCATAATGGGATGATAGCAAGGCTCCATTGACGGAACTGGGTCGGTTAAAATCAGAACGGAAATTAAATAGCCAAAACAAACGCCAAGACGTTGCTAAGACATAAGTAAGTTATGCACACCCGTCAAACCTGTAAACTCAGCAGCCCATCAGAAGGCTTTAGAACAAGAAATTAGCAGCTATTTATTTTCCAATTTATTTAGTCGACTAGTTAGCAACTTTATTTCCTCTGCTGCGCGGATTTGAGTAGTAATATCGAACTGCACACCCAAATAATAGAGCAGGTTCCCATGTGGATCAAACAAGGGAGTCATCTCCAAATGGTTATAAAATAACTCCCCACTCTTCTTATAATTCCTCAAGGTTACTCCAATTTCCTGTTTATTTTTAATCGCCTCCCGTAACTTCCCAACCTCCGGTTGGTCGCGATCGGTACCTTGTAAGAAACGGCAATTTCTACCCACAGTCTCTTCATTCGAGTAACCGGTCACGGTTTCAAATGCCTTATTTGCGTAGACAAGAGGCATATCCTCAACATCGGGGTCAGACAAGGTGACGCCATTGACGCAAGAGTCCAATACTTTTGTTAGGATTTGAGGAATCAGTCCACTGTCTTTTTCAGGTATAAACATCACTTCCCTCCAAGAATAAAATTTATAAAAATATTAAAATACTATTGTAAAACAAGAAATCAGTATCATTTTGATACTGACCCTACCTCTTCTTCGACTAGCTTTTTGATATTACTCACTGTTTTCTCTGTGCCATCTTGTATGGCCATACGAACTAACTTCTCGAAGGGCTTCATATACATTTCTAGCTTGAGCAATTCAAAGGTAAATGTAATTCGACTCGAATTCTCTTGGGTGGCGGGCTCTAATGCATAGTCGCACCGAAAGGGGCTAGTGGTACCTTCAAAGCAGATACGCCTCCCCTCAGTGAAGGCTGTCACTTGAAATGTAGATTCTGACCGATTTCCTTGGTCCACCCGAACCTGTTTACATAACGTACCGATCTTGACTGGAGCGCTACTCAACATCTTTAAATCTTTAACCTCCGGTGACCATCTTGGATAATTCTTGAAGAAATTAGCACCCACAAAATTAAAAACTATATCGCATTTGCAATTTATGACTGTATTAGCCTTACCAGTAACTTGGACATCCTTAAGTAAGCCGAACATAAGCACCTCCCCCAGGTAAATCTATTTAGATCAGATAGGTATCTGTTCCAGTGAGCAATAAATCATACTGTATTTCTACCACTTCCTTAATCGCCAGTGCAGGCATACCGGTAACGACATTCCCCTCTACGCCTAACCAACCAACCGCATCTGAGGGTCCAAGATTAACAACATATCCCAGGTCGCGATGCAGATAAGGCTCAAGAACTTTTATTCGGCCAGAGTGGCGCAAGATATTACGCGCACATAACTTCCCTTTCCTAACAGCAGACTGAGCTGACATAACATTTGAACCAAATTTATTGTAACTTGAACAATCTCCCGCAGCAAAGATATTTTCAAGCGGAAATTCATTCGCCAATACCTGCCCGAAGGTATTGGTGAGGAAGATATTTTCCGGTTTTTTACCCAAGAACATGAATGACATTGCCGATGGCAAATCAAATCGGCCCCTACCACCCCTCTCTTCTAGAAAAATTCTCCCATCCACCTGTCCGTGGTAGAAGGTATTGGGATGAAAGTCGATACCCTGATCACTCATACGTGATTGGGTATAACTAGAGAATCCCTCGGGAAATTGTTTGAGTACTCGGTCTCCACCATCGATCAATCTTAGCTTGTTCTTAAGTTTCTTTCGACGTAAAAAAAGTGCAATTTCAAATAGGAATTGAACTCCTGTGGCCCCCCCCCCGATTATAGAGATAGGCTGATCCTGAGCAGAACTTGCATCTAGACGGCTACTTAATAAGTCTGCTCCACTCAGAGTTATGAAGTCTTGAAGAGTCACGACATCCGGTGTCACATCCATCTTCTTACTGGCAGCACCAGATGCAATCAGAAGGTAATCGAACTCAATGATCTGGTCATCTAGCCTGATAGACTTATCATTTTGCCATTGATACAGGGTATTCTCTTTTAGGGTGAACTCGGTACAGACATGACGGCAACCGAACCGTTCCTCAAGAATGCCGAAGGGTATCAGTACATCTTCCAGAGGATAGCGGAAGGTCTCATGTAGATGCGTAATCTTGACGTGCTGAGATCGTGGATCAATTAGGGTAATGACCGCCTCAGGCATATACCGCAGAATAGAGGTCATGGCAGCGATCCCGGCGTATCCGCCCCCTAAGATCGCAATCTTGAGTTGCCTATTTTCAGGTATATAAAAAGGGAGGAAAGCCATGACCCCTCATTAAATTTATCAATCGCTTCTACAGTACCATATATGAGCCTATCATATTACTATCTGATAAAAGCCACATAATTTTTATAGCCTTCTTTCTGGCTAGTCAAGTTCCATGGACTCTCTATACTCAATACTCCCCTCTTGCATAATGCCCACAGATTAAGGCGAATGGAACTAGAGCGCCGCCCTATACTCAGGCTAAGTGTTGACCGACAAATAAAATTTTTTTAACGGAACTTTTTTACAAAAATAGATAGTTGCAAATTATAAAAATTAAGTTCATCGTAATGGGATTTTTGATCTTTATTATCGTTCAAAGGTGATTTATTCGATGCCAATAATTGAAAAATCAGTCCAGATAAATCATTCAGCAAGCCAGATGTTCGCTTTGATAGATGGGGTGGAGAATTACCCAAAGTTCCTACCATGGTGCGCTGGATCTTCCGTGATAGCGTGTGATGAGCATATCAATCATGCGACGATTGTTATCAGCTACCTCCATCTCAAGCATAGCTTTACCACTGAGAATATTCGGGACGTTCCAAAATCAATCAAGATGAGATTACTTAGCGGCCCATTTAAACATCTCGACGGCAAATGGAGCTTCACCCCCCTTACAGACAAAAGCTGCAAGGTTGAATTCTTTCTGCATTATACATTTTCAAATATGCTACTAGATAAGCTGGTCGGCCCGCTATTCTTCAGCATCGTTAATAACTTCGTCGGAGCATTTACCAAGCGTGCAAAAGAAGTTTATGGAGATTGACTCGATCTCTACTAGAAACTAGAGATAATAAGCCAGCACCATAAAAATACATGAGGAATCTCTCTAACCGACGCTTTTTTTGAGTTTCCGAAAATCAGAAAATGACGACAGGAAAATATTTCTAAAATTTCTAGTGGGGATTTTTTTAGGAATCTTCTGAGTCGATATGAAACTGATCTGGCTCGCAATCAGGCCAGAAATGACTGTGGCTAGGATTCTAAATGCAGGCGCCGATGCTCATCACTGCAGAAGAATTTTCCTTCAGAGCTGACACACTCACTTTTAGGCAGATGAATACCGCAATGGAGGCAGCAGACCATATCTTCCTCTTCACCGGGTGACTCCTCATCACCCTTCTTCACACCGCGCAGGTGACGCCTTATTCCCCAGAAGATCAACACGCCGACGAGGATGAAGAATATTAGTTTACCCAATGAATTGACTCCATTACTGCAATTAGTGATCGGGGTGAGAGGAACCGATCCTCATCAACAAAATTTATCATCTCTGCAGAATCCAGATAAGCTTTACTAAGATACCACTTCGAGCCGTGCGTAATCTCAGGAGCCATCAAAATACCTCAAAATGCGTAAAGTAGCTGAGGTATTTTGATGGTCGGGGTGAGAGGATTCGAACCTCCGACTCCTGCATCCCGAACGCAGTACTCTACCAGGCTGAGCTACACCCCGAAAAAGATAACTGATACTACAGTGAATCAGAGGTTACTGATTTTGCAAATTGCCTGCTCTCACTCAGGTTAAGTCGGCTTTAAAATACTCTCAAATGTAAATGTATTGGGTCGGCCTAATGATTTCGCGTGACCGCAAAAACAGCTAATTGTAACAAACACTCTTTGTATTCAGAATTTGGAAGGGACGCAATTGTCGCCGATGCAATATTGGACTCATCTTGTGCCCGCTGCCTTGCGTAATCTAGCGCACCGGTCTGTTGAATGACCTCTAGTACTGGCTGAAACCCCCCATCTCCACTCTTCTCAATGGCTCTTCGGATGATAGCCGCCTGCTCACTTGAACCATTCTTTATCGCATAAATTAATGGCAATGTGGGCTTACCTTCGGCCAAATCATCTCCCAGATTCTTGCCGGTATCTTGATAATCACCAGAATAATCCAGTATATCGTCTGTCAATTGAAAGGCCGTACCCAGATGTATGCCATATGCAGCCATCGCCTCTTCCTCTGCTGGAGAAGAGCCGCCAAGAATTGCTCCCAAGCGCGTGGCAGCCTCAAACAGCTTGGCGGTTTTATAACGAATCACACGCAGATAGTTTTCCTCATCAACATCAGGGTCTCGGCAATTGAGCAGCTGAAGGACTTCGCCCTCGGCTATCGTATTGGTTGCGTCAGCAAGCACCTGCATGACTCGCATATTATCGACCTCAACCATCATCTGAAATGCACGTGAGTAAAGAAAGTCGCCCACCAGCACACTGGCTGCATTCCCGAATAGGGCATTAGCAGTCGCCTTACTCCTCCTCAATTCAGATGCATCAACCACATCATCATGCAACAGAGTTGCGGTATGAATAAACTCGATAACCGCCGCGAGATCGTGGTGACGCTTACCAGAGTAACCAAAAGCGCCTGCAGATAGAAGCACCAACGAAGGACGTAGCCGTTTTCCGCCACTATTGATGATGTATTCGCTTACCTGACGAATGAGCGCCACATGCGAATGAAGCTTCTCGCGAATAACTTCATCCACTGCGCCCATGTCTTGGGCAATTAGACTTCTGATATTTTCAATCGACACGGAGATACCTGTGGAAATACAGCCATGTTAGGAACGTCCTCACCGGCGTGTCAAGCACAGCAGTAGAAACAAACATATATATTCCGCCAGAAGTGTCCAGCAATGCAGCCTAGACGGTTAAATAACAAGTTGATCTAAAATGATAAAAGCTACATTTATGGGTGTCACGGACTTGAACCTGAATGTTTTGAGAAACTGGGATTTTTTCCCAGAGCTTCTCATCATGTATTCGAGCAAATTGGTGTTCGCACAACTCATGGAGCATTTACCTCTCCACACATTTCATCGCTGTGTACTGCGTTACCCTTCCAAATACCCAACCAAGACGTTTTCGCATCTCGATCAATTTCTCTGCTTAGCTTTCGCGCAACTGACTTATGAGAGAGCTTGCGCGACATCGAAACCTGTCTGCGCGCTCACTAAGCCAAGCTGCAAACGGATACACCACAAGACAATAACCAGATGAATCTATTCAATTAAATTGCCGAACGACAATGGATTCCCTTTTAAAAAAAATTAAGCAGAAGACTTTAGAGATCTGGATTCAGGTTTAAAGCGCTTTGATTGAAGACACTAGACCAGAGAAAACTTACTCTGACCAAAGAGACTCTGACTTAGTTAACTCGACTATATCCGCAATCTTTGGATTCAATTTAGACAAGAAATTAAGCCCCGTCTTTTCCTCGACCTCCCGGATGGTGACAATGTATCTTGGCATATCCGAACTTTTAAGTTTCGTGTTTGGCATAATGAAGGCAATGGCCTCAATTGCTACCGGGTCATAAATGATTTTATACAAATGTGTTGGAACAGCGACTTTGTTTGCACCTATGCTATCAGGAGGTGCCTTGGCATATATCGGTCCGGTATAGATATAAATCTCTCCTCGGTTAGTTGCCCAGAGTCTGACCCTCTCTTCTAAATCTTTCCAAATGCCTTGATTCATGCCTATTCCTGTCTGCGGGACTATGTTCGACAAGAAAAAGCTCTCCAACATGGCCTGCGGATCCCACTTCATGTCTCCGGCAGGGGCCATATGCCCTCGATCGTAACCACTCCCTTTATAGTCCAAGATTTCCGCACGTTCGCCCTTAATAAGTTCAGGGTCTGGTTGGAAGTTATTCGCACGCTCAATAGAACCTCTCGCCTTATCGCTAGTTAAGTGCTCAGCAACCCAGATGGGGGTCTTCCGAACTGGGTCATGAGCAAGAAGATACCCCTTCCTACATAACAGAGTTCCGCCCTGTCCTGGGAGTCCATACTTAGCATAGCCTTTACAATCATTAAGAGAGTAGTACTCAGCATAACTATCTGGAATAGCGATAAGGGTAATCAGTGCAATGAAGAATTTTGGGAGCTGACTAGTAAGCAAGATTGGCACTCCTTAAGCCGTAGTTCATTAGTTATTGTGGAATCTAATGGGTGATCGCCGCCAACTTAATGACAATACTGTCAGCGCTGAATCATCCAGCAATAGGTTAACTCAAAAATGAGAAATTGAAACCACACTCATTCCTTGATCTCTTCAGAACCAAAGTGAGACTTGCATGAGCTCTATTAGAAATAAGATCTCTGCGAAAAGATCTCTCGACTGAAAGTGGGCTTGCTCTTTATTTTTTGAAGCGGTGTTTGAGGTATTCAATTACAGGTGGCATTATCGATAAAATAATGATTGCCAGGATGATGAGATTGAAGTTTGTTTGTACAAAGGGAAGCTGTCCAAAGTAGAACCCAGCATAGACAAATGATCCAACCCAGATCACAGCACCGATTATGTTATATAAAAAAAAGGTGCGATAAGGCATCGCCCCAACACCTGCAACAAATGGGGCGAAGGTTCGAATGATGGGAATGAATCGGGCGATGACGATCGTTTTAGCGCCATACTTGAGGTAGAAGGCATGCGTCTTATCGAGATAGTCGCGCTTGAAGAAGCGGGACTCTTGTGAGGAAAATACTTTAGGTCCTATTTTCTTCCCTATCCAGTAGTTCAGAGAATCTCCCAAAATACCTGCAATACTTAACCCAAGAAATAAAAGATGGGGGCTTAGTTGCGAATCTGGTAGAGATGCGAGGGAGCCTGCGGCGAATAGCAAGGAGTCCCCAGGCAAAAGGGGGAGCACCACAAGCCCGGTCTCACAAAACACAATCAGGAAGACAATCCCATATACCCATAAACCATATTCCGAGGCGAGTTGTTGAAGGTGCCTATCAATATGGAGAATAAAATCAATGAGAAACATAAGTGTGTGGGGAAATCTTTAAGAGAAGATACGTATTCTTACGTAGTCCAGAAGGAATGAGGAAGGGACTTCAGCGGCAGAGCATCACTGTCGAGTGAGATGAACATCCCAGAAACAGCATTTACCCCTACACCGCTAAAGAGAGATTAATTTCCAGAGACCCAGTCTTTCCCTACTTCGTGTCAAGCGGCAGAAACTCTCCCCACAAGTTTCTTGGCGGTGATGGCATAGTTGCCAATCTTCATCAATACATCCCGGGCCAGTCTCTCTGATGGATAACTCAGATCCGCATTCATCACCACGATTACCTCAACCTGTGAAACCACAACACCGGCCCAGATGGATGCAGTCAGGTCAGGCTTCTCGCGTCGCTCAATCAGGCGAACAGGGGAACGTCTTTCCCAAGCACCGACCTTGTCAGGGGTGCCATCCTTGGAGCCATCATCAACAATGACGACCTAAAAACTATCCTTCGGTAGATCGAGTGCAAGTGTCTAAGCATACACACCTTTAATTAGGAACTGTCAAATATAATGTAGGAACCGTGAGAATTATATCGATCTATCACTTAAGATATTTTCACTCTGGGATCGGGACAAATTGTTCCTATTCCGGCCTCAGTGCGAGGCTTAATTTCACTTTTCTCGAACCGTAATAGATCAGATTTAACTGATCGCACTTCATATCATAGACTGGTAAAATTATGCCGTTATGACTAGCAACTGGAAAAATTTTGTATAAAAGGTTTATGAGCCCCGTGAAGAGGCCTTCGTGATCTCGACAGATCCCTCACCAGGTCGGGTACTCGTCACCGGGGCAACCGGATTCATTGCAATGAACTGCGTCCTGCAGTTATTGCAGAGGGGCTATCAAGTCCGCGGCACACTCCGAGAATTATCACGGGCATCAGCACTACGATCCACCTTGGCTCAGCATGTAGATGCTAATGACCGTCTGGAATTGGTCCGGGCTGATTTGCTGAGTGACGATGGCTGGGAGTCGGCTGTCAGTGGATGTGATTATGTTCTCCATATCGCCTCCCCAGTCCCGCTCAAGCTACCTAAGAATGAGGATGAGCTGATCATACCGGCTCGGGATGGAACGATGCGCGTACTCCGTGCAACGGCAGCTGCTGGTGTGAAGAGGGTCGTACTCACCTCATCTATCGATGCAGCGATACAAGGTCATGCGGTTCAGAAAAAGCAGTTCACAGAGGACGATTGGTCCAATCTGGATGTAAAACTCACCGCCTATCAGAAGAGTAAGACACTGGCCGAGCTTGCAGCTTGGCACTTTGTTAATCAACCAGATAACGTAAACCTTGAAATGGCAGTCATCAATCCTGGATTTGTGTTTGGTCCGGTGATGGATTCTGAGTTCCGCTCCTCCTCCGAGCCGATCCGGAAATTGATGCTCCGTGAAGTTCCCGGGCTGGGACGGATTATGTTCCCACTCGCCGATGTGAGGGATGTCGCATCAGCCCATCTGAAGGCGATGGTCCATCCTGATGCGGCGGGAAAGAGATTCTTCTGTGTCGGGTCGATCTGCTCACTTGAAGAGATCGCATTAATCCTTGATAACCACTTCTCTGGTCGTGGGTATCGGGTTCCGACCCGCGTCCTACCGGACTTCCTATTTCGTGTGGTCGGATTATTTGATAGCTCAGTCCGTCTGGTCATACCCGATCTGAATAAGCCTCAGGATATCTCGACCGAGCGCATCAGAACGGTCTTGGGGTGGGAACCACGATCACAGCAAGAGGCCATCATCAGTATGGCAGAGAGCATGATTAAGCACGGATTGATATAAAGACCTTCTCGGCCACAAATGGACTTGGCAAAATAAACTACTATTCAAAAAACTTGGAGGCGATTGCTGCGAGATATGAGTCTATTACTAGCAATCTTTCCGAAAGTTTTAATGAGGCCGAAGCCCCAGTCAGTTTTTTCTTAATATCCTTGATTAAGCTTGCCCATTCTTCCTAAGAGAACAAGACTTAGTTCTCCCGCTGATAGCAGATTACCTAGATCTATAGATTATTGAGATAGCCCAGTGTATTTGGTTTCTATGAGGTGGAAGTCTTAGGGTGATAGAGGCGCATATGCCATCTACGGTTTTATTTATAGGCGATCGCTGCACTACATGGACCGACTAGATGTACGACCTCATACCTCTTAAATCCAGCCTCTGTGCACCACTCCCAAAAATCAGCACCGGTAAAATCAAATGCGTCACCAAACTCGATGAGCATATGAAGGGACATCATGAGTCCAAAAGCGTTAGTACGTCGATCATCATCGATAATATTCTCTATCACGATAAATACACCATTCTCAGAAAGGGCCTCATAGGCTGAACGTATAAGGTGCTTCTTTTTTTCTAGATTCCAGTCGTGAAGAATATTTCCCATCGTAATAATGTCTGCCCTCGGTAGGGGTTCCTTAAGAAAATCTCCCGATACAATATTGATTCGGTCAGATAGTCCTGCCTTTGCAATCCATTTTCTTGCGATTGGCTCAACAATGGGCAAGTCGAAGCTCGTGCACTCCAAATGCTTATGCTGCTCTGCCACAATGCTTGATAGTAATCCGGTGGCACCGCCTACGTCACAAAGTGTTTTGTAACCTGAAAAATCAAACTTTTGTGCAAATGCTTCGAAATTTCCAAAAGAGATTCCTCTCATTGCACCCATGAACTGCTCGAGTCTTGATATGTCTTCATAGAGGACTTCGAACATAGACTTCTGGCTGTGTTTGATTTCGTTCTGGGGCTTTCCTGTTTTAAGTGCGATCCCCAGGTCATTCCAGAACCGGTATAAACGGTCGTTAGCCATTTCAAGGATGCCGCCGATATAAGAGGGTTTATTCTTATCAAGAAAATGAGCAGTCTCATCGGTATTAGAATAAAGCGCTGTAGGGCCATTCCCATCACGATTGAGAAAACCGAGTGCGACCAAGGTATCAAAAAAATCCCAGATCCCCCGAGGATGCAGATCGAGCATCTTACCAAGAGACTCTCCTGTCATAGACTGACTCCCGAGCTTGGTGAAGAGTTCTAATTCGACCGCTGTGAGAAGGACCTTTGACTGCCAAAAGCCAAAACCGGTTTGGAAAATTCGTGATGAGTCTAGACTAGCCATGATGCTCCCTTTGTTAAAATAGCCGTAGATGTTAGTTGAAGTGCAATTGCCTTTTGGCTTTTCAGATTTACTCTGGAGTATGAGTCTGTACCAACTGAGGACCTGGGAAATATGATTGTTCTTGGTTCTATCGGCCCATGAATATGGGATGGATGGGACTCTGCGCGAACTAGCGCTAGCAAAAAAAAGAGGGGTTAAGCTTTCACCTAACCCCTTTATTTAATGGTGCGCCCGGCAGGATTCGAACCCACGACCCCTTGGTTCGTAGCCAAGTACTCTATCCAACTGAGCTACGGGCGCTAAAAATTTCCGATCAAATTTCTCGCCGGATCAGTTACCGACAAAATCATATCAGACTGGCGGAGAGAGAGGGATTCGAACCCTCGATAAGCCTTTTGAGCCTATACTCCCTTAGCAGGGGAGCGCCTTCGACCACTCGGCCATCTCTCCGAAATTTACGGCGGGGCGGTCGGCTACACCCAAAGGGCTCACCATAAGCAACGTCATCGCTCGCTGCAATACCCCTCTTCTCACCACAGAAGAGGCGCTAGGATAGCGGTTAACACCTCTCCGGTCAAACCTCTCTGCCTCTCAATAATAGAATTTCAGGGGGCCTGGTGAAGGTCAAAGACTTTATGTAGTACCCGAACTGCGAGTTCCATGTATTTCTCGTCCACCACCACCGAGATCTTTATCTCGGATGTAGAGATCATCTGGATATTGATCCCCTCTTCAGCCAAAGTTCGGAACATCTTACTCGCAATACCGACATGCGATCGCATCCCAACCCCGACTATTGATACCTTAGCAATCCTGTCACCACCGATCACATCCTGGGCCCCGATATGTGGCTGAACCTGACTCTTAAGGATATCTATTGTTTTTAAAAAATCATTGCGTGGAACGGTGAATGAGAAGTCTGTTAGCCCGTCATGACCCACGTTCTGAATTATCATATCCACATCGATATTGGCATCGGCTACCGGGCCGAGTATCTGATAAGCAATACCCGGGCGGTCTGGCACGCCCAGAACGGTGATCTTGGCCTCGTCTCGGTTAAATGCTATGCTTGAAATGATGGCTTGTTCCATATCTTTATCTCCCTCAAAAGTGATCAGCGTGCCCTCGCCCCCCTCTTCAAAACTGGACAGCACCCTTAGCCGGACCTTGTACTTGCCGGCGAACTCGACTGATCTGATTTGCAACACCTTGGACCCGAGGCTTGCCATCTCTAGCATTTCCTCGAAGGTGATTGTCTTTAATCTCCGAGCCTCGGGCACGATGCGTGGGTCGGTGGTATAAACACCATCCACATCGGTATAGATCTGACACTCATCAGCCGATAAAGCCGCAGCCAAGGCCACGGCAGTTGTATCCGATCCACCACGTCCCAATGTCGTAATGCTTCCGGATTCATCCACTCCCTGAAACCCAGCAACCACGACGATGTAACCATCATCCAGATCGGCTCGAATCCGGTCCTCATCAATCTTCAGTATTCGGGCCTTGTTATGGGCGCTATCGGTCAGTATCCGGACCTGTGAACCGGTATAACTTCTAGCCTTAATACCCAGTTCCATGAGAGACATAGACAGAAGTGCCACCGAGATCTGTTCGCCAGTCGAGACCATGACATCCAGTTCGCGTGGATCTGGATTAGCCTGTATCTCCTTGGCCAGAGAAATCAATCGGTTGGTCTCCCCACTCATGGCGGATACCACTACGACTAACCGGTGATCCTTAGACTGGAATTTCGCGATACGGCGAGCGACATTCTTAATGCGTTCAGGACTTCCTACCGAGGTACCGCCATACTTTTGAATGATTAGTGCCACGTTTATTAGTATTACCCATCAAGGATGATTAGAAGGTACAAATCTTACTGATTCACACATACATCACTCACTCTCTACAACATGCGAGATTATAATTAATTTCCAACAGTTAGAATAAAATCCCCTACTTACTTGCATTGAGTAAAAAATAAACTACACTTAAATTAATGTGGGCACGAGGAACTTTAATCTTGAAATTTCAATCGAATGAGGGTCTTATTAAGGATTAAATCTCAATCTCTTTCATGACTTTTTTAATGCCTTCATATTTCTGTGACAATCGGCAGGTATATATTAGCGTTCATCATATTCCCAGTGGTCTAACACCAGAGGATAAACATTATGACGATCTTTAAAGAAATATCTAGTCCACGTGTGATCCGGCAGAAGCTAGGTCTTAATCAAAATGATTTCTGGAGCAAGGTCGGGGTTACCCAGAGCGGCGGATCCCGATATGAAAGCGGGCGTCGCATGCCACGACCGGTGAGAGAGCTTGTCAGACTGGTACACATTGAGCAGATCGATTTGACTAAAGTCAGAAAGGAATATCTGATAGTAGCCGAACTGCTAAAAGCTCAGAACCCAGACCTGTACACAAAATTAAAAAAATCCGCTAAGTTGAGGTAGCTTGGCACAACACCCATCGCTTCCACGACGCATACTATTGCACCTCCACTACAAGCGAATCACATAATCTGTGATGGCTACGGGCTGAGCTTTACCTCGAGCCCCATTGCCTGAATCTCAGCACCGAACGATTCCATCCATCCCTGACTCACCTGTGTGAGGCGTAGCGATTCAGGTTGCATCGATGGTCTGGCAAGTCCGTAGACCATCACCCCCTTCAGTGGCACAGCATCTCTCAGTAATTCCGCAACAAATTTCAAGTAAGCAGCTATTTCAGACTTGCTTGGCGGCATGTCATCGAGCTGGAACATACAGGTCTGTAGCCAGGTTGGACACAAAGACGAGGCCAACTGCAAGTTAGTGCGCGTTCGGTTCAGACTCATACGAGTATTATTAATGAGTGCTCTCCCCGACCGTGTGACACTATCCAACTTGAACCAGACCTCACCATTAATCTCAGACATCCGTCTCAGTCCGGCCTGAACATAATCCCGGTCGATCAGGCTGCCATTGGTGATCAGTACTAATTTAATTTCTTTTGGTAACTCAAGACTGCCCCTTATCCTCCCAATCAGTTCAATAACCTGTTCAAACGCTTTAGCACTGGTGGGTTCACCATTACCCGACAGAGCGATATCAGTGATGCGCCTTAACTCAGATGGGACCTGAATCTGCATGAAGTCGCCATACAAAATCTCCTGCAGGAAGGTTCGTAACTCTACATCAAGCCTAGCCAGATCAATAACCGGCGCAGCGCCGCGCTTGAGTTCCGGCACCTGGCAATAAATACAACGCCAGTTACACGCATTATTAGGGTTGAGATTGACACCCACCGACACACCGCCCGATCGTCGAGACACGACCGGATAGATGTACTTCATGCCGACGCTATCTCGGCTGTGGTCGCTGATATTCAATAGTTTCGATATGCGTTGCAATGTTACAATCCCGTAAATGTTAATCACACGCAGGCTGGAATTCGACGCCGGCCACCGAATACCCTCCCATAATAGTCAGTGCCGACACATGCATGGCCATCGCTACGCCATTGAGATCACTCTGTCCGGCGATATTATCGCTGACGAAGGCGTTGCCGAGCAAGGCATGGTGATGGATTATGCAGAAGTAAAACGTATCGCCAAATTAGTGCTGGTCGATGAGTGGGACCATGCCTTCCTGGCATACTCAGGAGATCTCCCTGTATTACAGTTCCTACAGTCCCTCGAAGGACACAAGACCGTAGTTCTGGATGTGCCTCCTACCGCTGAGAATCTCGCCCTCACCGCGTTTCAGTTACTCGATACCGCCTATCAAGACCATTATGGTAACCACCTACGACTAGAACAGGTTCGGCTATTTGAAACACCAAACTGCTGGGCTGATGCAGTACGAAAGGACAAGATTTAACCCCCTACTCAACTGCCTGCACTGACTTCATTCTTGCTATCCCGATTAGCGCAAACATTATAAAGAGAAGAATAACCGATGCTGAACCAACCCTTCCCAGACTTCAAATTGCCCTCCACCAACGGACAGACATTCCGTTTATCCGAAGCAACCTCCGGCAAGTCTTTGGTAATTTATTTTTACCCTAAGGACAACACACCCGGGTGTACTACCGAGGGTCAAGACTTTAGAGATGCATATCCTGATTTCATCAAGACTGGGTGCGAGGTTGTCGGAGTGTCACGAGACAACATCAAGTCTCACGAGGGTTTCAAGTCAAAGATGGACTTTCCATTTCATCTGATCAGTGACGCTACTGAGACCGCCTGCAAACTATTCGGTGTCATAAAAATGAAGAATATGTATGGAAAGCAGGTACGCGGCATTGAACGTAGTACCTTTGTATTTGATCGGAATGGACTGCTACAAAGGGAATGGCGTGGGGTCAAGATTCCAGGACATGTGCAGGAGGTATTAGAATTTGTAAAAGGATTGCCCGCATAATCCCCAGAGAGCCCACTTCCTCTCACACTCTGTTCTCTCGTTTATCTACCCAGTACCCCGCAAACAGATCCGCATCCTGACCAAAGACGGTCTAGGTAATCTATGCGGTGAGTTGATTTAATGGCTCGAACCGGGCCGACAGTACCATTGTAAACACGCACTTACTCAATACTCAGATTTATATTGACTGGACCTTGCACAACTCTCGAACCGAGTGTATTCGCCTAGGAAGGTGAGATTGACCTTACCGATCGGCCCATTACGCTGCTTACCAATAATAATCTCCGCAATCCCCTTATCCTGCGTTTCAAGATTGTAGACCTCGTCACGGTAGATGAAGAGGATTAGGTCAGCATCCTGTTCAATTGCACCGGACTCTCGTAGATCCGACATCACCGGCCGCTTGTGCGGGTTAGGACGCTGCTCTAGGCTACGGTTTAACTGAGATAGCGCGACCACCGGGACCTGCAACTCCTTTGCTAAGGCCTTTAGGGAGCGGGAGATTTCCGAAATTTCAGTAGCTCGGTTCTCGCCCTGACTGCTTGATGACATCAGTTGCAAGTAATCCACCACAATCAGTCCGAGCCCACCATGGTGACGGTGAAGCCTCCTCGCACGTGCCCTGAGCTCAAGAGAGTTCAGGGCCGCACTCTCATCGATAAATATAGGGGCCTCGTTCAACTTACCCAGTGCATGTGTGAGCTTTGACCAGTCCTCATCCTGCAAGCGGCCGGTTCGAACCTTATGCTGATCGAGCCTTCCAATTGACCCCAACAGCCGCATCGCTAACTGCGTTCCACCCATTTCCATGCTGAATATCGCCACCGGTTTCAGAAGTTCCAGCGCAACATGCTCAGCAATGTTAAGCGCAAATGCAGTCTTCCCCATGGATGGCCGTCCTGCGACGATGACCAAGTCCCCCGGTTGAAAGCCTGAGGTCTTCTGGTCGAGATCGTGGAACCCACTCGCAATACCGGTCACATCGTTTGGATTGTCCTGGTTATAGAGCAACTCGATCCGCTCAACCACCTGCTTCAGGAGGGGTTGAATGTCTGTAAATCCTTGCTTTCCGCGAGCACCCGCCTCGGCAATCTCGAAGACCTTGGCCTCGGCCTCATCCAGCAAGGTCCCCGCAGACCGACCTGCAGGGCTATAGGCTGAATCCGAGATCTCAGACCCGATCCGCGCGAGTTTACGCATAACCGATCTCTCCCGAACAATCTCCGCATACCGTCGAATATTCGCAGCTGATGGGGTGTTCTGGGCCATTGCACCGACATAGGCTAGTCCGCCCACACCCTGCAGATCAGCAGTCAATTCTAATGACTCGGCAACGGTCACCACATCTGCCGGCTTATTATGCTCAATCAGCTTACATATATGGCGGTAGATGAGGCGGTGATCCTGACGGTAAAAGTCATCCTCAATGACCACATCTGCAACCTTGTCCCATGCATGATTATCCAGCATCAGTCCGCCCAACACCGATTGCTCGGCCTCTACCGAGTGAGGTGGCGTCTTATAGGACTCGATCGATTGATCATTACTGATGTTGGAGAGGATCTGTGCCATAGAATATGCTTAGAAAGACAGGTCGCGGGGTAAGATGATTCTACCATCAGCAGTATCGTAAAAAATTAAAAAAGGGGCTGTCTCCAGCCCCTTCTCATTGACCCACTGAAAAACTTTCTTAGGAGGTAGTCTCGCCGAGTACCGATATAGTGATATGTGCCAGTACGTCACTATGCAAAGCGACAACAAGTGGGTAGTCCCCCACCTGCTTTAGTGGTCCCTGAGGCATACGTATCATTGACTTATCAACCTCAAGACCTTGCAACTTGAGGGCATCTACAATGTCTACGTTAGTCACAGAACCGAATAGCTTGCCATCGATCCCAGACTTCTGGCTGATCTGTACCATCAGACCATTGAGTTTAGCTGCATGAGCTTGGGCGGCGGCTAGAATCTCCGCCTGGACCTTCTCGAGCTCTGCACGCTTTGCTTGGAACTCAGCCACGGCAGCCTCAGTCACCCGCTTTGCTTTTCCCTGAGGAATCAGGAAATTGCGTGCATAACCATTCTTCACCTTGACCACATCGCCCATCAGTCCAAGATTAACGACCTTTTCCATCAATATGATTTGCATGCCATCACTCCTCAGTGCAGGTCAGTATAGGGAAGCAGAGCGAGGAAACGAGCCCGCTCGATAGCTACACCCAACTGACGCTGGTAGTGGGAACGGGTGCCGGTAATACGTGCCGGGATGATCCTTGCATTCTCATTAATGAATTCCTTCAGTATCTCGACATCCTTGTAGTCCACAGTCTTGATACCCTCTGCTGTGAAACGACAGAACTTCTTGCGCTTAAATAGGGGTTTTACCTTCTTGTCCTTATCCTTGTCTTTACTATCTTTACGTCTTGAGATGAATCGTGCCATGATTTTTTCCTATTTACCGATTAAATGATATCTAATTTATTCACATGCAGTACAAGGTACATACTCATGCGACTTTTTTTCGCTAAAAACCCAGCCAGCCTGACCGAAGTACCGATCTTCATACCTGAAACAGTTATCGCCATCTGCGACA
This sequence comes from Nitrosospira sp., assembly GCA_013450215.1. GTDB lineage: Bacteria > Pseudomonadota > Gammaproteobacteria > Burkholderiales > Nitrosomonadaceae > VFJL01. The sequence goes on from JACDSH010000058.1 coordinate 44,385, forward strand.
TTGCCATCGCGGAGACTTCACATTCCACCTGACGGGGCAGATCTGACTCGACCTGGCGGGAGGTGTGGCTGATTATGAAATCGGTCACTGCTAACCCTGCTGGTGTGTATCTTAATTTTCCGATTTCAGTGATTCTGCCGCAAATGACCGTCTGGTTGCAATCCAATGAACTGTTCCGAATTAGGACCCAGCGATTCTCGTTTCTCTTGCATCCTCTTCTGCCTGAGAGAGTGCAACAGGCCGGTCTGAACGCATCATTGGCGAGAGCTCCGTCACCGGCCCATCCATCCTGATGGTCAGATGGCGCAAAATTGCGTCATTAAATTTGAAGGCATGATCCAGTTCGTCCAGCGTCTCCTGATCGCACTCGATATTCATCAATACGTAGTGAGCCTTGTGAACCTTCTGGATCAGATAAGTAAGCTGGCGACGTCCCCAGTCTTCTAGTCTGTGGACCTGACCATTCTTAGTGGTCACCATGCTGCGGTAGCGTTCAATCATCGCGGGAACTTGCTCGCTCTGATCAGGGTGAACCATGAAAACGATTTCGTAGTGTCGCATGAGTTTTCCTTAAGGGTAAAGCCTCCCGTGATGCGGACACGGTGAGGCAAGGTTGTTCGGTATTGATCATGCCAAAAGGCACAATACGTCCGAGTTAGGACGGCGCTATTCTACTGAATTAACGAAAAAATATCAAATCTAGTTCGGTTCAAATATATCCCCATTCAAGAGGTCTGTCATTCAGAGACTCCCCTCTGTCGTCGAGTTTCGAATAGACAGATACCCGCACTGACTGAAACATTAAGACTCTCGATGCTCCCCATCATGGGAATCGAGACCATCTGATCACAGGTCTCACGGGTGAGTCTTCTCATGCCCTCCCCCTCAGCCCCCATCACCCAAGCGATCGGACCCTCTAGCTTTACTGAACCGAGCTTGCTATCTGCATCGGCCGCAGTCCCAATGATCCAAACTCCGCGATCCTTCAATTCTCGTAAGGTACGCGCAAGATTGGTCACAGCGATATAGGGAACATTGTCGGCAGCACCGCTCGCCACTTTATGGACCGTCGCATTGAGTCCCACAGCACGGTCCTTGGGTGCAACCACCGCGTGTGCACCGAATGCATCTGCCACCCTGAGACAGGCCCCAAGATTATGCGGATCCTGAACACCATCCAGTACCAGTATCAGAGCAGGCTCGGAGAGGGTATCAAGAACATCCTCGATATCAATATAACTACGATTGGCATCGATATTTGCAGCCACTCCCTGGTGTCGAGCACCCCCTGCCATGCTATCGAGTCTAGCGCCATCGCACATGATCAGCCGGAGACCCTGAGACTCTGCCATCTTCGTCAGATCGCGCGCGCGCTGATCGCGACGAGCGGAATCGAGGAAGACCTCCTTCACACTATCTGGATTCTGACGCAGTCGGCTGATGACTGCATGGAAGCCGAATATTAAACGGATACTGGACATTTATGGATACCTTCTAGATACCGACCATAGCATCCATCTCTATGCCCGGCTCCGAAAGTGCTCCGATTGAGATATTGAATTTTAGTGACGATCTTGCGGGTAGGGTTGCATCTAGAAATCAATTCGACTTTACTCACCATTTCCGGCCAATACAAAGTCGATCTTACTGGTCTCAAGATCAACACGTACGATCTTAATCCGCAAACGGTCGCCCAGGCGGTAACGCTTGCCGCTACGCTCTCCCATCAGCATATGCTTGGCCGAATCAAAATGAAAATAATCGCTAGGAAGTTCGGAGATGTGTACTAACCCCTCTACATAGATGCCATCCAACGCGACGAATAGACCAAAACCGGTGACACTGCTGATGACACCGTCGAAACACTCTCCGATCCGGTCCATCATGTAGAAGCACTTGAGCCAAGACTCCACATCTCGACTGGCCTCGTCTGCACGTCTCTCAGTCTGTGAGCAGTGCATCCCGAGTTGCCGCCAATCTCCCGGCGAGTAGATGTCCCCACTCAAGACCGACTTGATCGCTCGGTGGACCAACAAGTCTGGATACCGACGGATGGGTGAGGTGAAATGCGTATAAGACTCATAGGCGAGCCCGAAGTGACCAACATTGTTAGGGCTATAAACGGCCTGGCGTAAGGACCTGAGCATGACTGTCTGTAGCAGTTGTGCGTCCGGTCGGTCCTTGATCTCGGTTAGTGTTTTTGCATAGTCCTTTGCATGTGGCTCATCTCCGCCACTCAACTGCAGACCGAACTCCTTGAGGAAGCTGCGAAGCGAAATTAGCTTCTCTGGTGTGGGGCCCTCATGGATACGGTACAGGGTCGACTGCTTATGCTTTTGTAAGAAGTCGGATGCGCATACATTCGCAGCCAGCATACACTCCTCGATCAGTCGGTGTGCATCATTACGCTTCACCGGCAGGATCCTCTCGATCTTACCCTGATCATTAAAGATCATCTGGGTCTCGATAGTCTCAAAATCGATAGCACCACGCCTCTCACGAGCCTTCAGTAGTAACTGAAATAGCGTGTAGATCAACTGAATATGTGGCAGCAGCTGCGTATGTCGGTTGGCATCCTCACACAGAGGATTCTCCAGCATCGCCGCCACCTGAGTGTATGTGAACCTCGCGTGCGAATAAATGACTGCCGGATAGAATTGGTAGTCGAGGAAATCACCACTGGAATCAAGATGCATCTCACATACCATGCATAGACGGTTCACTTGCGGGTTGAGGGAGCATAGCCCGTTAGACAAGACCTCCGGTAACATGGGGATCACGCGCCTAGGGAAGTAGACCGAGTTACCACGATTGAATGCCTCACGATCAAGGGCATCGGTAGGTCGTACATAATGACTGACATCTGCGATCGCGACATATAACTTATAACCGTCACCATCGCGCTCGCAGTAGACCGCATCATCAAAGTCACGTGCGGTCTCTCCATCAATCGTCACCAATGGCAGATGACGAAGATCCTTCCTCCCGGCAAGATCACTCTGCAACACCTTATCCGAAAACTTGGTAGAGGCCTTGTCCACCTCGGGCGGGAATTCGTAGGGAAGGTCGTACTTACGAAGTGCGATCTCAATCTCCATCCCTGGCGCTGAGTAATCGCCCAGAATCTCGATAATACGTCCGATCGGTTGAGCATTCTTGCTGGGCTGCTGGATAATCTCCAGCATCACCACCTGTCCTGATTTAGCTCCCATGGATTCCTCCTTGGGGACCAAGATATCTTGGCTGATGCGCCTGTTCTCAGCCTCTACGAAGAGAATCCCGTGATCCGAGTGTAGTCTCCCGACCAACTTTGTAACGCCGCGCTCCAGCACTTCAACAATAGTGCCTTCCCGGCGACCACGTCGATCCAGACCGGTCTCGCGCAGCATCGCTCGGTCCCCGTGAAGTACCTTGTTCATCTCCTTGGGGCCCAAGAATAGATCAGGACTGCCATCATCTGGAATTAGGAAGCCAAATCCATCGGCATGGCCCTGAACCTTACCCATGATCAGGTCGAGCTTCTCGACCACGCAGATATCACCCTTGCGGTTACGCATGATTTGCCCCTCCCTCACCATTGCGGCAAGGCGGCGGCTGAATATTTCGTGTTCCTCTGGGGTAATTGAGAGAAGTTTATGCAGCGCCTCCTCTACAACTGGGACGCCCTGCTCTTTCAGGATCTGGAGCATGAACTCCCTGCTCGGAAGGGGATGTCCATACCGCTCTTTTTCACGCTGAAGGTGAGGGTCTAGACTGCGTAGCTGAGGCTGTTTCTTAATTGACAAAACAATGGTTTCCTATAGAATTGCGCCCCTACTCTGAACCCTGAATTGGGGTGTCAAGCATTGCCCAGATGGCGGAATTGGTAGACGCACTAGGTTCAGGTCCTAGCGGTGGCAACACTGTGGAGGTTCGAGTCCTCTTCTGGGCACCATAAAAAACTCTAAAACCCATGCACTTGGTTGATCGAGTACCGGTACAG
>JACDSH010000006.1 GCA_013450215.1 Nitrosospira sp.
TGGGGCAGCCTTTTGGGGCAGCCTTTGATCGAGAGGGGGGTATGCCATCAGTACCAGAAGGCTGACCGTAGCCCAGCCCAAGTAATTCGCCAGAGGGATACCAAAACGTGTGGACGAGAGCTCGCAGATCAGAGCGGCCATCCACGTGATTGCCATGAAGTATCTTGTCCTCTGCCAGCCGATCATGTGGCATGATATGAACAAGAAGACCGTGAGGAATACGAATACATACGGACGGAGTGTGACCATCTTGATCAGGAGTTCAAGGATTTCTATCGGTTATCTGAATCTGAGTCTATGACGTAAGGATTTTAATCTTTAATGAAGCATAGACTAAAAACCGCATAATTTAAGCAGACCAGGTCATGATGACCCTTCTGTCAGGTCTGAGTCGACCGCTTGATCAGAAAACCGAACCGGTTCTACTATGACGAGATTGGAGATAATGATATCCGGCCTTGGGCGTATGAAATGAAGAGATACTTGCTGTCATCCTTGGCTATACTATTTATAGGCGGCTCAGTCTTTGCCGCAGATGAGGTCAGAGAGAGGGTCGATGGGGCGACTACCATCGGCACCCTAGCGGCCAAGAGCCTTCATGATCAGGGGCTTATTTTCATTGATGTGAGGAGGGTTGAGGACTTCAATAATGGCCATATACCCGGCTCAAAAAACTTACCAGTGAGTGGAGAGAGATTCACCCAGGAGAATCTGATCGGTCTGGTTAAGAAGGATCATGGGGTAGTCTTCTACTGTAACGGGATTTACTGTAAGGGAAGCTCGATTGCGAGCGAAAGGGCGGTCTTGTGGGGGTGGAGTCAGGTTCATTACTACCGTGAGGGCTGGCCAGAATGGAAGGGGGCTGGCCTTCCGATTGAATAACGTCAGGTCCGACTGTAATAGAGTGCTGGCCTTCCCATCATTTATCAGTGTAGATACTCCGGGTGTTCACTTGAAGAAGATGCTTACCATGTCATTGCTCCTCATCTCAATCTCGGCCACTGCCGGAGAGATCGATACACGTCGCTCCTTACCTATGAACGAGATGCAGAGAGACCACATCCTCACCGAGATGAGAGCATTACTCGCAGGGACTCAGGGAATACTGTCAGCACTCACCAGGGAGGATATGGCTTCTGTAGCGGATCATGCGCCCTCTAGGGACGGGGATGCCTCACAAGGGTGAGGATCATATGAAGGCGATCCTTCCTCAGGGGTTCATGCAGATGGGCATGTCATTGCATAGGGACTTTGATCAGATCGCCGCTGATGCGGAGTCACTGAAGAATCCCAAGCACACACTGAAGCAACTAAGCAATTCCATGGGTAAGTGTGTCGCCTGCCACGCGTCCTATCAGATTCGCGTAACGACCCCATCCACGCGCTCTCAGTCTAAGACGATACGTCATAACCATTGACGACTTGTCGGGAGTGGACCTTCCACCAGTTAGAGTCCACCACTATAATGAGCAGACTAGGCTAAACTAGGCCGCATCTGCAACATGTTCTCTGTTTCAATAAAGGCATCCTCCATCCCGATGTCAGAGAGAGAGCCCATTCAGTCATCAATGCAAATCAGCCGGACCACCGGGCAAGGGGGTGAGGCATGCCTACTCCTGACCGGTAGTTGTACATTGTCAGCTCTTGGTCGAAGGATGGGTGATCTATCCGACGAACTGGCATCCTACGCGTCTGACCCTAATCTTCATTGGGACCTGACCAAGATCGATCAGATGGATGATGTGGGGGCGGTTCTCTTGTGGCGTTCCTGGGGGGGCTCTCGACCAGAGTATCTGTCGATCAGGCCGGATCAAGAGCGATTATTTAGTCGACTAGGAAAGGCTCCCCCACTCCCATCTCTCCCCGCAAGGGAGCCCCTATGGATCGCTGTGAGGATAGGGGGAGGTGCAATTCTGTTGTGGGAGCACCTGACCAGTATCGTCATCCTGGCTGGACAGTTACTGCTGGATATGAAGTACCTGATTGCTCACCCAGCACGCATCCCCTGGCGAGAGATCTCTGCCAATCTATTTCGAACCGGTGCACAGGCACTGGGGATTACTGCACTGGTGGGATTTCTGATTGGGGTGGTTCTGAGCTACCTCTCCTCCAAGCAGTTACAGATGTTCGGTGCGGATATCTTCATCATTAATATCCTGGGGATGAGCATCATCCGAGAGCTGGGTCCGATGCTGGCTGCAATCCTGGTGGCGGGCCGTTCAGGATCCTCCATGACCGCGCAGTTGGGTGTGATGAGGGTGAACGAGGAGCTTGATGCATTGACCGTGATGGGAATCCCTCACAGTCTGAGGCTGGTTCTGCCGAAGGTGATTGGCCTTGGTATCGCGATGCCGTTGGTGGTGATGTGGACCAGTGCAATCGCTTTGATGGGGGGTATGGTTGTTGCTGAACTACAGTTAGGGCTAAGCTATCAATTCTTTCTGCACAACCTACCCGACGCTGTCCCACTCGCCAATTTATGGCTCGGGCTTAGTAAGGGTGTAGTCTGCGGAATGATCATCGCACTCATCGCATGTCATTTTGGTTTGAGGATCAAGTCTGACACAGAGAGTCTGGGTATCGGTACAACCAATTCAGTGGTGACCGCGATCACGGTGGTCATCATCATCGATGCAATCTTTGCGGTCATCTTCTCCGATGTGGGTATCCGGTAGGTGGATGTTATGACGACGAGTGGAGTTAATGCTGTTGAGGTCGAGGATCTTCATAGCCGATTTGGCAGTCATGTGATCCATGAGGATATTAACCTCTCTGTGAAGAGGGGGGAGGTTCTGGGATTGGTCGGGAGTTCCGGCAGCGGTAAGACGGTCTTGCTGAGACAGATGCTCGGTCTGGAGATGCCATCACAGGGTTCAGTCCGGATCTTTGGTCAGTCGGTACATAAGTCCGACCGTAGCGAATTGCAACAAATTCGTAACCGTTGCGGGGTACTCTTTCAGAAGGGGGCTTTGTTCAGTGCGTTATCTGTCTTTGACAATATCGCACTACCGATGAGAGAGCTACACACCTTAAACGAGACGATGGTACGTGACCTAGTGATGCTCAAGCTCGAGATGGTGGAGATTGGTTCTCAGCATGCGAACAAGATGCCGGCCGAACTCTCCGGCGGGATGATTAAGCGTATTGCGCTGGCGAGGGCGATGGCCCTTAACCCTGAATTACTATTTTTGGATGAACCGACATCAGGTCTGGACCCGGTTCTGAGTGAAGGATTCGTGAACTTGATTCAGGCTCTACGAAGAGAGTTAACACTGACCATTGTGATGGCGACTCATGACCTAGACACCTTGGCGGCACTTTCTGATCGAGTGGCCGTGCTGGCCGATCAGCGTCTCTTGGCACTGGGTAACTTGCAAGAGGTCATGAGTACAAAACACCCATTCATCACTAAGTTCTTTCTCGGCGATCGTGGTAAGAAGGCGTTAGGTAGTAATGGATATATCTTATAAGGAGGAGTCATGGAGAACCGTTCCCATGCCCTGGCAGCGGGCCTTTTCGTAATACTTCTGACCTTGGCAGTGATATCTGTCGCGGTCTGGTTCGGTGGTGAGACCGTGAAGCGTGACCGGTACCTGTTGGTGTCCGAGGTCCCAGTCACAGGTCTCAATCCTCAGGCTGCGGTCCGTTACCGGGGGGTCAGCGTGGGCAAGGTCGAGGATATTCGGCTAGACCCTAAAAATGCGAGCATCATTCTCGTCCGTGTGGCAGTGGATCGGGATATCCCTCTGACTAAAAATACCTATGCACAACTCGGTTACCAAGGGCTGACCGGTCTTGCGTTCATACAGTTAAATGATGACGGAAATTCTACCCAACGTCTCGAGAGCAGTCATGATCAGCAGGCAAGGATTCCAATGAGGCCTTCTGCACTGGATAACATTACCAATTCCGGGCAACACTTTCTGAGTAATGCAAACGAGCTGGCAGATCGCTTGAATGCATTGCTAGATGATAAGAACCAGTCACGCATCTCTAACATTCTGAGTAATGTAGAGGGTGCAAGTGGGCATCTTGATAGTATCGCCAGTCAGATTCAGCCGGGCCTTAAGGCTCTGCCGAAACTGGCGGAAGAGGCCAGCGTTACGCTGAAGAGGACCGGCCAATTGATGACCGATCTGAATCTGATTGTGACCAAGATGAACCAACAGGGAGGGATCATTGACAGCCTGTCAGACACCGCAGAAGAGTTGTCAGAAACACTTCCCAAGATTCGTGATGCGAGTCACGGAATTTCGCGCAGCGCTCGTAGCGCAGACCGAGTTCTGTTGCAGTTGGAGGAACAGCCACGTAGCCTTCTGTTCGGCAGAGTGCCAACCCAGCCAGGACCAGGAGAGAATGGTTTTGTCACACCCCAGGATCTAACAAAATGAAAATAAAAAAAACTATTTTAGTCTTGACCATCCTGATTACAGGTTGCTCGGCCACTCTCCAGTCTAGGACATCGTCCACGGTGTATGACCTGGGTCTAATCCGCTCGGAAGATTCCTCTTCAATCGTTCGGATGCCGACATGGGTAAGCCTGATGGTGGCGGATGCGGTATCCCCACCCTGGTTGGATAGTCAATCGATTCAGTATCGTCTTGCCTATCATGATCCATCTCAATCACATGGATATGCCAATAGCCGGTGGGCGGCCTCCCCGGCAGCACTGATCACCCACCGAGTCAGAAGTCATCTCGCGAGTGTGACCCAGAATGCAGTTCTGGGTGCGGGGGATGGCGTTCGTGCGGATTATATTCTACGGATCGGATTAGAAGAGTTTTCTCAGGTATTTGATACACCTGATCAGAGCAGGGTGGTGGTCAGGTTTCGAGCCAACCTGGTATCGAGAGGGGGCCGACAGTTACTCGCTCAGCGCAACTTCAGCATCGATCAAGAGACCACTCAGCCCGACGCCACAGGAGCGGTCCATGCCCTCACCGTGGCGGTTGATCGTTTGACCGGAGAATTGACCGAGTGGATTGCTACGGAATTGGTAGAGGATGGGAGGAGGGTCGTTAAGTGAGGTTGATCTCGACTACGGGCGGCGGAAGAGCTTAATTCAATCTTTACCTGAGTCCCCTGAATACATCTTGCAGCAGTTTATTCCCCTGACCGATCGGGTCTTTTCGGATGGCACGTTCCTCTTCCGCCATCATGAGGTAGTAACCCTCTAGAATTTTTTGTGTCAGGTACGTCTCGACATCCGGATCCAAATCCGTCACCAGACCTAACTTCTCTCCCCTACGCATAAAATCATTGAGCTGATTCAGAAGGCCCGTCTGAGCGATTTCTTTTCTTACGATGGGTAGGAGTTTCTCAGCAAGGGCGACAGAGGTGGCCTCCCGGAAGTACTGTGTAGCAGCATCATCATTCCCATTCAGAATTCCCTTGGCATCTTCAACGGTCATTCTCTTCACGGCATCTTCCATCAGGATCATGGCCTCAGGTGCTGCTGCAGTTGCGGTACGGTTCATGGCGATGATTAATGAGTCTGCCTGCTTCTTCATTCCGAAGCTACGCATCACCCCCTCTGCCTTTTGCAATGATCTGGGTAATGGAATCTTGACCCCTGCATTACCAAGAAATCCATTCCCTGTGGTCAACTTGCTCGTCGCGGTGATAACGCTCTGGTTGAGTACCTGTTTCAGACTATCAAGGGCCTCTTCATTGGAGAGGCTACCGATACCTGCTGAGTAGACGTGGGATGAGAGGAGGAGTAGAAAGAGAAGAATTCCTGACGCACAGACCGGTCTTTTGAGTCGGTTATTTAGATGCGTCACCCTATGCCCCAATTGAATTAGACTAGACCCGATTCATGGGCTTGCTGGTCTGCATGGTAGCTCGAACGAACCATCGGACCACATGCCGCATGGCTGAAACCCATCTCGATGGCAGCACGTTCGAACTCCTTAAAACCATCCGGCGTCACATACCTCAGTACCGGTAGGTGGCCATTACTGGGTTGCAGGTACTGACCGATGGTGAGCATCTCGACAGAGTGCTTACGTAGATCACTCAGTACCTCAAGAATTTCTTCATCTGTTTCACCGAGACCTAGCATCAATCCAGACTTAGTGGGGATGGATGGAAAACGTGCCTTAAAGTCTTGTAGCAGCTTGAGAGAGTGGGCGTAATCCGCGCCGGGTCTGCACTGCTTATAGAGGCGTGGTACGGTCTCGAGGTTATGGTTCAGTACATCCGGTGGGAATGCAGATAATTTTTCCAGAGCAACGTCCAGTCTGCCACGGAAATCCGGTACCAGTATCTCGATCTTTGTTTGGGGAGAGTGCTCACGAACCTGTCTGATGCAGTCCACAAAATGCTGAGCACCCCCATCTCTCAGATCATCACGATCGACACTCGTGATGACGACATACTTGAGACGCATAGCAGCGATCGATTGCGCTAAGTGGAGCGGTTCATCAGGATCGGGTGGTCTCGGTTTTCCGTGGGCCACATCGCAGAAGGGGCATCGGCGGGTGCAGAGATCACCCAGGATCATGAATGTGGCTGTTCCCTTTCCGAAGCATTCCCCGATATTGGGACAGGAGGCCTCTTCGCACACGGTGTGGAGTTTCTGCTCTCGCAAGATACGCTTGACCTCGTAGAACTCCTTGCTGTTCGAGGATCGAACACGTATCCACGACGGTTTACGTAGTACCTCCGTTTGTGGAATGATCTTGATTGGGTTACGCGCAGTCTTGTCTGCACCCTTCTGGCGTGTCTCAGTGGTCATTCTTGCCTTCTATGATTCGTGTTTGTAATTTTTCTGCGAGACTGCGACTTAATACCTCAATTCCATCTGTAATTCCGAGGTCATGGGTCTGAGTCACCTTCAGTCCTGGATACCCGCAAGGGTTAATCATGCTGAATGGAGTCAGGTCCATGTGCACGTTCAACGATAGTCCGTGGTAGCAGCATCCATTCTTTATTTTCAGGCCCAGTGCAGCGATCTTAGCGCCGTTCACGTACACACCCGGGGCATCGGTGCGGCCTTCTGCGCTGATGTGATAGTCCTTCAGTAAGTCTATCACGGAGCCCTCCATTCTCCTGACCAGTTCACGTACACCGAGATTATAACGGCGCATATCCAGGAGCAGGTAGGCGATGATCTGGCCGGGGCCGTGGTAGGTGATCTGACCTCCACGATCAATCCGGACTACATCGATACCATTGTTATGCAGAAGGTGCTCAGGCCTTCCAGCCACCCCCTGTGTATACACCGGAGGGTGCTCTAACAGCCAGATCTCATCAGTTGAGCTCTGGGTACGGGATGAGGTGAATTCCTTCATCTCCTGCCACGTGGGAAGGTAGTTCAGCATTCCTCTGTATCTGACTTCCAATTTCAAGGATTTATTTTCTGATGATGGCGGCTCAGCAAGCTGTCCCAAGAGACCCTCAGATCTTGGCAGATTGTCTCCGCTCAAAGAACCATCACCACCGATGGGTGGGCACATAGCTCGCGGTAGAGTGCGTCGAGTTGAGTCCGAGAAACGGCATTGATGGTGCAGGTGAGACTCAGGTACTTACCCCCCCCACTGACCCTGATGGCCATACCGGCATCATCGAAATCAGGGGCATGGCGTTTTACGATCACCAATACCGATTGAGATAGGCTCTGTTGGACTAGGTCGTTCTGATTACTCAGAGAGATCTGATCCGCTAATACATCTGAACGACCCATAATCTTAATGGGGAATTCGCAGGGGTACTCGATCAGTGAGTCTGTCTCGGTCATGTCGTGCTCAGATGGCATTGATGATTGCGTATTAATTGTTGTTTGTGTCGCCACGCATCACCGTATTCTTGTAAGTCTGGTAGAGTTGGTACAGTCGTTTGAACATGCTTCCAGGGGCGCCATCACCCACAGCCTTACCATCAAGACGTTTGATGGGCATGATCTCCTTGGTCGATGAGGTCAGCAGTAGCTCCTGTGAGTTACGTATCTCATACTCAGAGACTTTCCTCACCTCGTAGGGGATGCCATTCGCAGCTGCTAACTCCAGTACGATATCGTAGGTAATGCCGGGCAGCATCAAGTGGTTCTTGGGAGGGGCTATCAGAGAGTTACTCCTTACCACGAAGATATTACTGGCAGCACCCTCGGTCATGAATCCCTCACGAATCAGGATGGTCTCAACAGCACCCACATCGATCGCCATCTGTCTTAGCAATACATTCGGTAGTAGCGAGATCGCCTTGATATCGCAACGCAGCCAGCGGTTATCAACCGCGGTGATGGCATCGACACCGGTGGCAAGAAGTTCTTTTGGGGGAGTCGTGAGTGGATTACTCATGATGAAGACCGTCGGCAATACCCCCTTGGGGAAGGCATGATCACGCTTGGCAACGCCGCGAGTGATATGCAGATAGATATACTGGTCATCACCCTCGTTGTCAGCGATGATCTGATTCAACAGGGATGCCCACTCGTCATTGGTGTGTGGGTTTGTGATACGAATACCGTCGAGACTATCCTGCAACCGGTTCAGATGATCTGCCAGACGGAATGGTCTTCGTGAATACACCGGGATTACTTCGTACACGCCATCCCCGAAGATGAAACCCCGGTCCAGCACTGGAATACGGGCCTCCTCAATAGGCATGAACTCGCCATTCAGATAGATCATACTAAATCCTTGAAGATTGCTAGTTTGCAATATTAGTTAAGCAGAAGCCGTATGCTATCCCAAGTTCGGCCAAAAATGTTGCCGATACTCACCCCCTCTAGTGCCACCAGAGGGTACTCGGACATTAGTTTTCCATCGATTGAAATCTTGACTGATCCGACTTGCTGCCCCGCACTGATCGGTGCGATGAGGGGTTTCTGATACTCCATCGTGGCCTTCATTTTATCGTTTTGTCCTCTGTGCAGAGTGAAGTAAAGATCCTGACCGAATCCTGCCTTGAGAATGCTCTGTGAGCCCTTCCAGAGAGGCATGGTAGTTACCTCCTGCCCCTTTCGATACAGTCGTACGGTATCGTAGAACTGGAATCCGTGGTTTAACAGTCTCTGGCTCTCCATGGCTCGCATATTGTCGGAACTGGCCCCCATCACGACAGAGATGAGTCTCCTTTCATTACGCTTTGCGGAAGTGATCAGGCAGTAGCCAGCGGCCTGAGTGTGACCGGTCTTGAGGCCGTCTACATTAGGATCAAGCCAGAGGAGGCGGTTCCGATTGGGCTGGGTAATCTTATTGTAGGTGTAGTCTCGAATTGAATAGATCGGGTAGTGTTCAGGAAAGTCTCGGATCGTGGCCGCTGCCAGTAAACTCAGATCGTAGACGGTCGTAAAGTGATTCGGGTGAGGCAGTCCCGTGGCGTTAGCGAAGTGGGTATTCTTCATGCCCATACGTTGTGCCTCGTTATTCATCATCTGTGAGAAAGCATCCTCCGATCCTGCGATGACCTCCGCCAGTGCGATCGATGCATCATTGGCAGACTGAATAATCACCCCACGTAACAACTCGTCGACAGTGACTGGTCGACTGGGCTCGATGAACATCCGTGACCCCGATGTCTGCCAGGCGCGTTCTGATACAGGTACATTTTGAGTGGGGGTGATACGTTTCTGCTTGATGGCTGAGAAAACAACATGAGCCGTCATCAGTTTGGTGAGAGAGGCGGGCTCAATACGGTCATGGATATTCAGGCTGGCAAGAGTCTGCCCACTCTGGAAATCAGTAAGGATGTATGCCTTGGCGGCGATGGATAAACCGGGTGGGGTGGAAGAGTACTGTCCGGTCTTCTGAGCGAACACTGCCGATGTGTAGCAGCATAAGGCTAATACGATTAAATGTTTCATGAAAGTCTCTCGACCATTGAAGTCATAATGATCGCGATGATCAAAAGAATGGAACTCTGGTTGACCTTAAACCCTATCCCGCCCAATTTGCAATTCCTATCAGCAACAATAGAATTATCCATAAGACCAGTGCTCGCCAGATAAGGCCTGTAGCACTTTGTAAAAAATCATTGTCGGCCTCTTCTCCGATACCTAATTCCGGCCGGTAGTGTTCAGAACCGGCCTCCTGTAGCGAATCTCCTAACCGAACACCCAGTGCACCTGCGCCACTCGCAAGGATGATCCCCTGTGAATGGTTCGCCCATGATTCGGACTGTGCCCGCCAGCAATAAACCGCATCCTCAAAGTTACCTGCGATGGCAAAGCTCCCCGCGGTCAGTCGTGAAGGTAACCAGTCTATAATCTTGAATGCACTTGCAGCAAATTGACCGAACTCTCCTGACCCATCTCCCGGATGACTCTCCCAGCGCTCACTCAGGAAGTCTGCGAGACGATACAGTACCGCGCCCATCGGGCCAGGCAGTAAAACAAAACATACAATCACGCCGAACAGGTACCGGTGCGAATGAACCAGACCCAGCTCAATCGCGACCCGAGCAATCATGCTACTACTGAGCTCATCGGCGGGTAATCCACTCCATTGACGCAGTAACTCTTGCGCACGAGGCAGTTCACCTTCCTTCAGTGCTTGGCTAATCTCTGCGAATGGTCGACTGAACTGGCGAAGACTCATGGTGCAATAAAGAACTAATACATTCCAAATCCAGGCCAGGACTGGGCTCAAATTCAGAAGAAGGTAATAGACCAATCCTGTGATGAGAATAAGTGGGGTCACTGCAGCAAACCATGCCGCGATGCCATGACGACTGACCCCAGTATTGAAGTGGCGCTCTAGTAAGTCGGTGTAGGATGAGACTAGTAATGCGGCCTGATTGTAACGCTGAGCCGGACGCCATTGTTCTAGAAGGAGTGCAAAGATAATCGAGATCAGGGTCATTTCAAGACAGTCATCACACGACTCTGATTATGGCAAGATTGATCTGAGTAGTTTCCCCATCTCTGCAGGATTACGCGTCACCCGAATCCCGCACTCTTCCATCACTGCAATCTTTTCCGCAGCCGTCCCCTTGCCACCGGAAATGATCGCACCGGCATGACCCATACGCTTACCCGCCGGAGCGGTCACACCAGCGATGAATCCAACCACTGGTTTTTGCATATGATCCTTGACCCAGCGTGCGCAGCCCTCCTCATCTGAACCACCGATCTCTCCTACCATCACAACCGCATCGGTCTCATCATCGTTATTGAAGAGTTGCATCACATCAAGATGCTTCAATCCATTTATCGGGTCACCCCCGATACCGATACAAGTCGATTGGCCTAGTCCTTGCTCCATTAATTGAGATACCGCTTCATAGGTCAGAGTGCCCGATCGAGAGACCACACCGATGCGCCCTTTTTTATGAATATGGCCTGGCATGATTCCGATCTTGATCTCGTCGGGCGTGATGATTCCGGGACAATTTGGCCCTATCAGGAGGGTCTTTCGTCCCTGCATCTTGTATCGAGTGCGTAGCATATCTCGTACCGGGATCCCCTCAGTGATGCAGATGATCAGATCCATTTTGGCCTCAACCGCTTCATCAATCGCGGCTGCGGCGAATGGGGGTGGTACATAAATTACGGAGACGGTTGCTCCACTGGCCTTCTTCGCCTCAGCAACGGTTGCATAGATCGGAATCCCTTCAAAATCCTCACCGGGTTTTTTAGGATTCACTCCAGCAACAAAACAATTCTTTCCATTGGCATAGTCTCGGCACATGCGGGTATGAAACTGCCCTGTCTTGCCGGTCATGCCTTGAGTCATTACACGTGTATTCTTATCAATCAAGATAGACATATCTAGACCCCCCTCGCTGCGGTGACGGCCTTTTCTGCAGCATCTGACATAGTGCTGGCTGAGATGATGGGTAGCCCAGATTCAGAGAGTATTCTCTTACCGAGATCCACATTGGTACCCTCAAGACGGACCACTAGAGGAACACTGAGTCTGACTTCACGAACTGCTGCCACCACCCCCTCAGCAATGACGTCGCACTTCATAATGCCGCCGAATATGTTAATAAGGATGGCTTGAAGATTTGGGTTATGCAGCATCAGCTTGAAGGCTTCTGCCACCTTCTCAGCTGTGGCGCCACCGCCGACATCTAGAAAGTTAGCAGGACTGCCACCATAGAGCTTGATGATGTCCATGGTCGCCATCGCGAGGCCAGCGCCATTGACTAGACATCCGATATTGCCGTCCAAGGAGATGTAAGAGAGATCGTACTTGGATGCTTCGATCTCAGATGGGTCCTCCTCGTCCAGATCACGCAAGCTGGCGATCTCGGGGTGACGAAATAACGCGTTATCGTCGAAATTCATTTTTGCATCCAGCGCAAGGACGTGGTTATCACCGTCGATTATCAATGGATTAATTTCAATCAGTGATGCATCAGTTTCATCAAAGGCTTGGTATAAATTTTGCAGAAAGGATTGAGCCTCAGGTATAGCAGATTCAGCAATACCAATCTTGCGAGCGATATTGGCAGCATCCGGATCATCCAATCCTGTCAGTGGATTAATCAGTACTTTATGAATTTTTTCAGGGGTGTGGGCGGCGACCTGTTCGATGTCCATCCCACCCTCTGAACTCGCCATCAGGCATACCAGCTGGTTAGTACGGTCTACCACCATTCCGATATAGAGCTCCTTCTTGATATCGACACCTTGCTCGATCAGGAGTCTTCGAATGACTTGTCCCTGCACACCCGTCTGGTGCGTGATCAAGGTCATGCCGAGCATCTTCGCAGCAATCTGACCGACTTCATCGAGTGATTTCGCGAGCTTCACCCCTCCACCCTTGCCACGACCGCCTGCATGTATCTGTGCCTTGACAACCCAGGCACTACCACCTAGTTGGGTTGCAGCAGATACTGCTTGATCGACGTTATGGCAGGGGATTCCGAGGGGTGTAGAGACACCAAATCCACGTAGAATTTCCTTGGCTTGGTACTCGTGTATTTTCATGAGGTTTCCGTGACCGTGCCGTACTCGCTGCTGTGTATGCAGAGTCTTGTTGGTTAGTGCGTCGGCCCTTGGCGTAGGCTGAGGAGTTCAATGTCAAAGATTAAGGTTGCATTCGCTGGGATTACGCCTCCTGCACCGGTGGAGCCATAAGCCATAGAGGGGGGCACAATCAATATCCGTCTTCCACCAATCTTCATCCCAACAACACCCTTATCCCATCCCTTGATTACCCGACCCGCCCCCAACAGAAATGAAAATGGGCCACTACGATCACGTGAGCTATCAAATTTCTTACCTTTATTCAATGGACCAGATGGGTCGAAAAGCCAGCCGGTATAATGAACTTCGGCCATTGATCCCACGGTTGCTTCTGCCCCATTTCCTTTGAGGATATCGGTCATTACGAGCTCTGTCACACCGGGCACTCCGGGTTTATCTTGAGAGAATGCGGCCTGAGGTAGTAGAGTCATTCCCATCACGAATAGACTCAGATTAAGAAGGGTATTTAATTTAGTCATGTTTACCTCAAAATATAAATTTAGATCATTAAATCATGATTGAGCTACGATTCCATCTTCAATCGGATCTCCTCCGCTTGAAAGGTCGTCACACCATCTCAGCCTTGATCTGGCAAGGGGTTGGCATTCCAAATTCGAAGGCTCTTGCATATTATACTCGCTATGTTTAGTCCGTCATCACAGCCCAGTCAAGTCCGGCTTGATGTTGCCCATTAGACTGAAGGTACAGATATGCCGGGAAACTTAGAAGAGGAAGATCAGTCGACTGAACGTGGGACAAGCTCATTTCGTCCGCATGATTCACGCATGGTGCGTATTCTGTACTTAACACTGGGTATTGTCTCACTGGTGCTGGCTGTATTGGGTGTGGTGTTGCCAGTACTTCCCACGACCCCATTCATACTCTTGGCTGCTGCCTGTTTCGCCCGCAGCTCTGAACGTTTCCATAATCGCTTGCTCAGTAATCGCTTCGCAGGCCCGATCATTCGAGAGTGGCGCGAGCATCGTAGCATCCCCCTCCGGATCAAGCGTTGGATCTATTTTATGATGGTGATCTCATTCGGTAGCTCTATTCTGTTGCTGTACCAACCTTGGCAGCAGTTGATGATGGCTGTTCTAGGAATTATCCTGTTGATCTTCATCTGGCGTATACCGGTCAGAGATATGGGGGATGGCCATAAAGCAGATTAGCCTCGGATGGAGGTCAGCAAGAGATGAGTCAAGTTTGGCAATAGCCCGTCTCACCGCCGTTTCCAGAACCTGAAGTTTTCACGTATCATACCTTCCATGCGCAACTGATTAGTCTGTCCTGTTGGGTAATCTTCCATTGAGTGGTGTCCAAAAATCATAGTGATAACGTGTAAATGAACCCTGCCGCATTAGAAATAATCGGTGCTGTGCTCTTTGGTATCGCGGTTGTCCATACATTCTCGACCAAGTTCTTCGAGCATCTGGCCCATACACAGCCCGCTCATGCCGGTGTCTGGCACTTGCTGGGAGAGGTTGAGGTGGTCTTTGGATTCTGGGCGATGGTGCTGATTGTTGCGATGATGTCTATAGACGGGAAGCTCGCCGCGCTCGCCTACCTTGATCGACAGAGCTTTATTGAGCCGATGTTCGTATTCGTTATCATGGTGATTGCGGGCAGCAGACCGATTCTGCAATTTGCGAAGACCAGTGTCGAGATGATTGCACGGGTCATCCCATGCTCACGTGAAAAGGCTTTTTACTTTATTACATTATCATTTGTACCATTACTAGGCTCCTTCATCACTGAGCCTGCAGCCATGACACTCGCTGCACTGATTCTGTTTGAACGCTATTACTCGCAGGGAATATCGACCCGTTTTAAGTACGCCACTCTCGGCGTGTTGTTCGTCAATATCTCGATCGGTGGAACTTTGACACCCTACGCTGCGCCACCGGTACTGATGGTTGCCGGTAAGTGGGGATGGGATATCACCTTTATGATTACCACTTTTGGCTGGAAGGCTGCGCTGGCGGTGATATTGAATGCATTGGTGGTTACCCTCCTGTTTCAACGTGAATTATCGAGCATGCAGGGTGGAAAGCTGTCTGAAAAACCCAGCGTTCCTCTGTCAGTGGTATGCGTCCACCTGCTGTTCCTAATAGGGGTGGTGGTCTTCGCCCATTATCCGGTGGTTTTTATGGGGCTACTGCTGTTCTTTTTGGGATTTGCTCAAGCCTATGAGCGATTCCAGGATCGACTGATCCTGCGTGAGGGGTTACTGGTTGCTTTCTTCTTAGCAGGTTTGGTCGTCCTGGGAGGGCAGCAGAAATGGTGGTTGCAACCCTTGCTGTCAGGGATGGATAGCACGACGCTGTATTTTGGAGCTACCTTACTCACCGCAATCACTGACAATGCGGCATTGACTTATCTGGGATCGTTGATGGATGCGCCGACCGCCGAGTTTAAGTACGCGCTCGTTGCAGGGGCGGTCACGGGTGGAGGCCTGACAGTGATTGCCAATGCTCCAAACCCAGCAGGATTCTCTATTCTCAAGGGGTCTTTCGAGGATGAAACGATCCATCCACTAGGTCTGCTGGTTGCGGCACTGCCACCTACCCTAATTGCAGTCCTCGCATTCCTATTACTTTGAGTTGTCTAGACCGGCAGTATATGACTACTGTTGTTAGTGCCGGTTAACTGCTACGTTTGCGAGCGAGGCTCGCTTCCATCCACTGTTTGATACGGATGGCGTCACCGATACGGGTCTTCTTCCCGTTTGAATCAAGTAGAACAATGATTACTGGTTTGCCGGTGATGTTCGCCTGCATCACTAAGCAACGACCGGCTGAACTCAGAAAGCCGGTCTTTGACACTCCGATCTGCCACTGACCGTTATTTACCAGATTATTAGAGTTGGTATATTTCAGGCTTTGTCGATAATCCGGTGAATCGAGTGCGTGTGAGGTGGTAGTAGAAAACTCGCGGATAACCCCATAGAAATGGGCAGCCTCAACCATTTTCACCAGATCACGAGCGGTAGAAACATTGGCACTGCTGAGTCCGGTGGAGTCGACGAAGCGACTATTCCCCATACCAAGCTCAAATGCCTTGTTATTCATCGCTAAGACGAATGCTTCGATACCGCCTGGGTAGGCTCGGCCCAGTGCTGCCGCTGCACGGTTCTCAGAGGACATGAGTGCTAACCTTAGCAACTGCTGACGTGTCAGGCTGGAACCGACCTTCAATCGTGAACGGGTATTCTTGAGGACATCAATATCAGCAGAGTCGATGGAGATCTCTTCGGAAAGAGGTAGTTGCGCATCCAGAACCACCATCGCCGTCATCAGCTTTGTAATGGACGCGATCGGCATGATGGTATCGATATTCTTACTATAAATGGCGTGACCCTGCTGAGCATCAAAAATGAGTGCGGAACGGGACTTTAGGGTTAGATCACCCTTCTGTGCAAAAGCATTTCCGGTGATTGCAAGCATGGCAACCAGCGCAAGGAGGGCTCTGTTCATTCTTCCTGCTCCATTGTAAGAAAGCGATCCGCTCTACACGGATTTGTTGAGAATTTAAGATAAGTTATCAAAAATAGATAAATAGGGCAAATTTATATCCTAATTGCAGGGGAATTTTGTTGAATCTTCCTCCAGAATAACGTTACTTTCCTAACTCATTTCAACCTTGATCTATATCCTCTTCTTTTGATTGTAGTAGTGTCTGCTCTTCCTGCTGCTGTAGTTCCCACATACGCGCATAGCTGCCGTTAGATGCTAGCAGTTCATGATGGGTGCCGCGCTCAATGATGCTTCCCTTATCCATGACCATAATCTGATCAGCATCGGCGATGGTAGAGAGTCGGTGGGCGATGATGAGGGTGGTTCTATTTGAGGCAATACGTTTGAGTTCTGACTGTATGACCTTTTCAGATTTTGAATCTAGCGCTGAGGTAGCTTCATCAAATATAAGAATCCTTGGATTCTTCAATATTGCACGGGCGATTGCAACGCGCTGCTTCTCTCCTCCGGAGAGTTTGAGCCCGCGCTCTCCTACAGTCGTTTCATACTGATCAGGAAGGCCCTCGATGAAGGCATGGATGTATGCAGACTTTGCGGCTTCGAATACCTCTTCACGGGTTGCATCAGGCCTTCCGTATGCAATATTGTAATAAATGCTGTCATTGAACAACACCGTATCCTGAGGAACAATGCCAATGGCTGATCGTAAACTCTTCTGGGTGATGTCTCGGATGTCCTGATCATTGATCAGGATGCATCCTTCTGACGCATCATAAAAACGGAATAGTAAACGTGCCAGGGTAGACTTTCCAGATCCGCTCTGTCCGACCACAGCGACAGTACATCCGGCCGGAATTTCGAAACTCACATCAAATAGAATCTGACGGTTGGGCTCATAGCTAAAACTCACTCGTTTGAACTGAATGGCCCCTTCCCCTGTGATGAGATCATTTACGCCAGGCTTGTCCTTGATCTCCTCGTTTTCTGCGAGCAGGCTGAACATTTTTTCCATGTCTGCTAGGGAATGCTTGATCTCACGATAAACGAATCCGAGGAAGTGCAGGGGCATATACAGTTGCAACATAAAGGCATTCACCAGCACCAGATCGCCGAGAGACATGCTGCCCTTGACCACTCCATCGGCGGCTAGCAGCATTAGAAGTGTGACCCCGATCGCGATGATGGCACTCTGACCCGCATTAAGTGCGGCGAGGGAAGTTTGATTCCGAACCGCTGCAACCTCCCACTTTTGCATATGTTCATCGTACCGATGAGCCTCCCACGACTCGTTACCAAAGTACTTGACTGTTTCATAATTGAGGAGGCTGTCAATGGCCCGGGTATTGGCCTTTGAGTCCATATCATTCATCGTTCTGCGGAAGATCATGCGCCACTCGGTAATGAACAGAGTGAACCCGATATAGGCTACCAGCGTGACAAAGATGATTACCGAGAACAAAATGTCATATTTAGAGAGAAGGATTGCTGCGACCAGTCCAATCTCCAGCAGTGTCGGCAAGATATTGAACAGCATGAAATTCAGCAGAAAAGAAATGCCACGGGTGCCACGCTCGATATCGCGAGATACTCCACCAGTCTGACGTTCCAGGTGAAATCTTAGAGATAATGCATGCAGATGACCGAATACCCTGATCGCCACCCGTCGGATGGCGCGCTGAGTGACCTTGGCAAATACGGCATCTCGTAATTCACCAAATAGCGTACTGCAAAGGCGTAGCCCCCCATAACCCAGCAGCAGCAGTACCGGCAGCACTAGCATGGCTCGCGGCTGGTCAAGAGCGTCGACGATTTCCTTTAACACCAGAGGAACAGCGACACTGGCAAATTTAGCCATCACCAGCAGTATCAGTGCCAAGGCAACTCGACCCTTGAACTCCAGTAAGTAAGGTAGAAGGGTTCGGATGACTTGCCAGTCGTTACGACTGGCTTCTGGTTTTTCGAAACGGGTGGGGCGCATCAATTAAATTTTTAAGGCAATGAACGTCATAGCATAATTGAATGTACTAAATAGTTCTTGCGGAGAATTCATGCAGAGATGCGACCAGAGTAACAAAGAAAAATGGAAACCCTAGCAAGAATATCCATTAGCATCTAGAAAATTACTTTGGAGGGCTTCGCTGGTTTGTTTATGTTACCTGAGTAAGGCTATATTGATTTGGCTATGTCAGTACTTAATTCGTACCTTTGTCACTATCTGAATCTAATGAACTTTCATTGAATATGCGGCTCTCAAGGATGTCTTCAGCTTCGATTGTCATTAGATCCGAACGCGAGAGATTTTTATTCGATTTGTAAAATAAGCGATTAGCTTGACGCAGACGTGCACGATCTAGGGCATTGCGAACTGATCGTGCATT
Organism: Nitrosospira sp.; assembly: GCA_013450215.1. Classification (GTDB taxonomy): domain Bacteria; phylum Pseudomonadota; class Gammaproteobacteria; order Burkholderiales; family Nitrosomonadaceae; genus VFJL01. The sequence continues at coordinate 18,771 of JACDSH010000006.1, forward strand.
AGAGAAATGCTCCATTTTCATTCGTAGTTGTATGTACTCACCAAAAGCAGTTTCACCTTCCTGACTGAATCTATAGTCTTGATCTGCTAGCATTAGCTTAGCAATCGCAAGTAATTCACTGGGTTGATAATCCGGAAAGTCAATGTGATGTGCAATGCGTGAGCGTATTCCAGGATTGCTATGGAAAAATTTGTCCATACGATCCTTATAACCTGCAAGAATTACAACTAAATCATCTCGGTTATTTTCCATCACTTGCAAGAGTATTTCTATCGATTCCGCACCGTAATCACGTTCATTTTCCGGTTTGTAGAGGTAATAGGCCTCATCAATAAAGAGTACTCCTCCCATTGCTTTTTTAAGAACCTCTTTTGTTTTTGGGGCGGTATGACCAATATACTGGCCCACTAAATCATCACGGGTTACAGAAACAAGGTGACCTTCACGGACATAACCAAGACGGTGCAAAATTTCAGCCATACGAAGCGCGACAGTAGTTTTTCCAGTTCCGGGATTGCCGGTAAAGGACATGTGTAAACTTGGAGCGCTTGCTGTCAGTCCCGATTTTTTACGGACTCTGTCGACAAGCAGCAATGCAGCAGTTTCACGAATTCTGTTTTTTACGGGCTTTAGGCCAATTAATTCATGATCAAGCTTGTCTAGTACTTCTTGAATATTGGACGCACTAAATTCCGCATCCAAGTCAACTCTACTATTATCAAAATCGGATGGCTCACTTGATTTTTTGTTCATTGTCGACTCACACGGAGAGGGGGTCTTTAGCCGTTTTTTTTAATATCATATAACTACTGTATTGGTCACAATTTTGGCCATATAGAATATGAGCCTGCAGAAATTTACTGTATCGTTTGGTTGTTGAAAGATGCCCCTCTCGCTAATCAACGAGAGGGGCGTGGAGGTTAATAACGTTCGTTTTCAGGTTTATCTGTTGCGTAGGAGTGAATGGTATAGCGGATGTTACGTCCATTTGCTTCTTGGCGAAGCAAACTAAAGCCAGGTTCCTTCTTGGGTCGGTTGACGATATACGACATAGTCGGACTCTCGACTCCCCTTGTGGAATTAAATGCGGTAACCCGAATATAGTGGTTTGGAAAAGTTTTGCGGCAGTTGTTTATCTCCATTAGGATCCCGGCAGGATCCTTCAAGTCAAACATTGGATTGCCAAACATCTCCCAATATGTATTACGTGGGTGTGGATCATCAGTATATTCGATCCCTATCGCCCAGTTATTTTTCAGCGCGTATTTGATTTGTGCTGATATTTGCTTATCGGTCAATGGGGGAAGGAAAGAGAACTGACCTTGTGTTATGTGGTTTCCTAGGTTGGTCATCATAATTTTTCTCCTAAAATATTTGTTACATACTAGATGTGGTAGAGGGAACAAAGTCAGCAGTATCAGTGGAGTCGTAATTAAACGTAATGTCTTTCCACGTATCTAATGCTTGTTTGAGTGGGGTACACCACTTGGCGGCTGCTGCCAGAATTTTGGGACCTTCATTAAAGTAGTCCCTGCCTTCATTGCGGGCCATTACCATCGCTTCTAGCGCAACACGATTGGCAACTGCACCAGCTTGAATGCCTTGTGGATGACCGATGGTGCCTCCACCGAACTGCAAGATCACGTCTTCCCCGAGGTAATGTAGCAACTGATGCATTTGACCGGCATGGATGCCGCCAGATGCAACTGGCAATACCTTGTTTAGTGAAGCCCAGTCTTGTTCAAAGAACAGACCTTTTTCGAGCTGAACTGCTGTATGAGTATCGAGCAGAGTGTCATAAAATCCACGGATCATAAGAGGATCACCCTCAAGCTTACCAACGACCGTACCAGCATGAATGTGATCAACCCCAGCCATTCTCATCCATTTGCAGATCACACGGAAATTCATCCCGTGATTTTTTTGGCGTGAGTAGGTTGAATTGCCAGCACGATGTAGATGTAAAATCATGTCGTTCTTACGTGCCCATTTCGCCATTGACTGGATTGCGGTATAACCAATTACTAAGTCAATCATAATAATGACCGACCCAAGCTCTTTCGCAAATTCAGCGCGTTCGTACATTTCTTCCATGGTACCCGCAGTGACGTTGAGATAGTGGCCCTTTACTTCACCAGTAGCTGCTGAAGCCTTATTAACTGCTTCCATGCAGTAGAGAAAACGGTCACGCCAATGCATAAATGGCTGTGAGTTGATGTTTTCATCGTCTTTCATGAAATCAAGACCGCCCTTGAGGCCTTCGTATACGACACGGCCATAATTTCGGCCAGAAAGACCGAGTTTTGGTTTGGTAGTGGCTCCTAGCAGCGGCCTGCCGAATTTATCGAGACGCTCCCGCTCAACTACGACACCTGTGGCAGGTCCTTGGAATGTCTTGAGATATGCAACCGGGATACGCATATCCTCTAAGCGGAGTGCCTTCACTGCCTTGAAGCCGAATACGTTACCGATAATTGAGGCAGTTAGATTAGCAATGGATCCTGGTTCAAATAAGTCTAGGTCATAGGCTATGTAGGCAAAGTACTGAGCTTCAGTTTGGGTGCCAGGGCCAGTATTAGGGACCAATTCAGAACGATAGGCTTTTGCGCGATAAAGTTCGCAGGCGGTCAGGCGGTCGGTCCATACTACGGTCCAAGTAGCAGTGGAAGATTCTCCGGCCACTGCGGCAGCGGCCTCTTCATGGTCTACACCTGGTTGTGGGGTAATTCGAAACAGAGCAATGACATCGGTTTCCTTGGGAATGTAATCCGTGTCCCAGTATCCCATTTTCTTATATGGAAGAACGCCAGCGACATAGCGCTCCTTTCCCTTCAGTTCTTTACTCATTTTTATTTCCTCTTAAAGTTTTTTGAAGATAGGGTGTCACGCTAATAATCATAGCTGAGTTTATCATAAGAAATGTTCATAATTTTTGATTGTTATGATAAGATATTACTTATATGGTTATTTTTTTAAAGCATGATTATCACTGTGAATTTTAAAATCAAATATGCTACATGTTACTTTAAGGCAACTAAAAGTATTTGAGTCCGTTGCCCGTAATCTGAGTTTCTCGCGTGCTGCTGAGGAACTTTATCTGACTCAGCCGGCAGTTTCAATGCAGATTAAGCAGTTGGAAGATAACATTGGGCTGCCCCTATTCGAGCAAATGGGCAAGAAGATCTTTCTGACCGATGCTGGGCACGAACTTCACCATTATAGCCGTGCCATTTCCGGGCAACTGGCGGATATGGAACTGGCGCTAGATGAGCTTAAAGGTTTAGAGCGTGGCAAGCTCAATATCTCCGTAGTGAGTACTGCCAATTACTTTGCTCCAAACCTGCTGGCCAAATTTTGTCAGCGGTATAGTGGTGTTACGGTGAGTCTGAATGTTTCCAACCGCGAAACTGTTCTCAGGCAATTGGCCGACAATGTGACTGATCTTGCGATTATGGGCCAACCGCCAGATAACCAGGATATCGCTACAGAATCATTCATGGAGAACCCACTCGTTGTGATCGCACCCCCTGATCATCCGCTGAGTAAATTACGCAGGATTCCTGTAAAAAGATTGGGGCAAGAAACTTTCCTGTTACGGGAACCCGGTTCTGGGACACGTGGTGCGATGGAGCGATTTTTTGCGGCGCACCAGATCAGTATTAACCGAGGTATGGAAACGGATACCAATGAGGCAATCAAGCAGGCGGTTCAGGCGGGAATGGGATTAGGAATTATGTCATTGCATACAGCCGAGCTAGAATTGCTAACAAACCGTCTCAAAGTGCTTGACGTTCAGGACTTCCCCATTATTCGACACTGGCATGTGGTGCATCGGAAGAACAAACGCCTCTCCAGCGTAGCTCAAGCCTTCAGAGAATTCTTGTTGAAAGAAGCGCCCGGCCTGATGCCGGGGAGTGAGGAGGTAAGGGGGTAGGAGTTCTGCTGTCGCTACCTACTAGGGCTTTTGAGTGCTTGTCCTTTTTGCCCTAACCATGGTGGTTTCCATAGTCATGAGTATTGTCGCATCCATGTTCACCGAGGCGGACTAGCCCTCGATTCTTCTCTTCGTAGATATCCCCTCTGCAATCTCCTTGAGACTCCCCCTTGAGTTTTCTGTTTTGCTCTCTCTTAGCACCTTCCTTACCTACTTTTCCACGTTCCAATTCCACTGCAAGAGCCACGGGCGTCTCTACCTGAGTTGGCGCTGGAGTTGATGCTGAGCCTTGCGCCAAAGCGTAGGTGGGCGAGAGGAATGCCGCCCCGATTACAAGTAATAAAATTATGTTGCTCACCTTTATCATTTGCTAGATACGTTTGAATTATAGGTGGCGATGTAGGGATGTCTGGTTTATTTCCTCCTGCCTTGAATGATGTGATTTTCTTCAATCTGGAAGGGCATCAACCCCTACTGCTATGATCGTAAGATTCACTCATCCTTGCCAACTCAGGTCAAGGATATAATCGCCAATATTTATTAACTCTCGGACGAGAGTAGAATTTTCACTTTAAGTCATGCTAGGAAAATATCCTAGGATCATTAACCTTTTTAGTTAGCACCCGGTGGCTGGGAGGATATCCCTAATTTGGAGATAAATATGGAAGAGTTGAATCAAACGTTGACCACACTAAAGCTCGGCGGAATTATTATCTTACCGCTATCTCTTCTGGCAATACTCGCTCTGGCGATTATGCTAGAAAAAGCTTTTCTCTATTGGCGCTTTGCTCGGCTTTCACATGATTTATTAAATCTGGTTGAGACCTACGGTTTTAAATGGGGGGATCTAGAAAAAATTCTCTCAGGGTTGGATGACCGGCATTACTACAAGCGGTTCTTTGAAGTACTGATTGCCAGTCGGCATCAGCCCGCATGGTGGATAGAGTCACGTGCAGCTGATGAGGCCAAAGTTATCGAAAGCAATCTTGCTAGAAGGCTATGGGCTCTTGAGACTATTGTCACAGCTGCACCCTTGCTCGGACTGGTTGGGACGGTGATCGGGATGATGCGGGCCTTCCAGGTGATTGGTAGCGAGGGAATCGTCAACCCTACGGCGGTGACTGGTGGCGTGGCTGAGGCACTTATTGCAACGGTGGTCGGACTGCTGATTGCGCTGGTGGCGCTGTTCGGATTCAACTACTTCTCTCGTTTGCAATCACAAACGATGGACCAGATGGAGCGACTGGGTACGCGATTGATTGATCATATCCGTTTGAGTCCACAGGATGGTAGTCATGAAGCTGCGTAAATCTAGGGAAGTCCGAAAAGGGCGCATTGAAATCATCCCGATGATTGATGTGATGTTCTTTCTGTTGGCGACATTCATGCTCGCCTCACTATCAATGCAGAATCTTGATTCTTTGCAGGTGAATCTGCCCCAGGGGGAGGCTGAAAAACTCAGCGCAGATGCCCCAGTGACGCTGACCTTAACTAGCGACAGTAAAATCTTTATCAACAGGACCCCTGTCACATTAGAAACCCTGGCGGCTACTCTCAAGCCGTTGCTGCACGATTCACAACAGAAGCTAATCGTATCAGCAGATCATGAAGCCCCACAGGGGATTGTAGTACAGGCGATGTTGCAAGCTCGGACAGCCGGTGCGCAGCATTTTTTGATTGCGGTGAAACATAAATAATTCGCTAAATATAGCAAACTCGAGATCTCTGGAGATTCGATTCTGGTGGCCGGTGCCGCTAGCGGTTACCATCTGGTTGGCCATCATTTGGGGGTTTGGGTTATTTTTGCAATCTCCCAATATTGAAATTCTAACGCCACCTTCAATTGAAGCGCGGTTTGTAGAGTTATCGGAATCAAAACAAGATCAGAATTCATCCCCCTCTCCTTCCCCGCGCAAGACCCCTCAGGCTAAGGTTCAATCCAGACCTGTCGAGCCCACGCCATTAAGCCCTCCTTCAGATCGGAATTTGGAGGCCCCTACGGATATGATGGCCTATATTAATCAAGCCAGAGCGCGTCGCCGAGCAGCAGGGAATTTCAATGAGCGTGAGAATGCTGAGGCGACAGCTCCAGGACGCGAGCAATCAGAAGAAGAGATCAGAATGGCCAATATTAAGCGCAATCTTCAGGCCCCAGGTACGAACGGTATATTTAGAATTGTCAGAATGGGGGCCAGGACTGCCGAGTTTACTTTTCGCGGATGGACAACGGACCCTAGCAGTTCTCGTCTCGAATTAATTGAAGTCCAGGCTGGACCAGATGGTGATGTGGAACGTGCTATCGTTCGTAGGATGATTCAGTTGATAAGACAGTATCACGAGGACACTTTCAATTGGGAGTCTCCCCGTCTTAACCGTGTGGTTGTCCTGTCTGCACGCATCCAAGATAACGTGGGACTTGAAGACTTCATGATGCGTGAGTTTTTTGGTGAGAGTGTCAGTCCATTTATGCGTTAGGGAATCTCTAATTGAGGTATTCCTCTCGTATCTTTTATCCCGGAGACCATCCCCCACCCAAGGCTTTGTAAAGTTGCACTACCGACACCAAGTGCAGTCGATGCGCGCTCGTGAGAGCAGTTTCAGCTGAGAGTAGGCTGCGCTTTGCAATGAGCACTTCCAAATAACTGGTAATGCCAGCTTGGTGACGTAGATTGGCTATCTGTAGAGCTGACCGTAGTGCGTCGACCTGCTCCTGCTGTGCCTTTCGTTGATTTTTTGCAGTCCGTACTGCCACCAGCGAATCTTCAACTTCCTTAAATGCGACCAGAATGGTCTGCTCGTATTGGGCTAACACTCGTCTCGACTGAGCCTCAACTGCACGTTGTTCATGACCCAGGGTCTGTGCATTCAGTAGCGGGCCAGCCAGTCCGACCCCCCCCATCCCAAACTCATTACCTGAGGTGAGTAGATTTGCTAGCCGTGGGCTTGCAACACCGAGCAGACCAGTGAGCGTGATTCTTGGAAAGCGCGCGGCCTTGGTCATACCAATTCGAGCTGTGGCAGCAGCCAGGGTCTGTTCCGCCTGAAGGATATCTGGACGACGCTGCAGCAGATCTGAGGGAAGTCCAGCCGGAACTTCCAGCAACATCACCTGATCCGTCAGGAGACGGCCGCGTGAAATGGGTGCCGGATTCTTTCCGAGTAATAAGTTAAGTTCATTCTCTTTTTGAATTACCTGACGTTCTATCTCAGCCAATCTGGCAGATACATTTGCACGTTCTGCTTCAAATTGGTCTGCATCGAGCCGAGAGATCACGCCTCCCCGTAAGCGGTGCTGGGAAAGAGTAACTGTTTCCTCCCACGAAAGCAGTGTACGGTGGGTAATCTCTAACTGCATATCAAGTTGTAGAAGATCGAAATAGGATTGCGCTACACCGCTCACCAATGTTAGGACAACGGCTCGGCGATTCTCCTCGCGTGCCAGTAAATCAGAGCGAGCCACCTCATTGGCTCGGCGGACTCGGCCCCATATATCAATCTCCCAGTTCAGAGTTCCTTGCCCGAAATAGCTGAAGGGTGTCGGAAATCCTGGCGCGACAAATCCGCCGAGAGTGCCGAAAGCAGGGGCATTTGTAATTACATTGATCCCAGGTAAGAAATCTGAACGTGCTATGAATATGCGCGCCTGAAATTCTTCCATGCTTGCTACGGCCTGTTTCAGGTCCTTATTTTCTATTAACGCTTGCCGGATTAAAAGCTGTAGCTGCTCGTCATGTAATAACTCCCACCAGGGGAGATTGGCTATCGACTCTCCCTCTATTTCTGTCATGCGAAAGTTATCAGCTGTTTCGATCTTGGGACGGACGTAGTCGGGTCCCATGGCGCAAGAGGACAGCAGCAGGCTAATTAATACCAGCGGCATAGAGGGTTGCAGCTTCATTAAATTTCTCCCGCTGATTTTTCAGCGGGATGTTGTACATGCTTACGTGTGAACCAGGCAAAGAATAGCGGGATGAATATGGTGGCTACGAATGTAGCCAGTAACATGCCGCCGAATACTCCTGTTCCCATGGAGCGACGTGCAGCCGCTCCTGCCCCAGTGGCGATCACCAGCGGTACTACACCCAGAACAAACGCCATCGATGTCATTACGATCGGGCGGAAGCGAAGTTGCGCTGCTTCGATTGCCGCCTGAGCAACCGGCATACCTTGCTTCATCTTTTGACTTGCAAATTCAACAATCAGAATCGCATTCTTTGCCGCTAATCCGATCAGCGTCACTAGACCGATCTGGAAGTAGATATCGTTAGGCATGTCGCGCAGCAATATTGCCAGTAATGCACCTGCCATTGCGAATGGTACCGCCATGATGACGGCTAATGGCAATACCCAAGTTTCAAACTGCGCAGCCAGAATCAGGAATACCATAACAATGGCGAAGCTGAAGGCAAAAACTGCGGCAGAGCCGGTACGTTTCTCCTGGTACGCTTGACCTGTCCAGGCGATCTGGTAACCAGCAGGCAAGTTTCGTTCGGCGATCTCTTCGACCATTGCAATAGCGTCACCCGAACTCACACCGTGAGCGCCACCACCAAATATCTTTGCAGCTAGTAAACCGTTATAACGATTCAATTGCTCTGCGCCAATGACATCGGTCACTGTGCTTAAGGCTGACAGAGGAATCATTGCACCAGAACGTGCGCGCACATAGACTCTGCCTAGATCCTCTGGTTTCATTCGGTATTCCGCCTCCGCTTGTAATTGCACCCGATAAGTACGTCCAGAGCGGTTGAAATCATTGATGTAGAGGGAGCCCATCGTGCTTTGCAAGGCGGCATAGATGTCAGCTACAGCGACACCCTGAGAAATTGCTTTGGCTTCATCGACTTCAACAAATAATTGCGGAACAGTCGGACGGAAGAAAGTATTAATACCAGCCAGTCGAGGTTCTTGATTCAATGCTGCGATGAAGTCATTGACCACGCTGGCCAGACGCAGTGGATCGGAGTCTTCCCTGCTCTGCACGTAGACTTCAAAACCACCAGCATTCCCCAATCCATTGATTGCGGGTGGGTTGAAAGCAATGGCCAGACCATCCGGCTGCATCATGCCAATGCCAAATAACTTATTGACGATATCATCCGCAGTTGCCGTGCGTTCAGACCAGTCGGTCATTCGGACAAACATGGTTGCTGCATTAGTCTTGTTACCACCGCCAAAAAGATCAAACCCATTTACAGCGAATTGAAAAGCTACTGCCGGATCTTCTGCCATGGCGGCCCGGATCGAATCAGTAGTTTTAACCGTGCGGCTTAATGTTGCGCCATCAGGCATGATGACCGCGGTTATGACGTATCCTTGGTCTTCTGCCGGGACAAATCCAACTGGGATGGTTTTAATTAAATAAGCTACACCACCAATAATCGCCATAAATGCTAATGCGCCGATGATGGTATGACGAAGTGTTAGACCGACCATGGCCACATAGAAATTCCTAACGCGCTCAAATCCATGGTTAAAGGGCTGAAAGAAGCGGGATGTTCGGTGAACAGACTTCAGCAGCAGTGCGCACAGGGCTGGAGTTAGGGTCAGTGCAACCACTCCAGAAATAACTCCGGCCACAGCCAGTGTTACCGCAAACTGACGGTAGAGTTCGCCGGCTATACCGCCTAGGAAAGCTACCGGCAGAAATACCGCAACTAAGACTAAGGTCATTGCAATGACCGCTCCGGACACCTGTTGCATCGCTTTAATTGCTGCATCAACTGGGGAGAGCTTTTCTTCCGCCATTAACCGCTCTACGTTTTCTAGTACGACAATCGCATCATCCACCACGATACCGATGGAAAGGACCATGGCAAAAAGTGTCAAGGTATTGATGGAAAAATCGAGTATCCATAAACCGGCAAAAGTACCGATGAGAGAAATGGGCACCGCAATAATCGGTATTAATGTCGCACGCCAGCTCTGCAAGAATACAAAGACCACTAGAATCACCAGGATCATCGCTTCACCCAATGTCTTGATTACTTCCCAGATCGAAGCCTTTACGAAATCACTGGTATCGTAGGGGATCTCATAATCGATTCCCTCCGGAAAGCGTTGTTTGAGCTCATCCATTTTTACTTTAATGGCGTGCGCAGTATCCAGAGCATTCGATCCGATTTGTAAGTAAATTGGAATACCGACACCCGGCTCTCCATTCAGTGCGGTGCGTATGTTGTAGTCTTGAGAACCTAGTTCAATCCGTGCTACATCTTTAAGATATAGCACTCCACGTGGACCATCGGCGCGAAGAATGATATTGCCAAATTGCTCGGGTTCGAGCAGGCGACCCTCGGCCCTGACGGTGTAGACCAGTTGCTGATCAGCAGGTGCTGGTTGCTGCCCAATCTTGCCGGCGGCGTACTGTGCATTCTGCGTCTGTATAGCTGCCGCAATGTCACTGGTGGTGATGCCCAGCTGTGCCATGCGGTCAGTATGTAGCCAGATTCTCATGGAGTAGTCTTGTGCGCCAAAAATGCGCGCTTCACCGACACCTTTGGTGCGCTTTAATTCATCTAGTACATTGAGAGTGACGTAATTGCTCAGGAAGAGTGGGTTGTGTTTTTGATTTTTAGAGGTCAGCATCACCACCAATAAAATATCGTTCGAACGTTTTTGCACCACGATACCGGTACGGCGCACCTCATCAGGCAAACGTGGCAGCGCAATATTGAGGCGGTTGCTTACATTGAAAGTGGCCCTGTCAATATCAGTGCCAATCTCAAACGTGGCGGTGATGGCCAACGTGCCACTAGAGTCTGCGCTTGAATCAAAATAGAGCAGTCCCTCGATGCCGCTTAGTTGTTCCTCAATGGGTGCAGCAACAGTTTTAGCGAGAGTTTCTGCACTCGCTCCAGGGAAGGTGGCAGTCACCACTACAGTGGGAGGTGCGATTTGTGGGTATTGCGCGATCGGCAACTGCACCGCAGCGGTGAGTCCCGCCAGCACGATGATCATGGACAAGACCGATGCAAATATTGGCCGCGTAATAAAGAATCTGGTCATGCGGCTTCCTGCTGATGAACTGTCATACTCACTTGCTCGGTGGTTCCTTAGCGGCTAAGGTACGGGTGATATGCAGGATGTCAACATCCTGTCTGATTTTGGCTGGGAAGGGCGCAAATCCACTCTTCTCGCCGAGCTTCGCGAAGCGTATCGCTTCCTCATTCAGAGCCTTGTCTCCTGAGGATCGATTGATCTCAATCGATGCTAATTCTGTTTGTTTTTTGGGTGTTACCTCAGATGTATCTTTCGGAACCACCTCTGGCGGATCTGACGGTTTTGGTGTTTCTGCTGGGACAACATTAAGTTCTTGGGTCGGTGCTGTGACGACTTCTTGCAGAGAGACGGGGGCGCTCGGACGGAGTTTAATAATATTATTTGTTATTACCTTATCACCTGCTTTAAGTCCTTCAAGAATTACCCAGTTCGTACCTATCCAATTATCAGCTACGACGGGACGAACGGTCGCCTCGTTCTTTTCATTCACTATGTATACGAATCGACCTAGATCAGATGTGATTACTGCGGTCTGCGGTATGACAAAAACACCGTTGCGCTCACCTGTGGTTACGCGCACACGCACAAACTGTCCTGGCAATAATCGTTGGTCAGCATTCTCAAAAGTTGCGCGCAGCATCTGCGTACCTAATAAAGGATCAATTCTGCTTGCAGCAAAATTTAATTGTCCTTTTTGTTGATACTCCGTCCCGTCGGGCAATATCAAAGTGACTTGCTGTACGTTCTTTTCCGTCAGATGCCCGCCGAATCTCACTAATTCATTATTGGAGAGGCTGAAACGTACCCAGATCGGGGATACTTGGACGATGGTCGTGAGTAAACTATTGTTGGCAGTTATTAGTGCTCCCTCGGAAAATTGAAAATGACCGGATACCCCTGCGACCGGTGCTGTCACGGTTGAGTATGAGAGATTAAGCTCGGCGTCTCGTACGCGCACTTCGGCCTGTTGCATGGCAGCACTTGCGATTTCATTATCCGAAACCGCGTTGTCGTACTCACGCTGACTAATGGACTGAGTGGCTAATAATCCCTGTAGACGGTTCTCTTCACGCTGAGTCTGATTGTTGCGGGCTTTTTGCTGGTTGAGTTGTGCTTTTGCTTGCGACAGCGCATTTTGATAGGGCACCGGATCAATTAGAAACATGGGCTGACCGGCTACTACGGGAGAACCTTCCTTGTAGAGTCGCTTAAGCAGAATTCCACCCACACGTGGACGGATCTCCACCTCCTTTGCGCCCTCGGTTTGTGCGACAGATTCAGCGCTGATCGGTACGCTGGTGGGTTGCACCTCAATAACACTTACCGGCATGGCAGACCCTGCCGGAGATTGACCGGTTGGGTTATTATTACCACATGCTACCAACACGATGCTGATAGCCATCGCGGCGACCGTTCTCTTTAGGTATTGAACGGGCAGTACGGTATGGTGATTATTCTGTTCATTTCCATATGGCACTAGCGAAAACCCCCGTTCTGGTCTGGGAATAATTTACTTACATTCTTGTATGTATGTAAGTTATTATAGCAGTAATGGTATGTGTAAACTGGGATTTAGAGAACTTCGATAAGAATGGCACGTAGAACTAAAGAAGATGCTGGGTTAACCCGGGAGCGAATCATTTGTGCCGCGCGTGAGGTATTTTTAGTGCGTGGGGTCAGTCGTGCCACTATGCAGCAAATTGCTGCTCAGGCGGGAGTTACACGGGGGGCGGTCTATTGGCACTTCGATAACAAGATTGATCTGTTCGATGCCATGCGTGCGCAAGTATTCTTACCCCTGATAGACCGGATGGACGAAACTTTGTTGATTGAAAGTTATGAAGATCCTCTGGCTCGGATAGAGGATTTTCTGTGTACCACCATACAGATGCTGGATGATAGTGTTGAGACACGGCAGATCTACGAAATAATGATGATTAAGTGCGAATATGTGGAAGAGTTCGCGACCGTTTTACAGCAAATACTGTTGAGCTGTTCTGGTATCGCCGAAAAGTTGCAGTTGGTTTATGAACGTGCAAAAGTGCAAGGTCAACTTCACGCGACTCACGATCCTGTCCAGTTAACTATGGATACCCATCTATTTTTCATTGGACTGCTGCATATGTGGGTGAAAGATACCGAGGGTACCTATTTCCGTCATCGGGCAATAGATCTGATCAAGACCCATATGCGACTCCGTCGCAATTAACGGTAGTCTTCTCCTAGTCTCCTGATAATGACCTCCTTGTACCAGCTGGGCCATGCCTTTCCAGAGCTGAATAGATTAAGACAAGGATAGGGCGTGGTCGACTTGGATCCTGCTGAGATGGGTTAGATTGTCTCCACGCAAAGATCGGTCAAAGTTGACTAAATCAATCAACTATCTTATAGTTGACAAAATTAGTCATCTATTGACGGCGCCAAATCCCATTTGATACATTCAACCATCTGATTAAAAGTAATTTTTATGAAACTTACAACCAAAGGACGTTTTGCAGTGACTGCATTGCTTGATCTAGCAATGCAGCAGGGTACTGGGCCGGTAATGCTCGCTGGAATTAGCCAGCGTCAGAAAATCTCACTATCTTATCTTGAGCAGCTATTCGCAAAGCTACGGCAGCGCGGACTGATTGCAAGCGTCCGAGGTCCGGGTGGGGGTTATCGTCTTGCTAGAGATAGTGTGCAGATAACGGTTGCTGAAATCATACTTGCTGTGGACGAACCGATGGATTCGACTCAATGTGGCGGCAAGGAGAACTGCCTCGATGACAGAAAATGTCTGACACATGACTTATGGGTCAGACTTAATGGTTTGATTTTTGATCATCTGGGTAGCGTATCCCTAAGACAATTAGTTGATGATCAGAAAGTGCGTCAAGATCACTCGGTTGGTTTGCTGGATATGCGTAAGGTCAAGCACATTGTTGAAGATACTGCGCTTTCAGTATGATTTCTGCGTGACTACATACCTAGGTATCGGTCACGATTAATGCAGTGACAGATGGATTATAAAGATGGCAATAACACTGACAGAGAGTGCAGCAAAACAGATTCAGAAGCAGCTTGAAAAGCGCGGCAAGGGACTGGCTTTGCGGATTGGCGTTAAGAAGGTGGGCTGTTCTGGATTTGCCTATACATTTGACTATGCAGACGAGGTGCGTGCGGATGACCAAGTATTCGAGTCGAATAATGCGCGGGTAGTGGTCGACGCCGCCAATCTATCATTCCTCGATGGCTCGTGTGTCAACTTCGTTAGGGAAGGACTCAACTCCACCTTCAAGTTCGATAACCCAAACATTGAAAATACATGCGGCTGTGGCGAAAGTTTCAGTCTGAAAGAATCAACTGAGATTTAACAATAACAGATAGAAAGAGACTCTGTGACCGTAGTTCAGAGTTTCTACTTCACAATAGATGACATTGGAGCAAGCTGAATGAGTGCCGTTTTACAGAATCTGGTTAACCAGCCTTATAAGCATGGTTTCATTACTGAAATCGAGTCTGATGTCGCGCCGAAAGGGCTTAATGAGAGCACTATCAGGATGATCTCAGCCAAGAAAAACGAGCCCGACTGGCTGCTCGAATTTCGTCTGAACGCTTATCAGCAATGGCTCACAATGAAAGAGCCTCAATGGCCGAATGTTGACTATCCAAAGATAGACTTCCAATCTATCAGCTACTACTCGGCACCTAAGCCTAAAAAGAAATTGGGAAGTATGGATGAGGTCGATCCAGAGTTGTTGCGTACCTTTGAGAAGCTCGGTGTGCCGATGCACGAGAGGGCCGCACTTGCCGGTGTTGCCGTCGACGTGATTTTTGATAGCGTATCTGTAGCGACCACCTACAAGAAAAAATTAGCTGAGGTCGGCATTATTTTCGGCTCCATTTCAGAGGCCGTACATACACATCCCGATCTGGTGAAGCGATATCTTGGAACGGTGGTGCCGGTTGGGGATAATTATTATGCTGCACTCAATTCGGCGGTATTCACCGATGGCTCGTTCTGCTTCATTCCGAAGGGGGTCAAGTGCCCGATGGATCTGTCGACTTATTTCCGTATTAATACTGAAGCATCGGGTCAGTTTGAGCGCACGCTAATCATTGCAGAGGAGGGCGCTTCTGTTTCCTACCTTGAAGGTTGTACTGCACCTAGGTTCGACACCAATCAATTGCACGCGGCCGTAGTCGAACTCGTTGCTCTTGATAATGCGGATATTAAGTACTCGACCGTACAGAACTGGTATGCGGGGGATGAGAATGGAGTTGGCGGTATTTTCAATTTCGTGACCAAGAGAGGACTTGCCAAGGGAGTTAACTCTCGAATTTCGTGGACTCAGGTTGAGACAGGTTCGGCAATCACCTGGAAGTACCCGTCATGCATACTGCAGGGTGATAACTCGGTCGGCGAATTTTATTCAGTAGCGGTGACCAATAATCATCAACAAGCCGATACGGGTACTAAGATGATCCATATCGGTAAGAATACGCGCAGCACCATCGTCAGCAAGGGTATCTCGGCTGGCCATTCCAAGAATAGCTACCGTGGACTGGTTAAGATTGCACCCACCGCAGCCGGTTCTCGTAACTACTCGCAATGCGACTCAATGCTGATTGGTGATCAGTGCAGTGCCAGCACTTTTCCCTATATTCAGGTGCGCAATAACAGCGCCATCGTCGAGCATGAGGCCTCCACCTCAAAAATTGGTGAAGATCAATTATTCTATTTTGCGCAGCGCGGTATCGGCGCTGAGGAGGCGGTATCGATGATCATCAACGGATTCTGTAAGGATGTATTTCAACAGTTACCAATGGAGTTTGCAGTCGAGGCGACTAAATTGCTTGGATTCAAGCTCGAAGGGAGTGTCGGATGATCTCTCCAGATAGTAAATTACTGCTGGAAATACGCGGATTACGGGCAAGCATTAATAGCATCGAGATCCTAAAGGGAGTCGATCTCACGGTCAGAAGTGGTGAAGTGCATGCGATCATGGGTATCAATGGCTCAGGAAAAAGCACTCTCGCCAAGGTACTTGCTGGACATGCTGCCTATGAGGTTACCGGGGGAACGGTATTGTTTGAAGGCAGTAATCTATTCGATTTGGCACCTGAAGAGCGGGCTCGTGCCGGCGTATTCCTTGCCTTCCAGTACCCAATCGAGATACCTGGCGTTGCCAATAATCAGTTTCTGAGACTTACCTACAATACAGTACAAACGCATCGTGGCAAGGACGAGCTTGATCCGCTTGAGTTTGATGATTTTGTGCGGGAGAAAATGAAGATGCTTGAAATGAGCCCTGATTTTCTTGACCGTAGTGTCAATGCGGGCTTTTCCGGCGGAGAAAAAAAACGTAATGAAATCTTGCAGATGGCATTGCTTGAGCCACATCTTTCAATTCTCGACGAGACTGATTCCGGTCTGGATATTGATGCACTCAGGATCGTTGCCAATGGCGTCAATCAGCTCGCGACTAAGGACAGTGCGACCATACTCGTGACTCATTACCAGCGCCTGCTCAATTATATCGTGCCTGACTATGTGCACGTGATGGAGGCAGGTCGCATCATCAAGACCGGCGGTAAACAGCTTGCGGTTGATCTCGAGTCACATGGCTACGATTGGGTGAGTGCCGAACAGCGTGCCGCAGCGAGAATATAGAAATGAGTGTGGCTGCCGCCAATAGTTACCTTGAAAGTCTGTTGCAGGGAGGATCTAAGCTACCAGTCAGTCCGTTAGCGTGGCTGAACCAGTTGCGTGCGAATGCAGTTGAGCGGGCAGGTGCGTTACGAATCCCGACCACGCATGATGAAGAATGGCGCTTCACCGATATCTCTTCCCTTACCAAGCTGCCCTTCCAGGCAATACAGACCGCATCAGACCTCCCACCTTCGGAGGCGGAGCCTTTCTACCTAGAGCCAGCGACAATTCGGTTAGTGTTCGTCGATGGCGTGTACGCGCCACATTTGTCGACCCAAGTGCCCGATATTGCCGGAGATTCCGGCATAGTGGTTACGCACCTGTCAGCAGGCCTGTCCAAACACCCGTCCACGCTGGAGCAGCATCTTGCTCGTCATGCTGATTTCAGAGATACCGTATTCACTGCGATCAATACTGCAATGCTCCATGATGGAGCGCTGGTCATCATGCCACCTAACGCCACGATTGATAAGCCGATTCATCTATTATTCATCGCAACCCAAGAGAAGGTGGCAAGTTATCCGAGATGTCTTCTAATTGCCGAATCCGGCAGTACGGCGACCGTCATTGAGGATTACGTCACGTTGCAGCAGGGTGTCTATGCTACCAACGCGGTGACTGAAATTGCGCTGTCTGATAATGCACGTGTCAACCATATTCGGGTCCAGCGCGATAGCGGTCAGGCATTCCATATTGCAGACTGTGCGGTATCTCTTTCGCAGGGGAGCCATTATCAGTCGACCAGTATTGCACTGGGAGCACGCATCTCTCGGTATAACTTAAATATTCAATTGGCTGGGCAAGATGCTGAATGCGTGGTCGATGGATTGGCGCTGATTGCAGATCGTCAGCTCGCGGATACACATACCTGCATCGACCACATCAAGCCACATTGCACCAGCCGTCAATTGCATAAATGTATCGTGGATGGATCTGCCCACGCGGTATTCAATGGCAAGATCATGGTCAGACCTAATGCGCAGGGCACCGATTCTGCACAGTCGAGTCGCAACCTGCTTCTTAGCGGCAGAGCGCATATCGATACCAAGCCCCAGCTAGAGATCTTTGCCGATGATGTGAAGTGTGCCCACGGCGCGACGATCGGTCAGCTCGACAGCGAAGAAGTTTTTTATCTGAAGAGTCGCGGACTATCCGAGATGGCGGCGCGTAACTTACTAACTTATGCATTCGGTGCTGAAATCATCGAGGGTATTCCGATAGTGTCGCTGAGAAAGCAACTCGAGCAAACAGTACTTGAACGTACTCAGAGAAACTGAATCATGACCTCCTTAGACTCGATTGTGGCATCACAGCCAATCCTACCGTTTGACATCGAGAGCATCCGTGCCGATTTCCCGATCCTTAAACTCAAGGTCGATGGTCACCCTCTTGTCTTTCTCGATAGTGCTGCCTCCAGCCAGATGCCGCAGCAGGTGATTGATCGGCTTGTGCGTTATCAGACTACGCAACATGCCAATATTCATCGTGCCGTGCATTACTTGTCAGAATTAGCTACTGCCGAATTTGAACAAGCACGCCATAAGTTACAGCACTTCATTAATGCACGTGAGGATAGAGAGGTGATCTTCACCAGCGGCACTACCGAGTCAATCAACTTGGTCATGCATGGATACGGCCGCAAGTTTATCGGCCCTGGTGATGAAATTATTTTGACCGTGCTTGAGCATCATTCCAATATTGTCCCGTGGCAAATGCTGGCAGAAGAGAGGGGTGCAAGAATACGTGTCGTTCCGATTAATGATGCGGGGGAGCTTCTTATCGATGAATATGAAAACTTGTTTAATGAACACACCAAATTTGTTAGCGTAATACACGTATCGAATGCGCTGGGCAGTATCAACCCAGTTAAGCAGATGATCGAGTTTGCGCATGCCCATGGCGTACCGGTATTGATCGATGGTGCTCAGGCTGCTCCCCACATGAAGATCGATGTGCAAGATCTCGGCTGTGATTTTTATGTGTTTTCAGGCCACAAGATGTGCGGTCCGACCGGAATTGGTGTTCTCTATGGGAAGGCCGATATTCTTGAACGGATGCAGCCATTTAAGGGCGGCGGAGATATGATACTGTCGGTCACATTTGAGAAGACTATCTACAACATAATCCCGCAGAAATTTGAGGCAGGGACTCCGCCAATTGCTGCTGCAATTGGCTTTGGCGCTGCGGTCGATTATCTGTCAGCAATTAGTCTTGAGGCAATTGCAGCACACGAACATGCGCTGCTCAACTACGCAACTGAGCAGATACGCCTTCTGCCGGGCGTGCATATTGTTGGCAATGCTGCTCTAAAGGCTGCTGTGCTCTCGTTTGTGGTTGAGGGTGTTCATCCGCATGATATTGGCACCCTACTGAATCAACAAGGGGTTGCAGTGCGTACCGGCCATCATTGTGCGCAACCGGTCATGCAACGGTTCAGGATACCGGCAACATCGCGAGCCTCGTTCGCATTTTATAATACGATGGATGAGGTTGATACACTGGTCGAGGCGATCAGTTCCGCGCAGAAGGTCTTCGCATAATGCATTCAAAGTCACTCTATCAAGAGGTCATTCTTGACCATAATCGAAAGCCACGCAATTATGGAACTCTTGAGCATTCAACCCACCATGCAGTCGGACACAATCCGCTCTGTGGAGACCGTTTGGTGATCGCACTCAATCTCGATGGTCAGAATATTGAGGGTATAGCATTTCATGGGGAGTCGTGTGCAATCTGCAAGGCGTCGGCATCGATGATGACCTCAGTTGTGAAGGGTAAGACACGTTCTGATGCTGAAATATTGATTCAAGAGTTTCGTGATATGGCACTCGGAAAGCTCGATCCTAGTGATGAAAACCATCTCGGACGGCTCACAGTATTTGCTGGTGTTCGCAATCTGCCGACTCGGGTCAAGTGCGCGATCCTGCCATGGCATACCCTTCACGCGGCACTCAATTCTATTAATAGCACTTCAACCGAGGCTGCAGATGATCCGATGCATGCGCCGGTTGATAGAGCCTCTTAGCAAGAAGTTATGCCAAGAATAGCTGAAATAGAAGGTACACCCAACCGGAATGCATTGAAATTCATTCTGAAGGAACCTCTGACTTGGGGGATAACCCGTTCCTATGATAATGCCGAGCAGGCGAAGGATGACCCGCTGGCGGCAGCTCTGTTCGACATTGATCACATTACTAATGTATTTTACGTTGACCGCTGGATCACGATTACGCAAGATGGGGGCGCTGACTGGCAAGATCTATCACGTGCAGTTGCTGATCCAATCCGTGCAGCGCCTGCTGCTGATGCGCAATCCGCCGCTTCAGTTGCTGAGGCCAGCACCGCAATCGAGGGCTTAAGCCCGGAGGATCAATTGCGACTCGATAAGATGAGTATCCTACTCGACGAGGAGATACGTCCCTATCTGCAAAACGATGGAGGGGATCTTCATGTAATGGGCCTCGAGGGAAACATACTCAGCGTACATTACCAGGGTGCCTGCGGAACTTGCCCGAGTTCGATTTCAGGAACTCTCAGGGGAATTGAGAATCTGTTAAGATCAATTGAACCTGAAATTGAGGTGATCGCAGTTTAAAAGTGAGTACATGATTGTACGCAGATGAAAACAGCATACCCTGCTGAATTTAAGTCCTGCATACTTTCATTTTCAATAAAGCTATATGGCGACCTTAAGAGATAAAAAATCACCAGCCAGAAACGTCAAGAAGGCTTGGTCTGGACGTTTTGTTGAACCAGTTTCAGAACTGGTTCAACGTTATACGGCATCGATTGGATTCGATCGACGCCTGGCTGAGTTTGATATTCAGGGGTCACTTGCACATGCGCAGATGCTCTCTGCTGTAGGTATTATTAGCTCGACAGACCTTGCCTCCATCGAACGGGGAATGGATAAAATTCGAAAAGAGATTCAAAGCGGTAGATTTGTTTGGTTGCTGGAGCTTGAAGATGTACATCTGAATATTGAAAAACGTCTTACTACGCTGATCGGTGACGCTGGTAAGCGGCTACACACAGCGCGATCACGTAATGATCAAGTGGCGACTGATGTGAGGCTTTATCTGCGCACTTCGATTGATGACATCATGAGATGCATCAAGGCGATGCAACAGGCATTGCTAGATCTTGCAGAGAAGCATGCGGATACTGTGATGCCAGGATTTACTCATTTACAGGTGGCGCAACCGATTTCATTTGGTCATCATTTGCTGGCGTATTTTGAGATGTTGCAGCGCGACGTTGAGCGATTGGTGGATTGCAGGAAGCGCGTGAATAAACTGCCGCTAGGTGCGGCTGCACTGGCTGGAACGAGTTATCCAATCGACCGTAAATTAGTCGCTCATAAACTGGGCTTTGACGGTATTTGTGAAAACTCGCTTGATGCGGTTTCTGATCGAGATTTTGCGATTGAATTTTGTGCCTGCGCGGCATTAATTATGACGCATTTGTCACGACTGTCTGAGGAGTTGATTCTATGGATGAGCCCATCGTTTGGCTTCATCGATCTTGCTGATCGATTCTGTACGGGTTCTTCCATCATGCCGCAAAAGAAGAATCCAGACGTGCCGGAACTGGTGCGTGGCAAGACAGGGCGTATTAATGGCCATCTGGTCGCCTTGCTGACGCTGATGAAGGCCCAGCCACTCGCATATAACAAGGACAATCAGGAAGATAAGGAACCCCTTTTTGATACTGTGGACACGCTTACGGATACGCTACGTATTTATACCGATATGATGACTGGCATCCGCGTTAATCAGGAGGCGATGCGGTCTGTTGCGATGAAGGGTTATGCCACCGCCACCGACTTAGCCGACTACCTGACAAAAAAAGGATTGCCATTCCGAGATGCTCATGAGGCGGTTGCTCAGGCAGTCCGTTTTGCCGAGAAAAAAAATTGCGACTTGAGCGGGCTTACCTTGACTGAATTAAGGAAGTTCTCCCCGAAGATCAAGCAAGATATCTATGCAGTACTCACCCTGGAAGGCTCATTGAAGAGTCGTAACCATCCCGGCGGGACCGCCCCGAGTCAGGTGCGGATTGCGATCAGACGGGCTAGGAAGAAGCTGTCCTAAAGCGCTACTTAGTAATCCGGTAACTCACCATGCCGTCATGGTCGGATATTGCAACACAGATCTCGGCCTCGACGGGCATCCCATTTGTCGTTCAGAAAGTTAGGAAGATTGGCGGAGGTTGCATCAGCCAAGGCCACCGTATTGAAAGTGGTGGCCAGTGTTTTTTCGTCAAAATCAACAGTTCCGATAATTTATCAATGTTTGAAGCTGAGGCTTTAGGCCTGCAGGAGATTTACAATTCCCGTGCATTGCGTGTCCCTATTCCTGTGTGTTGGGGGAGAAATGATTCCAGCTCATGGTTGGTGATGGAGTTTTTAGAAATGGGGAATGCGGGCAGGAAGAGTGCCGAGTCGCTGGGTCGGGGGATCGCTTCGATGCACCGCTTCTCTTCAGAAAAATTTGGTTGGATCCGAGACAATACCATCGGCACCACGCCACAATTCAACAGACTCTCTTCAGATTGGATTCAATTCTGGCGGGATCGCCGCCTTGGATACCAGTTACGACTTGCACAGACCAATGGCTATACGGGGAAGTTGCAGCCATTGGGTGAACGGCTGATGGCTGAACTCGATGTCTTTTTCATGGATACACTGACAGTCCCATCATTGTTGCACGGTGATCTATGGAGCGGTAATTATACTTTTGACTCTGCGGGCCAACCGGTGCTGTTCGACCCGGCGATATATTATGGTGACCGTGAAGCAGATCTTGCAATGACGGAATTGTTTGGTGGCTTTCCCGCAAACTTCTATGCGGCCTATCGGGAGACTTACCCACTTGACGCCGGTTATGTCATCCGTAAAGATCTCTACAATCTCTATCACGTTTTGAATCACCTAAACTTGTTTGGCGAAGGCTATCTCAATCAAGCGGAGAAAATGATGGAGAAGCTGCATTCCGAGATCCGTTAGGCGGGCCTCGTCAGAATTCCTGCGGGTCCACATCCAAAGACCATCGGACCTTGCGAACGGGAAGAGTGGAAATCCTTGCGTGCCAAGCAGTGAGGAATTCTTGCAATTTCTTACGCGAACCAGATTGCACCAATAGGTGCGCCCGTTCCAACCCCTTGAGCCGTGCCATTTGCGCTGGGACTGGGTCGAAAATTTCCACCCCACCTTTGGATGGGCCTGCTAATTCAGCCGCACTGGCGAGGAAGCCCATTGCTGCTGAGATATGGGGCGCTTCTGCCCGTAATAGGGCTTGATAAACGAATGGCGGAAATCCTGCCATCTTTCTTTCTGACAGCAGTATCTGTGCAAGAGCGGCATAATCATGTCGCCGTAAGGCGTGATATAGGGGGTGATCTGGAAATTCAGTTTGAATCAGCACCTCGCCTGCGATATCGGCTCGCCCAGCACGACCTGCCACTTGCATCAGTTGTGCAAATAAGCGCTCAGCTGCCCTAAAATCCGTGCTGAATAGTGCAGCATCAGAATTTAAAATACCGACTAGCGATAGATTCGGAAAGTTATGTCCCTTAGCAAGGATCTGCGTACCTACCAGAATATCTACGCGTCGTTCGTAGATATCCTTCAGCATCTTCCCCCATCCATCTTTAAACCGAGTACTGTCTCGGTCTACGCGGAGAATCCGTGCATTGGGGAAACGCTCTGCTAGAACAGCCTCTACCCTTTGAGTCCCCTGACCAAAGGGGACGATATCCTGGTCGCCACACTCAGGACAGGAAGAGGGAAAACGTTCTTGATGACCGCAGTGGTGACACCGTAATTGTTTTTCACTTAAATGAACGACTAAGCGACTTGAGCATCGATGACACTTGGCCGTCCATGCACAGGATTTACACAATAATACGGGGGCGTATCCACGACGGTTGAGGAAGACCAGACTCTGTTGGTTTTGTGCCAAACCTTTTTCCAGTGCTGTGATTAGTGGTTGGGATAGGCCGTCAATACACTTAGCAGAGCGGATATCAATACAGTGCACAGAAGGCAGCACAGCCTTCTTAACAGCGCGCGACGATAGGCGCAGCATCCGGTAGCGCCCACTAGTGGCGTGGTAATAGCTTTCTAGAGAAGGTGTGGCGGAGCCAAGAATGATCGGAATATTTTCTTGTTTGGCTCGAAATATTGAAACATCTCGTGCCGAGTAACGGAGTCCGTCCTGTTGTTTGAATGAGCCATCCTGCTCCTCATCCACAATGATCATCCCTAGTTTTGGCAGCGGTGCAAATACCGCCAACCGTGTACCGAGCACTATCTTGGCCTCACCTTGTTGCGCTTGTAGCCAGCCTTTTAGGCGTTCTGAGTCGCTGAGTCTGCTATGCAGACATACCAGTAATGTAGTGGGAAAGCGCGAACGAAATATAGACTCTAGTTGTGGGGTCAAACTGATTTCCGGTACCAGTACAAGAGTTTGTCGTCCTTCTAGCAGCAGAAGAGTGATGAGCCGAAGGTACACCTCTGTTTTTCCGCTTCCGGTGATCCCATGCAGCAGCCAAACATTAAATTTACTAATGTCATTGGCAATAGCATCAAAGGCATCCTGTTGTTCAGTATTGAGAACAGGGCTGGGAACAGATTGGGTGATGGAGGAATGAGCTGGAGTCTCCTTTACCCAACCCATCGCAAGGAATTTTTGTAATACCTTGGGAGCACTTGCTGAGATCTGTCTGGCCTCCTCAGGTTTGATTGCACCAGTCTTTCGCAATCGAGCGAGTAGGCGATGCTGGACGATGCTACGGGCGGGGATGGATGCAGTATTTGCATCACGCCCAGCATCGGTCAGGCAAAATTCGAAAGGGACAGTTGATTTCTGGATGAGGGGCCTACTGCTACGCAGCCTGCTAGGGAGTGAGTTCATTACCACTTCCCCGAGAGGATGGTGATAGTAGCCACTGCAGAATCGGCATAGATCGAGGAGTTTTATGGGTAGCGGTGGAATGTCATGAAATAGAGCAGCAGCAGATTTAAGTCGACCGGGTGTGAGGGGGGAGGAGTCAGAAATCTCCATAATGACCCCGGTCATCAGCTTCTTTCCAAAAGGTACCTGCACTCGAGCGCCAATATCACGCGTTGTTGCATCTGACGCAAGATAATCAAACAGAGTTGCTATGGGAACGTCGAGTGCGACGCGGATGATAGGCATTTTGAAGGTTATTTTTGGGGAGGAATTTGCTAAATGACACTCGAGAGCATTATCCACCA
>JACDSH010000042.1 GCA_013450215.1 Nitrosospira sp.
CAAGCCTGACTGTAGTTCCTTTATGCAGCCCTGCCCTAACGAGCCTGGCTACAGCATCCTCCAAAATATCAGCGTCCTCCTATTCGGAAGCGCGATTTATTATTTACCGTTATCAGCACTTCAATTCTTTCGAGCCCCCTCAGTCCCAGCTGAGAGCCCCACCGGTCTGGTACTCGGTAACACGCGTCTCAAAGAAGTTCTTCTCCTTCTTGAGATCCATCATCTCGGACATCCATGGGAAAGGGTTATTAGCACCAGGGTAGAGCGTATCCAGTCCGATCTGTTGGCACCGACGGTTGGCAATGTATCTCAGATACTCCTTGAACATCGGCGCATTCATGCCCAATACGCCCCTCGGCATGGTGTCCTCTGCATACCGGTACTCCAACTCAACCGCTGTCTGCATTAGTCCATTAATCTCATCTCGAAACTCCTTCGTCCAGAGCTGCGGGTTCTCCATCTTGATCTGGTTGATTACGTCAATCCCGAAGTTGCAGTGCATCGACTCATCCCTCAGGATGTACTGGTACTGCTCTGCTGCACCGGTCATCTTGTTCTGCCGACCCAGGGCCAGTATCTGAGTAAAACCTACGTAAAAAAACAGCCCCTCCATGATGCATGCGAATACGATCAAACTCCTCAGCAACTTCTGATCGGCCTCCAGAGTACCGGTCTCAAAGTGAGGGTCTGTCAGGGTATCGATGAACGGAATCAGGAACTCGTCCTTATCACGGATTGAAGTGACCTCATGATAGGCATTGAAGATCTCGCCCTCGTCCAGACCCAGAGACTCAACGATGTACTGATAGGCATGGGTATGAATTGCCTCCTCGAATGCCTGTCTCAGAAGATACTGCCGACACTCTGGATTGGTAATATGGCGGTATGTTCCGAGTACGATATTGTTCGCTGCTAACGAATCAGCCGTCACAAAGAATCCTAAATTTCGCTTAATCAGCCGCCTCTCATCCTCGGTCAGTCCATTAGGGTCCTTCCAGGTGGCGATATCCCGACTCATGTTTATTTCCTGGGGCATCCAGTGGTTGGCACATGCCGAGAGATACTTCTCCCATGCCCACTTATACTTGAACGGCACCAGCTGGTTCACATCTGCCTTGCAATTAATAATCTGCTTATCTTCGACCGATATCCGGCGGTTAGAACCCCCTCCTCCGGATTGATCATCCCCTCCACCATCAACCCTCGTATCAGCATCCCCGACCAAGGTCATTCCACCTGCAACATGAAGCTTTTTCCCGCTCAAGGCCATCGGCTGCACGCCCCCTGATACAACCTGCAACATCGGCGTTCCTGATTGCATTGTTTCATTCTCAATATTCAGCACAGTCTTCTCCTTTTATTCCTGACGATCTATGAATTACTGGCAAGACTCACACTCTGGGGTATCGATAGAACAGTACTTTAGGTCTGTCGCTGTCGCAGCCGCACTCACCCCCCCATCCGCCGGCACAGCGTTCAATACGCCCGCGTTTACTGTGGACTTCTCTGCCGAGGTTGCACCCAGTGTGCGCAGATAATAGGTCGTCTTAAGACCTCTCAGCCATGCCAACTTATAAGTCTCATCTAACTTCTTCCCAGAAACGCCCGCCATATAAATATTGAGCGACTGAGCCTGATCAATCCATTTTTGTCGTCTCGATGCCGCCTCGATCAGCCAGTGAGGCTCGACCTCAAATGCGGTGGCATAGAGCCTACGGATATCAGCCGGCGCCCGGTCTATCTTGCTCAGCGCCCCATCAAAATACTTAAGATCAGAGATCATCACCTCATCCCAGAGCCCGACCGCTCTCAAATCTTTTACCAGGCTCTCGTTTGCAATCGTGAACTCTCCCGACAAGTTGGACTTGACATAGAGGTTCTGGTAGGTCGGCTCGATACTGGCGGATACGCCGATGATGTTTGAGATGGTCGCGGTTGGCGCGATCGCGAGGCAGTTTGAATTACGCATCCCGTGCTGCTTGATGCGTTCACGCAAGAGCCCCCACTCTAAGGTCGACGAGCTGTCCACCTCGACATAGCCGCCACGCTC
The DNA here is from genome assembly GCA_013450215.1 of Nitrosospira sp. GTDB lineage: Bacteria > Pseudomonadota > Gammaproteobacteria > Burkholderiales > Nitrosomonadaceae > VFJL01. The sequence goes on from JACDSH010000042.1 coordinate 2,051, forward strand.
CTCTCTCAGTAAGTCGAGAGTATCCTGCGGCAAGATCCCACGATCCCACAAACTGCCCTGGTAGGATGCATAACACCCCCTCTCCTCGGCCAGTTCAGTCGAGGCCCAGTAGGCCTGATAGGCGACCGCCTCCATCGAATGGTCTGCGAACTCAACCGCTTGCTCAGAAGCGTACGGAATTCGCAGCATATGCAGACAATCCTGAAACCCCATGATGCCCAGACCCACTGGGCGGTGTTTCAGGTTTGAATTACGCGCCTTAGCAACGGCATAGAAGTTAATATCGATTACATTGTCCAGCATCCTCATGGCCGTTCTGATGGTACGCTTGAGCTTCTCGGTATCAAGCCTTCCGTCCTTGATGTGTGCTGACAAGTTAACCGATCCCAGATTACACACCGCGATCTCATCAGAGCTCGTATTTAATGTGATCTCCGTACAAAGATTAGAGCTATGCACGACCCCAACGTGATTCTGGGGAGACCGGATATTGCACGGGTCCTTGAAGGTGATCCATGGATGCCCAGTCTCGAACAGCATACTCAGCATCTTGCGCCATAGCTGCTGAGCGGGAACTTTTTTGTATAGGCTCAACTCGCCACGATCAGCCTTCTCCTCGTAGGCCAGATAAGCACTCTCAAAAGACTTGCCGAACTTCTCATGGAGGTCGGGCACATCCGATGGTGAGAATAGAGTCCACTCACCCCCCTCCATCACCCTCTTCATGAACATGTCCGGAACCCAGTTGGCGGTATTCATGTCATGGGTCCGGCGCCGGTCATCCCCTGTATTCTTTCGTAGCTCTAGGAACTCCTCTATATCAAGGTGCCATGTCTCTAGGTATGAGCAGACAGCCCCCTTCCGCTTACCTCCTTGATTCACCGCAACTGCGGTATCTGATACCACCTTGAGAAAGGGAACCACTCCCTGAGACTTGCCATTGGTCCCCTTGATATGCGACCCCATCGCTCTCACCGCAGTCCAATCATTACCCAGACCACCAGCATACTTGGCGAGAAGCGCATTCTCTTTAATCGCCTCGTAAATACCGTCCAAGTTATCCGACACCGTGGTCAGATAGCACGACGATAGCTGAGACCGGCACGTACCCGAATTAAACAGAGTCGGTGTAGAGCTCATGAAATCAAAACTCGACAGGACATGATAGAACTCGATCGCACGAGCCTCTCGGTCCACCTCATTCAGAGCAAGCCCCATCGCAACCCGCATAAAGAATGCCTGCGGTAATTCGATCCTCTGATCCTGCACATGCAAGAAATAACGGTCATACAGAGTCTGCAATCCTAGATAGCCAAACTTTAAATCTCGGCTGGCATCGAGCACCTTCGCCAATCGAGGCAGATCGAACTGAGCCATCCTGCCATCCAACAACTCGGCATCGATACCCCTCTTGATGAATTCGGGGAAGTATCCAGCGTATCGTGACAGCATCTCTTCCTGTATTACCTCCTCACCCAGAACCTCGACCCGGATGGTATGCAACAATAGTCGCGCTGTCACGTAGCTATAGGCAGGCTCTTTCTCGATCAATGCTCGGGCAGAGAGAATGACCGACTTCCTCACCTCCTCCGCCGGAACTCCATCGTACAGATCCTTTAGTGTGGCCTTGAGTATCAGCGTAGCGCTCACCGTTTCGTTCAGCCCTGCGCAGGCAGACTCGATCAGCGCCAGCAAACGAACCGTATCAAGGGGGACTCTATTTCCACCCTCCATCACATGCAAGATACTGGCAGGCATCTCTGCCGCAATCGCAGCCTTTTGCCTTGCCCTCTCTCGAGTCCTTTCCTCTCGGTAGAGCACATAGGACCGCGCCACGTCGTGATCACCCGATCTCATCAGAGCGAGCTCCACCTGGTCCTGGATATCCTCAATATGGAAGGTCCCACCTTCTGGCTGATGTCGTATCAGCGCGCTGACCACATTATTGGTCAGCTGACCGACCACCTCCCTCACTCTGGTTGAGACCGCACCCTGACCCCCATTCACAGCGATAAAGGCCTTGGTCATTGCGATGGAGATCTTGCTCGGTTCGAAAGAAACTACCGAGCCATTGCGGCGAATTATTTTGTGCTGGGAGTACCGCGAGTCTTGTGAGGTGGCAGCTGGAGAAAAGTCGTAATTGGGCGTTAGCACCGGATCGGTGTTGTCTGCTGCGAGCTGCATATCGAACTCTCCTTATATATTCTGTTTCTATTGCAATACTAAACGGGCAGCACCCCTCCTCATGTTATATCAGGACAGATAGCCAGCATGTCCATTGACTACTACATCTAGTAGTTCATTAAATCATATTCAACTATTAATAGTATTTGCATATGGAAGTGTAGTTTTGTATAAATTATAAAATAATGCAAGCATTTTTTACGAATATCGCTAAATAAAAAATTATAAATCTAGGTACCCCGAGTCATGCCCTTTGATACTTCTAATCAGATCTCTCAACACCGACGTAACTTATTGTGAGATGCCGATCAATGCACCCCGATCAAGAAGGTCTCTCATCACCACCAGACCCCCCTCAATCACGGCCCCCGGTTCAGGATGTTGACTCTCTTTAGCGATAGTCTCAAGCGCTCTCCGGCCGGTGTTCTTCGTGTTCCCGAACAGACCTAGCAGTCTTGTGGTGAATGCATTGATCTCCATGAATTGAACCTGATCACCCGCATCGCGGAATACCAGCAGGTAGGTCTCTGCCGGCACAACTCTGACACCTGACTCGATGCGATGGACGGGCCAGTGATAATGCAGACTCGCAAGAACCGGATTCAGAACCGGACGCCCCTCGAGCAGGTCCCCCTCTCGGTCGATTTGATTCCAGTCCGGCTCACGGGTTGATATAGAGAGCACCAACTCAATCCACTCGTAGTGAGCGAGCTCTATCATGTATCTAGGGTCACTCGCAGACGGGTTCCACTCGTCCTTCAAAAAGTGGATGAACTCGTCCGGTATCTGACGAAAGAATGGTGACTGGCAGCGGTGTTTGGCTAAGAAGGCCCTCACCAATCTCGTCCAACGGCGCAGCCCTAAAACCTCTCTCAGTACGGGAAAGCAGGTCAGGAGGAAGCTCTCTATATTTTTGTAGACCAGGCCCTCGTATACCCGCATCCGCCTCGCTTCAATCCCGCTCGGACATGGATGTTTTTTAGGATCTCTCAGATGAGCGGTAAACTCATACTGAAATCGCTGAAATTCAAGAGGTGCTAGCATCTCTTTCCTGGCTGTATCTCGCCTGATTCTGGGCGATACGTTTAACCTCAATCATCAACTGATCAAGTGGCGGGATATTAAAGTCCCTCTCCAGCAGTGTCGGCAACACCCCATGGATGCGGTAGGACTCATCCAACAGCGACCAAACAGGCTCGATCACGTCCTCACCATGGGTATCGATGACCAGATCCTCATCCTCCTGATAGTGTCCTGCCATGTGCAGGTAGACAATACGCTCCGCTGGCATGGAACGGATAAACTCAATCGGGTCGTAGTCGTGGTTGATGCTGTTGACGTACACATTATTCACGTCGAGATGCAGATCACAGTCCGCTTCCACTAAAACGGACCGGATAAAATCGACCTCACTCATCTCGGCAATGGGCGCCTGCAAATAAAAAGAGGCATTCTCTATCGCGATACGGCGCTGCAGAATATCTTGAGTGATCCGTATCCGCGAGGAGACATACCTCACAGCCTCCTCGGTGAAGGGGATTGGTAATAGATCGTACAGATGTCCATCATCAGAACAGTAGGATAGATGCTCGGTGTAGAGCAGTACTTGGTGCTGATCGAGGAACCTCTTGATCTTATAAAGCAGATCCTCATCCAAAGGGGATGGGCTCCCGATTGAGAGCGACAGCCCGTGACAGACGAATGGATATCGTTCGGTGAATCTACGCAGGTCACGCCCCAGCGAACCACCGATATCGATCCAGTTTTCGGGTGCTACCTCAAAAAAATCGATACCGTCTGGGACATGCTCCTTCAGCGAGGGGATCATCTCTCGCCGAAATCCCAGACCCGCGCCTGTAAGTTTTAGGCGGCTCATGGCTCTTGCGCGCGACTATATACCCATGCCGAGATACTCGCCCTCACGATAGCCCGAAACCGCCGCCTCTCATTTATTTCTTCTTGGCGAGCTCGCCCTTACCCAGCTCGGTCTTTTCAATAAATCCGTCCTTGTTGGCGTCCATATGCTCGAACATGACATCATGATGCTTGCTCCATTCTTCCTTGCTGACCTTGCCGTCCTTATTGGTATCCGCCATGGTCACACCACACATCCCCTCAGTGGTCTTCATTGATCCACACTTACCCTGTCCACACTTGCCCTCTCCAGCCTTCACTTGTGCGACCATGTAGCCTTTATCCAGGGGCTGAGCTACGAATGGGTTATCGGCGGCAGCGGCGATTGGTGCCACTCCGAGAGTGGCCGCAAAGGCGGATCCAACAGCGATTGAAATGACCGATTTTTTGTAGAGCATAATGATCTCCTATGTGCATAAAAAATTTTTGCGTCACAGTCTGCTGACAAATCCAGCAAAAGCTTGCTACCGATAATTCGCGAACCGAACCCCTCTCAGGGTAGATCGCTTGCTATGTCGGATCGAGTTTTAGGGTCGTGACAGCCCCGCCAAAAAAGCATAGCACAACTCCTCTCTAGAAGCCCCCTTCGAGCAGAGGCGGAAGACCTCTCGACAAGCAACACTCACATAATAACGAAGAAGCTCACTGCGAGCTATCAGTCACGACCCGACCTGAGTCAAGTACGATTCGCTGCAAATGCACGCGCTGCCCTTGATCCGGAGGGCCTTCCCAAAAAGTTGCAGATGAAGTTACCAGCAGAGATCAGTCTATCCATATCTACGCCCGTCTCGATCCCCATTCCATTTAGCATATAGAGTAGGTCTTCACTCGCCACATTACCGGATGCGCCGGGCGCATACGGGCACCCGCCCAGACCCGCTACCGAAGAGTCGAGCACGCTGATACCGCACTCTAGAGCAGAATAAGCATTGGCAAGTGCTTGACCATAGGTGTCATGAAAGTGTCCTGCAAGATTCTTCAGTGGCACCCTCCCCGCCACCACCTCGATCAGGCTCCGCGTCTTGCCCGGGGTGCCAGTCCCGATTGTGTCCCCCAGGGAAACTTCATAGCAACCCATGCGTAATAACTCTGCCGCGATATCTGCCACCCTATCCGGCTCTACTGATCCCTCGTATGGGCACCCGAGGACACAGGATATATATCCCCTCACCCTCACCCCACCCGCCTGGGCGACAACACATATCTCATCAAAACGTGCCAACCCCTGCTCGATAGAGCAGTTGGTATTCCTGCTCGAAAAAGTCTCGCTCGCACTCGAGAATACGGCGATCTCGCTAACCCCAGCGGCTAATGCCGCTATGAGGCCCTGCATGTTAGGAACCAGCGCTGGATAGCTCACCCCGGGCCACTTGTTTATACCTGCCATGACCGCCGCATGATCCGCCATTTGCGGCACCCACTTCGGCGACACAAATGCGGCCGACTCCACCACGGACAGACCCGCCTTCGAGAGTCTCTCAATCAGCTCGATCTTGACTGAGGTCGGCACACTGATGGATTCATTCTGCAGACCGTCACGCGGCCCGACCTCAACTATCTTTACATACTCTGGAAGACCCATTCCCTCTTTCCTTTTTTTGCCATATAAATTATTTCAACATGCAACCGCTACTGCCATCACCTCTCAGATTAGGATGATTCATCCCCCCTCAACAAATCGCACGCCAGTATATAATGTCTCCTTTCATAAATTCAAAGTCAGTTTGGATATGGCTCACAACTACCGCGATGAATGACACAAAAGTAGATCAGGGAATGTCGACGATCGATTCCTGTACTCGGCACGGGGAAGAGGTGCTGGCCACTCAGCAACTCCTGATTAAGGAAAGGGGGTACGATTTTGCTCCCGAGTTCAAGCAGATGACGACCCATCTCTATCTGGTCGGGGTTATGTGGCGCCATGGAGAGGACCTTGATCTATCGATTGATGCCCGTGATCATGCCTTTGACGCATTGGCCTCGCTGCTGGTTAACCGAGGCATGAGAAAGAAAGAGGCCGAGAAACGGATTGCATTCCTCCGCGGCATGTCTCGTTTAGAAGATGGTGGCGATACGCTTGCCATCACTGCCGGCTACCAGGCGTCTCCCGGTGACCCTGCTCTGCTCACAGTCTTTGATGAGTACCTTGATGAGGTACGGGTCTCGGGTGCCCTCTGGCGGCTCTATGACCGCGGCAAGAAGACTATGTTCATAGGTGGCGGTGCGGCGGCCTTTGTCGCGATATGGTTTGTAACGATCTTCATACCTGATAGTGGCGCGATATCGATACTCGCCGTGGGCGTCGTTGCCGCCGGTCTGGTCGTTATTCCGACCTTCCTGATTGGCTTACTGTTCTACCGGAAGAAGATCAAGAAGGCCGACCCGAAAATGGCTCCATAGCCGCGGGTAACACCAGGGGTAGTTCCACCCGTATTAACACGAAACGATATGGCTGGTTCAAACAAATAATGAGTGCCAAGATCATCGACGGCAATGTGCTTGCTCGCGAGATACGCGCAGAGTGGAAGGCGCGCTCTGATCTCTTAACCGAGCAGGGCATGCAACCCGGACTGGCGGTGATCATCGTCGGCAGCAATCCAGCCTCCAGCATCTATGTACGGAACAAGGCCCGAGCCTGTGATGAGGCCGGCATCCATTCTGAAATTCATTCATTTCCAGAGAGCACGAACCAGAATGAAGTAATTCTGCGAATCCGGGAGTTAAATGCAGACCCTCGCATCCACGGCATTCTGGTGCAGCTGCCACTACCAAATCATTTCGAGAGCAGGGAGATCATTGCATCCATCTCGGTTGAGAAGGATGTGGACGGTTTTCATCTCTACAATGTGGGCGCACTGGTCACCGGTAATACCGTCTTCCCTCCATGCACCCCCTTTGGCGTGATAAAAATGCTGGAGAAAAATAATATCGCGATCGAAGGTCGTCATGCGGTGGTCGTCGGCCGTAGTAATATCGTCGGCAAGCCGATGGCACTCATGCTGCTGGAAAGAGGGGCCACCATCACCATCTGCACATCAAAGACGCGCAATCTAGCTGACCATACGCGGCGGGCTGATATCCTGGTAGTGGCTACCGGCAGGCCTCACATGATCACCTCCGACATGGTCAAGCCAGGCGCAGCTGTGATCGATGTGGGCATTAACCGCATGCCCGACGGCAAGCTCACAGGCGATGTAGACTTCGAGTCCGTCAAGGAAGTTGCGGGCCACCTCACCCCGGTCCCCGGTGGCGTGGGTCCGATGACGATCAGTATGCTCCTGTGCAGCACCATCGCGGCCGCAGAGCGTGCCCTGGCACGCGCTTAAACTCAGTTCAGTTAAGCCAAACAAACCCGAGATAAGAGACATGGAACCCCTACCCGACATAGATCCGCAAGAGACGCAGGAATGGCTAGAGGCACTCGAGTCTGTGCTCGCGCAGGGTGGATCGGATCGAGCGCACTACTTACTCGAGAGGCTGGTAGAAAAGGCCCGCCGTTCAGGGGCCTACCTCCCCTACAGTGCAACCACCGCCTATATCAATACCATCCCACCCGGCAAGGAGGGCCGCTCACCCGGCAATTATGCACTTGAGCAACGTATCCGGTCCTACGTACGGTGGAACTCAATGGCGATGGTGCTTCGCGCCAATAAAGAGACCAATGTCGGCGGTCATATTGCGAGCTTCGCCTCCGCTGCAACACTCTACGATGTCGGATATAACCACTTCTGGCATGCTGCCAGCGCGGATCACGGTGGTGATCTGGTACTCGCCCAAGGTCACTCCTCACCCGGCCTTTATGCCTACGCCTTCTTACTAGGAGAACTGACTCAGGAACAGCTCAATAACTTCCGCCAGGAGGTGGGGGGTAAGGGGCTCTCCTCCTACCCTCACCCCTGGTTAATGCCCGACTTCTGGCAGTTCCCAACAGTATCGATGGGGCTCGGTCCATTAATGGCGATCTACCAGGCGCGTTTCATGAAGTATCTGGATAGCCGCGGACTGATCAAGACCAAGGGACGCAAAGTCTGGGCATTCATGGGCGATGGCGAGATGGATGAGCCTGAATCTCTGGGCGCAATCTCACTCGCATCACGCGAAAGCTTAGACAACCTGATCTTTGTAATTAACTGCAACCTCCAGCGTCTCGATGGGCCGGTACGCGGTAACGGTAAAATCATCCAAGAGCTAGAGGGTGATTTCCGCGGCGCAGGATGGAATGTCATCAAAGTGATCTGGGGGTCCTATTGGGACCCGCTGCTAGCGCGAGATACCAAGGGACTATTGCAGCAGCGAATGATGGAGTGTGTTGACGGCGAGTACCAGACCTTTAAGTCTCGGGATGGCGCTTATGTACGTAAGCACTTTTTTGGGAAGTATCCAGAGCTACTGGAAATGGTCGCCAATATGTCTGACGACGATATCTGGCGTCTGAACCGTGGTGGACATGATCCTCATAAAGTCTATGCCGCCTACGCTGAGGCTGCAAAGCATACTGGGCAGCCCACCGTAATACTTGCCAAGACCATTAAAGGATACGGAATGGGTGAGGCGGGTGAGGCCCAAAATATCACTCATCAGCAAAAGAAAATGGGGACTACCTCGCTGAAAGCATTCCGTGACCGGTTTGGTTTAAAGATTGCGGACGACAAGATCGACGAAATACCCTACCTCGTGTTCGATCAAGACTCCCCCGAGCTCGCATACATGCAGTCCCAACGCAAGTCCCTGGGGGGATTCCTCCACCGGCGTCAACGCAAGGCAGACCCACTAAAGACCCCCCCATTGTCTGCCTTTGAGTCATTACTCAAGGCCAGCGGTGAAGGGCGAGAGTCTTCCACCACCATGGCATTCGTACGCATACTCAACATCCTAGTAAAAGACAAGACCATTGGCCAGCGAGTGGTCCCGATTGTTGCAGACGAGTCGCGCACCTTTGGTATGGAGGGAATGTTCCGACAGCTTGGGATCTGGTCCTCGGTGGGTCAGCTCTACACGCCACAAGATGCTGACCAGTTGATGTACTACAAGGAAGATAAGAACGGACAGATCCTGCAGGAGGGCATCAATGAGGCCGGGGCGATGTCATCATGGATTGCCGCTGCAACTGCTTATAGCACCCACGGCGTGCAGATGATCCCATTCTTCATCTTCTACTCCATGTTCGGATTCCAACGTATCGGTGATCTGGCCTGGGCGGCGGGGGATATGCGCTGCCGCGGTTTCCTCTTGGGCGGCACTGCCGGGCGCACCACCCTTAACGGCGAGGGACTTCAGCATGAAGACGGCCATAGCCACCTGTCGGCTTCAACCATTCCCAACTGCATATCCTACGACCCCACATTCGGCTACGAGCTTGCAGTCATTATCCAGGATGGGATGCGCCGCATGTATCAGGATCAGGAGGATGTATATTATTACATCACCGTAATGAACGAGAATTACCCCCACCCGGAAATGCCTAAGGATGCGGAGCAGGGGATACTTCGGGGGATGTATCTATTCCGTAAGGGTAGCGAGACCATATCAGGAGGCTCAACTCTACGAGTGCAATTACTCGGCTCCGGTACCATCCTTCGTGAGGTCATCGCAGCAGCGGAAATACTCGATCAAGATTTTGGTATTTCAGCTGACATCTGGAGCGTCACCAGCTTCAATGAGCTCCGTCGTGAGGCGCTGGATGTAACACGCTGGAATATGCTGCACCCCTCTGAACCGGCAAGACTCTCATATGTTACAAACTGTCTCAAGGACTGCACAGGACCCGTAGTGGCAGCAACTGACTACATGAAAATATTTGCTGACCAGATCCGAGAGTTTGTGCCGGGTCGATACAAGGTATTGGGCACAGATGGCTTTGGTCGTTCCGATACACGGGAAAAGTTACGCCAATTCTTCGAGGTGGACCGACACTATGTCGCCATCGCAACCCTCCAAGCACTTGCCGAGGATGGCAAGATATCAGCAGAGACTGTGGCCCAGGCAATCAAAAAGTTTGGTATCGATCCGGACAAGCCCAACCCGGTAACGGTATAAAAGTTAGGGGGCAAAGTCTTTAAGGCTATTAAGTCACTGATACCGCCCTTGCATTGAAAATAATTTAAGGAAAAATCGTGGCAGAGACTAAACAGGTGCTGGTCCCCGATATCGGCGACTTCAAAGATGTCCCCGTGATCGAGTTACTGGTTAAGCTCGGTGATACCGTGAGGATGGAAGATCCACTGATCTCGCTCGAGTCGGACAAGGCTACGATAGAGGTCCCCTCCCCCCTCGATGGGGTCATCAAAGAAATAAGTGTCAAGCTCGGTGATAAGGTTTCACAAGGGTCCCTCATCCTGACGGTAGAAGTCTCGACCACAATTCATGCGAGTTCAAGTTCAGCTACAGAGACTCGCACACCGAGCATCACTCCTGCACCCGTGCCGACCAGTCTGGAGACAACTTCGATCTCCACCCCTGCGCCGATTCGTCAGCCCCCGCCTGTCCCTACACTCACCACGGATGCAGGTACGTTTAATAAAGCACATGCCGGACCCTCTGTCCGACGTTTCGCACGTGAGCTCGGGGTGAATCTCGCCCTAGTTAGAGGCAGTGGATTAAAACAGCGCATCCTCAGAGAGGATGTGCAGTCTTATATCAAGAATGAGCTTTCAAAACCGCGCGGTGGCGGGGCAGATCTAAATCTCCTCCCATGGCCGCAGGTGAACTTCGCTAAATTCGGTCCGGTTGAGTCAAGGCCATTATCGCGTATTAAAAAAATGGCGGGTGCGAACCTGCACCGAAACTGGGTAATGATCCCTCATGTCACCCAATTCGATGAGGCCGACATTACAGAAATAGAATCTCTCCGCAAGCAATCAAATGAAGCCTCTGGAGGAAGTGGGGGTAAGGCCACCCTGCTGGCCTTCTTAATGCAAGTAACAACAGCAGCCCTAAAAAAATTCCCAGAGTTCAATGCCTCCCTCGATCAGAGCGGAGATGAAATGAATCTAGTGATCAAGAACTACTACCACCTAGGCTTTGCCGCAGACACCCCTAACGGTCTGGTGGTCCCGGTGATCCGTGATGTCGACCAGAAGAATGTATTGAAGATCGCAGAAGAGTTAGGTCAACTCTCATCACTCGCCCGTGAGGGGAAACTGAAACCCACTGAAATGCAGGGGGCGAGCTTCACCATCTCAAGTCTCGGGGGCCTCGGTGGCACCGCCTTTACACCCATCATCAATGCGCCGGAGGTTGCGATTCTGGGAATCTCCCGGGCCAGTATCAAACCGGTTTATCGCGATGGTCAATTCGTTCCGCGTCTGATCCTGCCGATCTCTCTATCCTATGACCATCGCGTGATCGATGGAGCATCCGCCGCACGTTTCACCACATACCTATCTGAATTATTGTCCGACACAGACCGAGTCCGCTTGTGAGAGACAGGCTCCAACGTAAAAGACACCACCCGGTCGGTCTGTCGAAAGCCTTCTGCATATCATCACATTCCCATGCTCTAGTAAATAATGACTAAACTGGGTCCTCGCCTCGTTGGCATTTTCGGCGGCACTTTCGACCCCATTCATTACGGTCACTTGCGTATCTCTGAGGAACTGGTCGAGACAATGAATCTGCGTGAGATGCGCTTTATTCCTGCCGGGGCGCCGCGCCTGCGCGCCCCCCCCATCGCATCGCCATACCACCGTGCAGGAATGGTACAAGCTGCAATCCAGAGTAACGTCCGCTTCATTCTAGACGAACGTGAGATCTATCGCCCCGGAACGAGCTACAGTGTGGACACGGTCCGCGAACTCCGTCAGGAGATGGGGGAGGATGTCACTCTCTGCCTTGTGATGGGTGCGGATGCTTTCATGAGACTTAGCGAGTGGCATGCCTGGCATGATCTTTTCAGTTTATGCCATATCATCATTGCAGCCCGGCCCGGTCATGACCTGACAGCACGTCTTGACTCTCTCCCGCAGGCGTTAAGAGAGGAGAGCTCACGCCGCTGGGCGCACAGCTTAGCGGATCTCGAGTCTGCACAATGCGGATTGATCTATATCGCGCCGACAATACTTTTGGATATCTCAGCAACCGTCATCCGCACACTCATCAGCACTCAGAGTAGCGCACGGCATTTGCTCCCGGAGGCCGTTCTCGATTATATTGAAACGAATCACTTGTACTCAGGAGAGGAATGAAACTTGATAAGCTAGTAAAAGTTGCTGTGGCCGCACTAGAAGATGTTAAGGCTCACAACATCACGGTCTTGAATGTTATCGGAGCGACGACCTTATTTGATCGAATGATCATTGCCAGTGCTGACTCTACTCGCCAGACCAGGGCATTAGCAAATAACGTACAGGATAAGGTCCGTTCCGGTGGGGGTGCGGTATACGGCATTGAGGGGGGTGAGACTGGGGAGTGGGTACTGGTGGATCTCGGCGATGTGCTGGTACACATCATGCAAACTAGTGTCCGTGCCCACTATAATCTTGAAGAGTTGTGGGCTGGCTCAGTTTCAGAAAAGGTCGACGTGATTACGACCGTCGCAAGCAAGCTCAAGCCCACTGCCAGACCGCGTAAGCCGCCGACTAAACTGGCCTCTACCGCCAAGCGAACTAAATCAAAGCCATCTGAATAAATTTAGATCATGAGACTACTCATCCTAGCAGTTGGCAACAAGATGCCAGAATGGGTAGAAACAAGCTTTGCTGAGTATGCCAAGCGCATGCCTCACGAGGCGAGTATTGAGCTAGTTGAAATCAAGCCAGAAAAACGAGGTGGCGGCAAGAATGTAGACCAGTTGATGGCCGCTGAGGGCGCTCGTATCCTATCAGCAATCCCCCCAAGATGCCGTACAGTGGCTCTAGATGAAAGGGGTCGTCAGTGGACTACAGTTAAACTAGCTGATTCCATTAGTGGTTGGATGAAAAATGGTGGTGACACCGCATTCATCATTGGTGGCGCGGATGGGCTTGATGCCAGCATCAAGAATTCAGCGGACGAAGTCTTGGCACTGTCTGCTCTAACACTCCCCCACGCCTTGGCTCGGGTCCTTTTGGCAGAACAACTATACCGCGCACTATCTCTCATAAAACGGCACCCCTACCACCGGGCATGACGATCACCCGCGTCCGCACATTTAAGTCAGGCCCCTTGGTGTCGGCGGAGATCCCGAGACAGGCTGCACATGGTTGTCGTTTAGGTGCATGGACTCAAATAGAGCTGTTTCATAGATGTTACGTGGCGGGCGTACCGGAGAGTTAAGCGCATCATGATTCAGCTAAAAAATCGCATCTATCTAGCATCCCATAGCCCTTTCATCAGAAACCCTAGCTGAGTCTTTATTTATGAGTAGTGAAATCCTTGTCAACATCACCCCGCAGGAGACACGTGTAGCCTTGATGGAGCAGGGTGTGGTACAGGAGTTGCACATAGAACGCAACAACAACTACGGCATTGTCGGTAATATTTACAGCGGTCGCGTCAGCAGGGTACTCCCGGGAATGCAATCGGCCTTCATCGATATCGGTCTTGATCGTGCCGCTTTCCTCCACGTTGCAGATATCTGGCGGCTAAAACAGGATGGTGATACAAATAAACCGATCGAGACACTCCTCCATGATGGCGAGAGTATCCTGGTACAGGTGATCAAGGACTCAATCGGCACCAAGGGCGCGCGCCTGTCCACCCAGATCAGTATCGCAGGACGCATGCTGGTTTATCTGCCGCAGGAGTCCCATATCGGAATCTCTCAGCGGATCGAGAGCGAAGCTAATCGCGATTTACTTCGGGAGAGACTCCAGCACTTATTACCTTCTGATGAGAGGGGGGGGTATATCATCCGCACCATGGCAGAGGCTGCCAACGAACAAGACTTGCGAACAGATATAGCATATCTGCACAAGCTATGGCGCAATATTCGAGAAAGGTCTTCCATCACCACGCCCACCTTACTCTATCAGGACCTGTCACTCAGTCATCGCGTCCTCCGAGATTTTGTTGATGATGACACGGTCCGCATCCTCGTTGATTCGCGTGAGGCCTTTCAGAAGATGATTTTATTTTCTCAAGACTATATGGTCAATATGTTAGCCCGGATCAATCTTTATGGGGGTGAGCGCCCACTATTTGATCTGTATGGGGTTGAAGATGAGATCGAGCGGGCCCTTGCAAGGCGGGTTAACTTAAAATCAGGCGGATATCTCATCATCGACCAGACCGAGGCCCTCACCACCGTAGACGTTAATACTGGTGGCTTCGTTGGCATAAAGAGCTTCGACGATACAATCTTCAAGACCAACCTAGAGGCGGCACAAGTAATCGCTCGTCAGCTGCGACTGAGAAATCTGGGCGGCATCATTATTGTTGATTTTATCGACATGGAGAATGAGGAGCACAAGGATGCGGTACTTGCAGAGCTCAAAAAGGCGCTCGCTAAAGACCGCACCCGTATGACTGTCAGCGGCTTTACAGCACTGGGGCTCGTAGAGATGACCCGGAAGCGTACACGCGAGAGTCTTTCCCATGTCTTATGCGAGACCTGCCCCACCTGCCAAGGCCGAAGCGAGGTCAGAACAGCGCAAACGATATGTTATGAAATCCTACGTGAACTACTCCGCGAATCCCGCCAGTTCGATGCACGCGAGTTTCGTATCCTTGCTTCACAACAGGTCATCGATCTATTCCTCGACGAAGAGTCGCAAAGCTTGGCACAACTGGGTGACTTCATTGCCAAGCCCATTAGCCTGCAAGTCGAGGCTGCCTATACTCAGGAACAGTATGACGTGGTCCTGATGTAGCCGTATGAACACCCCATCTGCCCACTAAATCTACTGCTACTCCTTAATTAAATCAATGATGCCCCTTCGTCTCAGCCTCAGGTGGCGCTAAGTGGGTGAACTCTACGCTATCTTCATATGCTAGCTCGGTCGTCCCCGTCGCCTTAATTAGTTTGCCGGCCAGGAATCCACACCCCAGTGCGAGCGTTACACTGACAATGATTCCGATGAATTG
Organism: Nitrosospira sp.; assembly: GCA_013450215.1. Lineage (GTDB taxonomy): Bacteria > Pseudomonadota > Gammaproteobacteria > Burkholderiales > Nitrosomonadaceae > VFJL01. Next base: position 17,150 of record JACDSH010000042.1, read on the forward strand.
AACTCCGGCTATTCCCGGAACCACCATGATGGCGATCAGCGCACCCAGAATTCCTGGCATCCCATGCAAGTTATGGACACCACAGGTATCAATAATTTTAAACCGCGATTCCAATGCGGGCTGAATAAAAACATAACCAATGACGCAGACTGCGCCGGCTAGTAAGCCGATCCCAAAAGCACCTGACGGCGAAACTATATTGACCGTTGATCCGATGGCAACACCTCCCGCTAGGGCGGCATTAGCCATATCGACCATTGAGGTCTTTCCCTTATGAAAGTATGAGCTAAGGAAGTAGGTGCTGATGGTCGCTCCGCAAAGCGCGAGCACGGTATTGACCACTGTCTGAGGCATCTCCTCAAAGGGAACGATGGCTGCTGCGAAACTTGGCCAGAAGAGCCACAGAACCATTGACCCAAGCATCGCAAAACGATCGGACGTGGCATCAGACTCAATCGGTTGACTGCGCTGCAACTCGGTGGTCAGCGCGATGGATAGGCCCAACCCAAAGTAAGCTCCAAAGGCGTGGATGATGACTGAGCCCGCCGTATCCTGGAACCCCTTTGTGAAGCCCAACGCACCATCCAGCACCAGATATTCATTCATTAGGTATGCCGGAATCAGAAAAATCGCCAGCAATGCGTATTGAAAAACCCGTAAACGTCCAAGCACTGCGCCCATGGCAATCAGTGCAGCTGCTACTGCGAATTCAGCAAACATTAATGCCTGAACTGTATTCGGGGCGATGGCGTGCCCCATTATTCCATTCGCTCTGAGCAGTATATACAGAGGGAGCCCCACCGCAACCACCAGATAGGTTCCCGTCGTGGCACCGAATCCGTATCGGCGAACGAACACCATCAGAAATCCAAATCCCACTAATAGCATGGCCAGGATATGGATGACAAAGTTGTACTGGGATACTTGCCGAGCTTCACTGAGCTCCGGAACAGCCGCCCCCTCACTCGCCCAAGCGCTGAAACAAAACAAAAAAAGATTCGCTACAACAGACAGCGCCATGCAGAAGCTTCTTTTCATTTGCGTCTCCCCATCCACGATAATTGTTTAGCATACCCCGCTGCAGAGTGTGTACCTCGTCGGCCATAAATACAATAGGGTTATGCCAGATACTTGCCCGACCAAGAAAGTTAACCCACTCTCCAGGAGAACCATTGGACAACAGCTTGACTAGCTAGCCCAAGGATGGATTTATTTAGAACCGGATGATCAATATTACATTTATTGTGACGAACAAAAGCAAACGGCCACCGAGATTCGATGGCCGTTCCTTGAAAACTGAATTATTGATGAAGACAAACTTTAGAAAGTTCTTCGCTCTCTAAGAACCAACACAATTCTCACGAACTTCTGCCCCGAGGGAGATCTCAGAACGACTCTGAGGTGCAATCATAATGCCACCTGAATTATTTTTTGAGCTATGACTTGGCACCTGACTTACGGCGACGTAGCCATAAGAAAGCACCGATACCGGCTGCGGCAAAAAAAACTGCAGCCTCCATCAAGCCAGGGGACGAGCCATGGCTCCCATGCCCACCACCCTCACCAACTGTTAACGGGATACGGACCTTCTCCTTCATCGCTCCGGCCTCCTCTGTTTCCAGCAGCACGACATACTGACCGATGTCAGCCATGTCGACCTCTCCGAGCGAGATGCTCCCGGATGGGTATATCTTTGGCGGGAGGGATAGTATCTCATGTCCATTCGGACCATGGCCCTCCATCACTACCCGTACAGCCAGTGGAAGCTTCCGAGACTCGGGGTCGTTCAAGTCCACCGACATGAGGATGATCCCCGTTGCAGGTATCTGCTGACAGAACGCGTGCATCGGAGGGATCTCCCCCTTCGGTTTCTCATAGGCGCTAAAATTTACAGAGAAGGCTCCGCCATTGATGACACAATCACCCGAATGGTGACCCTCATGGGCAAGCATCAGCTGCGCATGGGCTGGTACCGTCACCAGCATTATCAGTACCGCCCAACTCAGCCGCTCAGCCCATCCAGATACTCTGTTCATAACATCTCCGTATTAATACCAAGTTAATCGTGTGCCCGGTGGTCCTACCTAGACAAATCGCTTGCCAGATACTCAGTGTGGCCACGTGCTGACTCGCAAAGAGTTCCGATCGCCGAGAAGATTTGAGCGGAAGCGGCCTAGCATTAATTTGCGGATGCCCCACCGACCGAAATCTTTATGTCAATCCGCAGGAGAGAAAGTCCGTGCCGATGCATAGAACAGCCAAGATTCGGGATTGTATAACAAACTATCCGAGAATAGGAATCCGCATGGTTATAAGTATCACCGGATCAGCTGGGCCTGTTTATATGCTTTTGTTTTATAAAATTACCTCTGCCTATCTTGTCTGTAGAGACCCATAGATCGTAGGCTATTTAAGTCTTCTGCATGTAGGCAACCGCACCATTTAAAGAGAGGCATACTTGCTGTACAATGTTTTTTCTGGTATTAAACTGTCCTCGAACCAGCGCAGAAAAATCAAAAAGGATCCAAAGATGCCGCAAGCGCCACTTCGTAAACAGGCCGCTCCTTACCTGCCAAAAAAAGGAGAAAGCTACATGAGCTCCAAGCAACTCATGCATTTTCGCAAGATACTGGAAGGCATGAAAATTGAGTTGGGGCAAGATATAGATCGGACAGTTCACACCATGCAGGAAGAAGCTACGATCTTCGCCGACCCCAATGACCGAGCCAGTCAGGAGTCTGATGTCGCGTTGGAACTACGTAACCGAGATCGCGAACGTAAGCTCATCAAAAAAATCGATGCGACTATCGCAAAGATAGAAACGGAAGACTACGGTTACTGCACCAGCTGCGGAATTGAGATTGGACTGAAACGACTGGAGGCACGACCTACCGCCACACTATGCATTGACTGCAAGACACTCGACGAGATAAGAGAGAAGCAAATAGCTAAGTAGGGTTGTCCTGCGCATGATCCAAAGTTGACTTAAAAAAAGCCCCGTATCTTGCGATACGGGGCTTTTTTATAATCACACCCTCAAGTGGTAACCACCTCGCTACGAAGGCGCGCCACTATCAGCAACCTCGCTATTAACTGCCTTCATACTAAGGCGTAACCGCCCCTTTTCATCAGCCTCCAGCACCTTAACGCGGACCGCTTGGCCTTCCTTGAGATGATCAGAAACATTATTAACGCGCTCATTCGCAATCTGAGAGATATGCAGCAGTCCATCCTTACCCGGCAAAACACTAACAATTGCGCCAAAGTCCAAGAGCTTCAGTACCGTACCATCATATATCCTGCCAACCTCTACCTCAGCGGTAATATCTTCGATACGCTTTCTCGCCAGCTCACCGCCCTCAGCGCTGATGCAGGCGATCATGACAACTCCATCATCAGTAATGTCAATGGTCGTTCCAGTCTCCTCCGTCAGCGCACGGATTACCGCACCACCTTTACCAATCACGTCCCGAATCTTCTCCGGATTAATTTTGATTTTGATGATGCGCGGAGCGTGCTCTGAGATTTCCTCACGCGTTGAAGGTAATGCCTTCTTCATAATTTCTAGAATATGCATACGCCCATCTTTGGCCTGGACCAGAGCTGCATGCATGATCTCCTTGGTAATCCCCTGAATCTTTATATCCATCTGCAGTGCAGTGATGCCACGATCGGTACCGGCAACTTTAAAGTCCATGTCACCCAGATGATCTTCATCTCCAAGAATATCGGTCAGTACTGCAAAACGATTACCCTCCTTGATCAGTCCCATCGCGATACCTGCCACGTGCGCCTTCAACGGCACGCCCGCATCCATTAATGCTAAGCACCCGCCACAAACAGATGCCATAGAACTGGAGCCATTGGATTCAGTAACTTCAGATACAACCCTCAGTGAATAACCAAACTCTTCAGCAGAGGGCAGTACCGCTACTAACGCACGCTTAGCAAGCCGTCCATGGCCGATTTCTCGGCGCTTGGGTGTGCCCACCCGTCCAGTCTCACCGGTAGCATAAGGGGGCATGTTGTAGTGCAACATGAACCGGTCCGTATAGTCTCCTTGCAACGCATCAATCCTCTGTTCATCTCGGCCTGTTCCCAAGGTGGCTATTACCAGTGCCTGAGTCTCCCCTCGGGTAAAAAGAGCAGATCCATGTGTTCGTGGTAGCACACCATTCCGGATAGTGATGGGCCGCACGGTGCGGGTATCACGTCCATCGATCCTCGGTTCGCCATCAAGAATCCGTGACCGTACAATCTTTGACTCGAGTGCAAAACAAACTTCCTTAACGGCCTGTCCATCTGGCCCGTTCTCAGTACCGACCCCAATCTCAGTAAAAACCCGTTTCCAGATTTTATCTATTGTCTCTGACCGGGCTTGCTTTTGCTTCAGCTGGAATGCCGCACACAGATCCGGCTCTGCCAGTTTGGCAATTCTCTCAGCTAAGGCAAAATCTCTTTCAGCCGGCACCCAGTCCCAAGCAGTTACACCCGCCTCATCCGCCAATTCGTTAATTGCATTGACTACCGGCTGGAGCTGCTGGTGGCCAAACATGACCGCACCTAGCATCACATCTTCCGGCAACTCAGAGGCCTCAGACTCAACCATCAGTACCGCTTGCTGTGTCCCCGCCACTACCAAGTTCAATTGGGTTTGTTTCAGTTCGGTCGTGGTTGGATTAAGTACATAGTCGCCATCAATATAGCCGACTCGAGCCGCAGCAATGGGCCCACCAAAGGGAATGCCAGAAAGAACCAATGCCGCAGAGGCGCCGATCATTGCCGGGATATCTGAATCAACTTCGCTATCAGATGACAAGACCGTGGCAACGATCTGTACTTCATTATAAAAATTGTCGGGGAATAATGGGCGGATGGGGCGATCAATCAGGCGAGAGGTGAGTATTTCTTTTTCAGAAGGGCGTCCTTCGCGCTTAAAGAAACTTCCAGGTATTTTACCGGCGGCGTAAGTTCTCTCCTGATAGTCCACAGTCAAAGGGAAGAAATCTTGTCCCGGCTTGGCGTTTTTTGCGCCCACCACAGTAACCAGCACCACGGTGTCGTCCATTGTCACCATCACCGCGCCATGTGCCTGCCTTGCAATTTCGCCGGTTTCTAGTGTGAGTTGATGACGTCCGTAGGAGATACTTTTCTTGATTGGTTTCAATTGACTATCCTTTTTCTATGAAAGCACTGCCGTTCTGCGCCCAGTTGTTCCATGCAACAAGATCCACATTATTGCTAGCCGTTTCCCCGCTCAGGGGGGCCGGTCTACTTCCGAAGACCCAAACGCTCGATCAATGTCCGATAGCTATCGACACTTCTGCTCTTAAGATAATCGAGTAATTTACGGCGGCGATTTACCATCCGTAATAACCCGCGACGGGAATGGTGGTCCTTAACATTGGCCTTGAAATGGCCAGTCAATTCATTAATGCGGGTAGTTAGCAGCGCTACCTGCACCTCAGGAGAGCCGGTATCACCAACAGCCCTTTGATAACTGAGCACCACCTGCGCTTTTTGATCGGTTGTGACTGGCATATGTATATTCTCCAATAAATGCCTGATACGAAAGGCGGACATTCTACCCTTTAATGGGGGAAACTCTCAAGTAACTCGCTTAATTTATTTCGACGCCGGGGATGCTCCTAAAATAAATAGCATTCAACCCAGCCTGAAAAACCGCGGCCTCAGCATTAACAGGTCCGCTCACATCAAGACCAAGACCCGCGCGCGATGTTGCCACTCTACGTCGAGTCTACTCATTTTCTGGAAAATTGGGCAGGGCTAGGGGTTGACCAAAGATCGACTAACCGTTACTGTCCTTAGTTCTGCGCATTGCATTATTGATGCCTAACATTAGGAATAGCTTAAGGTATGGATACGGATTTAACAGGCGCCGAGATCACAATACGCTGCTTGCAGGAAGAGGGGGTGGATTATATCTTTGGCTATCCCGGCGGTGCCGTTCTCTTCATTTATGATGAACTGTTCAAACAGGATAAGGTCAAGCACGTCCTAGTCCGTCACGAACAGGCAGCAGTTCATGCGGCGGACGGCTATGCTCGTTCGAGCAACAAGGTTGGGGTCGCCCTAGTAACATCAGGTCCTGGCGTAACGAATGCCGTCACAGGAATTGCTACCGCCTATATGGACTCAATTCCATTAGTCATTATTAGTGGTCAAGTGCCAACCTACGCCATTGGCCTGGATGCGTTTCAGGAGGTCGATGCGATCGGAATCACACGCCCCTGCGTCAAGCACAATTTCCTGGTTAAAGATATCGCCGAACTAGCGACCACCATCAAGAAAGCATTCTACATCGCCTCGACCGGTCGTCCCGGACCTGTGCTGGTCGACATCCCTAAAGATATCAGTCAGCAGAAAGTGCCATTCTCCTACCCCGATAGTGTCTCACTGCGCTCATACCATCCCGTTGCTAAAGGCCACTCTGGGCAGATCAAGAAAGCGGCACAACTGATACTGGAGGGGAAGCGTCCAATGATCTACGCCGGCGGTGGCGTGATCCTGAGTGATGCAGCCCCGCAACTAACCGAACTGGTCAGGTTACTGGGATTCCCATGTACCAACACACTAATGGGTCTAGGAGGGTTTCCAGCCACAGACAAACATTCTGTCGGCATGCTGGGAATGCACGGCACCTACGAAGCCAATATGGCGATGCAGCATTGTGACGTACTCATCGCTATCGGCGCCCGTTTTGATGACCGCGTGATCGGCAACCCCAAACACTTTTTCAATGAAGACCGCAAGATCATACATATCGACATTGACCCCTCTTCTATCTCTAAACGGGTCAAGGTGGATGTCCCCATTGTCGGCCGCGTCTCCGATGTGCTAGTCGAACTCATCAAACAACTCAAGGCCGGCAAAACGAAGCCTGACCAAGTTTCGCTCAAAGCCTGGTGGAAACAGATTGATCTTTGGCGTGCACGCGACTGTCTCAAGTACGATCGCGCGAGCAAAATCATCAAGCCACAAATGGTAGTCGAGAAACTTTATCAGATCACAAAGGGCGATGCCTTTATCACCTCAGATGTCGGTCAGCATCAAATGTGGGCGGCGCAGTTCTACAAGTTTGACAAGCCGCGCCGGTGGATCAATTCCGGCGGCTTAGGAACCATGGGATTCGGTCTCCCGGCAGCAATGGGGGTGCAGTTTGCCAACCCACACGGCGCGGTCGCTTGCGTCACTGGTGAGGCTAGCATTCAGATGTGTATTCAAGAATTATCCACCTGCAAGCAGTATGGATTACCCCTCAAGATCATTAACCTTAACAACCGCTACATGGGGATGGTGCGCCAGTGGCAGGAATTTTTCCATGGCAACCGCTACGCTGAGTCCTACATGAATGCACTACCAAACTTTGTCAAACTGGCCGAAAGTTATGGTCATGTCGGCATGAAGATTGAGCAGCCGGGCGATATTGAAGGAGCCCTGAAAGAGGCTTTCAAACTTAAAGACCGCTTGGTATTTATGGACTTTATTACCGACCAGACCGAGAACGTATTCCCGATGATACCTGGGGGCAAGGGACTCTCCGAAATGATCCTAGTTTAAAGATTATGCGACATATCATCTCACTACTGATGGAAAACGAGGCCGGCGCATTATCCCGCGTGGCCGGCCTATTCTCAGCGCGCGGCTACAATATCGAGTCGCTCACAGTCGCCCCCACTGAAGACCCTACCTTGTCACGCATGACCCTGGTCACCGTTGATTCGGATGATGTCGTTGAACAGATCACCAAACAACTGAATAAACTGATCGAGGTGGTCAAGGTGGTAGACCTGAGTGAGGGTGTTCATATTGAACGTGAGCTGATGCTGGTAAAGGTGCGCGCCGTGGATAAGGGCCGGGATGAAATAAAACGCATGGTCGACATCTTCCGCGGGCACATCATCGATGTCACCGACAAATCCTACACGATTGAACTGACCGGTCCCGGCTCTAAGCTTGATGCATTTCTGAATACGATTGATCGCAGCACGATTCTAGAAACGGTTCGTACCGGCGCTTCCGGCATTGGCCGCGGTGAGCGAATACTGAAAGCGTAGCGGCCCTCGATACACATGGATTACCATACGCTCCATTTGTCCGATTAAGCTCCTGTCCTCAACTAAAAAAGAAAGGAATTCCATGAAAGTTTATTACGATAAAGACGCCGATCTGTCCCTCATTAAGGGTAAGAAGGTTGCCATCGTGGGTTACGGATCACAGGGCCACGCTCATGCCAATAACTTGAATGACTCTGGTGTAAAGGTAACCGTTGGCCTACGCAAGGATGGAGCATCCTGGAGCAAAGCAAAGAAGGCTGGCCTTGTTGTCAAGGAAATTCCAGAGGCCGTTAAAGGCGCCGAGGTCGTGATGCTTCTGTTACCTGATGAGCAGATCGCGGCCGTTTATAAATCAGATATAGAACCCAACCTCAAGAAGGGTAGTACCCTAGCATTTGCTCATGGATTCAATATCCATTATGGCCAGGTAACACCCCGCTCAGACCTTGATGTCATCATGATTGCGCCCAAAGGCCCTGGCCACTTAGTGCGATCGACCTATACCCAAGGCGGAGGGGTGCCCTCTCTCATCGCTGTGCATCAGAACAAGTCCGGCAAGGCGCGTGATTTGGCCTTGTCTTATGCCGCAGCCAATGGCGGCACTCGTGGCGGCGTGATCGAGACCAACTTCCGCGAAGAGACTGAGACTGATCTATTCGGCGAACAGGTCGTCCTGTGTGGGGGCCTTACCGCCCTAATTCAGGCTGGCTTTGAGACCCTAGTAGAGGCCGGTTACGCACCTGAAATGGCTTATTTTGAATGTCTTCACGAGGTGAAACTGATCGTAGACTTGATTTATGAAGGTGGCATCGCCAATATGCGATACTCTATCTCCAACAATGCAGAATTCGGCGATATCTCGCGTGGCCCGCGCATCGTTACCGACGCCACTCGCGCTGAAATGCGCAAGATTCTGCGTGAGATTCAGACCGGAGAATACGCTCGAGAGTTCATCTTAGAGAACACTGCAGGCGCACCAATGCTTAAAGCCAGTCGCCGGCTAGCCTCTGAGCATCAGATCGAAGTTGTCGGCGCGAAGCTGCGCGATATGATGCCCTGGATCAAGAAGAACAAGCTGGTCGACCAAACCAAGAACTAGAAACAGTAACAGTTTAAGGTGTCATGTGGCACCTTAATTACCGGACTCCCTCGAAGGGAGGGTCCGCGTTTCATTGACCACTTCTCACTCTCGACCGACTTGATGAATTATCCCCACCCCCTCATTGCCCGCGAAGGCTGGTTTTTTATCGCGATTGCAACAGTCATCACAATACTGGTTAATATCTATGCCGGTTTGCTGTGGGCTCTTCCGCTCTGGGTGATCACGATCTTCGTTCTTCAATTCTTTCGTGATCCACCGCGCGCCATTCCGCACCAAACCAATGCCGTGCTAGCGCCCGCTGACGGCAGAATTGTTGCGGTGGAGAATGTACAGGACCCCTATCTCAACCGTGAGGCCATCAAGGTGAGCGTGTTCATGAACGTGTTCAATGTCCACTCCAATCGCAGTCCGGTGGATGGTGAAGTACACGGGCAGTGGTACTTCCCCGGAAAGTTCATCAATGCCGACTTGCCTAAGGCCTCACTGGAGAATGAACGCAACGCATTATGGTTAAAGACTGCGAGTGGCGCCGATGTGACCTGCGTTCAAGTCGCCGGATTAATTGCAAAGCGTATACTGTGCTACGTAAAGCCAGGTGAGCATCTCATGCGCGGCCAGCGCTTTGGTTTCATCCGATTTGGTTCACGCGTGGATACCTATCTCCCCCTCGATACCAAAATCAAGGTTAGTATCGGTGACAAAGTTTATGCGACGCTGACCGTGCTCGCAGAATTCCCCCAGTAACTCGAGCTGCGTATTGCCTGCTGTTTACCATCCAGTCATAACCGTTTACCATGCACCGGTCTTCCCGTGTGTTGTGTAAATAAGGCTTAACCCTCAGATGCCCCGATTCCTGCTCAAATCCAATCTACGGCGCCGCGGCATTTACCTGCTACCTAACCTGTTCACGACTGCTGCATTATTCGCTGGTTTTTACGCGATTGTGCAAGCGATAAATGGCCATTTTGAACACTCGGCCATATCGATTTTCATCGCAATGGTGCTGGACGGGCTGGATGGCCGGGTAGCACGCCTTACCCATACCGAGAGCGAGTTCGGTGCAGAGTACGACAGCCTGTCCGACATGATCTCGTTCGGCGCAGCTCCTGCCCTAGTTATGTATGAATGGGCCCTCAAGGATATGGGCAAGCTAGGCTGGATTGCGGCCTTTATTTATTGCGCCTGCGCCGCACTTCGGCTAGCGCGTTTCAATACCAATCTGGAGATAGCCGACAAACGTTTCTTCCAAGGACTGCCCACCCCGGCGGCGGCCGCATTAATCGCTGGACTGATATGGGTGACTCTCGATTTCCAAGTGAAGGGAACAGACATCAAGTGGGTCGCTTGGGGAACAACTCTATTTGCGGGTCTCACCATGGTGAGCAGCCTCCCTTATTACAGCGGCAAAGAGATCAATCTGCGCAAGAGCGTTCCCTTCGTCACCATCCTTCTATTAGCACTATTCTTCTTCGTGCTCATCCCGAGCCAGCCACCCGTTGTATTGTTCTCTCTGTTCCTACTTTATGTCTTGTCGGGCTATGTTATATGGGTGTGGAGAATGGTGAAAAAAAGGAAGAATATCAAGGCCCCGATTGCTTGACAGTCCTCGTTGCACAAACAGTAAAAACCGTTTATATTCGATTTCATGAAGTACATTGAATGCGCCCCCTCTTCTCTCTACCCCCCGGTCGATTTGCCATTATTGGCCGAGCTGCTGCGCCTTGTGCGCTAACTGACCCGATCTCTCCCCTGAACGTGCTCTGTTGAATCTGTTTTACGGATTCCGTATTACAATCGCAATACATTCCTTCAACCGGAGAATGCTATGAAAGACCATTTGATTATTTTTGATACGACGTTACGCGACGGTGAGCAGAGTCCTGGCGCGTCCATGACCAAGGAAGAGAAGGTCCGCATCGCACGTCAACTCGAGCGCATGCGCGTAGATATAATCGAAGCAGGCTTCCCGGCTGCCTCTAATGGCGACTTCGAGGCCGTTAAAGCAGTCGCTGACAGCATCAAGGATAGCACTGTCTGTGGACTAGCCCGGGCTACCGAAGCAGACATTAAGCGTGCTGGCGAAGCCTTGAAGGGCGCCAACTCTGGTCGCATTCATACCTTCATCGCCACCTCTCCGATTCATATGGAGAAGAAACTACGCATGTCTCCAGAGCAAGTGATAGAGCAAGCAGTAAAGGCGGTGAAGTGGGCCCGCCAGTATACCGACAACGTGGAATTCTCTCCTGAAGATGCTGGTCGATCGGATATTACGTTTCTCTGCCGGGTACTGGATGCTGTGATCGAGGCGGGTGCAACGACGCTCAATATCCCTGACACCGTTGGCTATACCATGCCAGAGCAGTTCGGCTCTTTAGTCCGTACCTTACGCGAGCGTATACCGAACTCCGATAGAGTGGTCTTCTCGGTACATTGCCATAATGATCTGGGCTTAGCAGTGGCGAACTCATTAGCCGCGGTAATGAACGGTGCCCGCCAGGTGGAGTGCACCATCAACGGACTCGGCGAACGTGCCGGCAATGCAGCGCTGGAAGAGATCGTGATGGCGATACGAACCCGCCAAGACTTTTTCCCGTGTGACACTCGCATAGATGCAACCCATATCGTACCCGCCAGTAAGCTGGTATCCGGCATTACCGGTTTTCCTGTTCAGCCAAACAAGGCCATTGTCGGCGCGAACGCATTCGCGCATGAGTCTGGCATACACCAGGATGGCGTACTCAAGCACCGTGAGACCTATGAGATCATGCGTGCGGAAGATGTTGGATGGGGTGCAAACAAGTTATTGTTAGGCAAACACTCTGGTCGTAACGCCTTTCGCAGCCGTCTGGCCGAACTTGGCATCGCGCTCGAGTCGGAAGAGGCGCTCAATACTACATTCATGCGCTTCAAGGAATTGGCCGATAAGAAACATGACATCTTCGATGAAGACTTACACGCGCTGGTATCAGATGAGGCTATGACCCCTCAGGAACAGTACAAGCTCCTATCTTTAATTGCGCACAGTGAAACCGGTGAGACGCCTCATGCGCGGGTCGTAATTGCAGAGGGAGGTAAAGAGCTGCAGGCCGAGTCAGGCGGTAGCGGGCCGGTAGATGCCACCTTCTGCGCCATTGAAAAAATACTGGCCAGTGGTGCCGACTTACAATTATATTCAGTGAATAACATCACCAGCGGTACCGACTCACAGGGAGAGGTTACGGTTCGTCTTCAAAAATCTGGGCGCGTTGTTAATGGTCACGGGGCGGACACTGATATCGTCGTAGCCTCCGCCAAGGCTTATCTTAGTGCACTCAACAAATTGCACAGTAAGCTAAATCAGGCACACCCTCAGGTATAACAATATCCCACATTCACCCCGATTCCCAAGCGCGAATTCGTGAAAATAAAACATTACTCTGTCACTCTGCTGCTATGCATATTGACCTTTCTTTCATCTGCCGCTCAGGCTCAAGGATTTTCCTTCAAGGATACCTCTGGGAAGATACACTCCCTCTCTGACTATCGAGGCAAGTGGGTTTTAATAAATTTCTGGGCCACATGGTGCCCGCCATGTTTAGAAGAAATTCCAGACCTGGTATCCCTCTATGAAAGCCGCAAGGATGTCATGGTGATCGGTATCGTGATGGACTACAGAGACCCAAAAACAGTATTGAAGTTCGTCGACTCTCTGGCGATCTCCTACCCAATTGTATTCGGTAGTAAAAGTGTCGCCGCACAAGTTGGTCCGGTGTCGATGCTGCCCACCACCTACCTGTTCAATCCCGCCGGCAGACCGGCGGCCTACAAGGTGGGGATAATCTCTCGGAAAAGCCTAGAGGATTTCATGCGAGATTATTCAGCAAGTGGCGCAAAAAACCCACCCGGTGAGCCGATCCAGCTCCGGAGTCGCTGAAAACTTCTGCCCGAGTGAGGCGGGGGAGCATTGCTAGAGATATTCCACCTGACTCTCAGATACTCTTGATTTCAAAAAATTAACCGCGCCCTCTAAAGAAATAATCTGAGAGTTGTCATCCCGACGGCCCTGATATTCGATATTGCCCTCTTTCAGACCACGTTCACCGATAACGATCCGGTGAGGGATGCCAACTAGCTCCATATCTGCAAACATGATTCCTGGACGTTCATCGCGGTCATCCAGCAGGACTTCAATACCGACATTAGAAAGTTCCTTGTATAGCCTCTCTACCGCATCTTTAACCTGGACGCTCTTCTTCAGGCCGATGGGAACAATAACCAACTGAAACGGCGCCATTGCAGATGGAAAGATGATTCCATGATCATCATGATTCTGCTCAATCGCAGATGCGACAATGCGCGACACACCAATCCCGTAACAACCCATTTCTATTAATTGCGACTGTCCAGACTCATCAAGGTAGCTGGCCTTCATTGCCTCTGAATATTTAGTACGTAGCTGAAAAATATGTCCGACCTCGATGCCGCGACAGATCTCAAGCTTACCCTTACCGTCAGGAGAAAGGTCATCAGCGATCACGTCACGAATGTCGAAGACATGATCAGGCTCCTTGGTGTCACGGCCGAAATTAACACTCTTTAAATGATGATCAGCCTCGTTCGCACCACAAACGAAGTTACTCATTCCCGCGACAGATTTATCCGCAATAATGGGCAACCCCAGACCGACGGGTCCGATATACCCTGGAGGGCAGCCGGTCTGGGCAAGAATCTCTTCTTCATTTGCCAGACGAAATTCATCAAGAGAGAGGGCCTTCCTAGCTTTCACTTCATTCAGGTGGTGATCCCCACGTAATAGCAGTAAGTACATCTCTCCATTTGCAATAATTGCCAAGGTTTTCAAGGTCTGTTTGATCGAGACGCCTAGGAATGCTGCGACCTCTTCACAAGTTTTTTTCCCCGGCGTCACGATTTTTTGCATCACTCCACCAGCCGCTTCACGTGGCTTTACCGGATTCAATGCCTCTGCCAGCTCGAGATTGGCGGCATAATCAGAATCGGGGCAGAAGGCTATTGCATCCTCACCCGATTCCGCGAGCACATGAAACTCATGCGAGCTGCTACCACCGATCGCTCCTGGATCTGCTGTGACTGCACGGAATCTCAGCCCCAGCCGAGTAAATATTCGCCCATAGGTATCATGCATCACTCGGTATGTCTGCTCAAGACTGTCCACATCAGCATGAAACGAGTAGGCATCCTTCATTACAAATTCGCGGGCACGCATCACACCGAAACGAGGTCGGATCTCGTCTCGGAACTTGGTTTGAATCTGGTATAGATTAAGCGGTAGCTGTCGATAACTTTTAATCTCCCGCCGAGCGATATCGGTTATAACCTCTTCATGTGTGGGGCCGAAACAAAAATCTCGTTGGTGTCGGTCTTTAATTTTCAGCATCTGCGGGCCGAATACGTCCCACCGTCCAGACTCCTGCCACAATTCTGCGGGCTGTACCGCAGGCATGAGGAGTTCCACTGCCCCACTCCTATCCATCTCCTCGCGTACAATATTCTCAACCTTCCGCAGCACCCTCAACCCCAGTGGCATCCAAGTATAGAGTCCGCTGCCAAGACGCTTAATGAGTCCGGCCCGCAGCATCAGCTTGTGACTGACTAGCTCAGCCTCAGCGGGCGCCTCCTTGAGAGTAGAAATGAAAAATTGTGATGCTCGCATGACTGCTCCATGGTAGCGTAAACGGCATTGATTTTACCGTGAAACGGGACCAACCGTCTTGTTAGGCGTTGATTGTAAACGCCACTGTATTTCATAGGGGGCATCAGACCAGCAAGATAATCTACACAACACCGTCGTTACCTCTGGAACGGATTCGAGTCTTACTTTAGTAAGCTCGAGGTCGTTGAATGTTACGACAAGATATGTCCTACTGATTCATCCTGACGCGTTCCAAGAAAAATTGATTGTTATACCTATGCCACTTTTATCCACTTTCAATCTAGGATAAAATATGAAAATCTCATCCCGCTGTGACGAATCATCAGGCAAATCACATGATCGACCGTAACGGATACCGCTCCAATGTTGGCATCATTCTTCTAAATTCAAAAAACGAAGTCTTTTGGGGCAGACGCATTAAGCAAGACTCCTGGCAATTCCCGCAGGGCGGTATCAAGGCGGGCGAGAGTCCAGAGCAAGCGATGCATCGGGAGTTGACAGAGGAGGTGGGCCTACACCCGCACCACGTCAAGATTATTGGCCGCACTCGTGACTGGTTGCGCTACGAAGTGCCGGATCAATGGGTAAGACACGAATCGCGGGGAAGCTACCGTGGTCAAAAACAGATCTGGTATCTATTGCGCTTGGTTGGGCGAGACTGCGATATATCTTTACGTTCCAGCGCCCGACCTGAGTTCGATGCCTGGCGATGGAATCAATACTGGGTAGAACTGTCATCGGTCGTAGAGTTCAAGCGCCAAGTTTATCAACAGGCCTTGACCGAGTTGGCCCGCCTGCTCAGCAACGATCTTCATGACGGTAGCTGTTATACAGGTTGTAGTCGTAATGAGGATCAGGACGCGGCTACTTTAGCCCAAAAAGTCGATTAGACTTACCTTGGGATCGGGAGCGATCGTTATAACCCTGTTCTAAATTTCATGGTCAGTTTCTTATAAAGGGTTTATATTTCGTCAGGCGTAATCGGCTGCGCCACCACAGCCGCGCTTTAAGGAGAATACTAATGATATTGCGAACACTCATTGTATCGTTGCTATCAATTTGCGCTATTGCTGCCTCAGCCACTGCATCAGCCAGCGAACCTATCCAACCGATTAAAGCCGCTGCGCCAAAGAATGTCGGAATGGTGGAGCTGGGCAAAATGCTCTTTTTTGATCCACGTCTCTCTAAATCAGGTTTCATCTCGTGCAATTCTTGCCACAACCTCAGTATGGGCGGGACCGACAACCTCAAGACCTCTATCGGGCATAAATGGCAACAAGGACCCATCAACTCACCAACGGTCCTGAACTCCAGTATGATGCTTGCACAATTCTGGGATGGTCGTGCTAAGGATCTTAAGGAGCAAGCCGGTGGACCCATCGCCAACCCTGGTGAGATGGCCTTCACACACGAACTGGCCGTAGATGTGCTGCATTCCATCCCTCAGTACCGTGCTCGGTTCAAGCAGGTTTTTGGATCAGATCAAGTTAACATCAGCATGGTGACCGATGCCATCGCAGCCTTTGAAGAGACCTTAGTTACCCCAGACTCACGGTTCGACAAATGGCTTAAAGGCGACAAGAAGGCCATCACTCAGGCCGAGCTTGATGGTTACAAGCTGTTTAAGGATAAGGGCTGCGCAAGCTGTCATTATGGGACAGCTGTCGGTGGAACCTCATTCCAAAAGATGGGTGTTCGTGAGCCTTACAAGACAGCTAGCAAGGAAGAGGGTCGGATAGGGGTTACTGGCAAGGATTCAGACCGTTTTGTGTTCAAAGTGCCTACCCTACGCAATATTGAACTAACTTACCCCTACTTCCACGATGGTGCTGCAGAGACTCTTGAGGAAGCAGTGAATACAATGGCTCGAATACAGCTTGGCCACGAATTCAGCAAGGAAGAGAATGCCAAGGTCGTATCCTTCCTGAAGACCCTGACCGGGAAACAGCCCGATTTCAAGCTGCCCATCCTGCCAGCCTCCACGAATGAGACTCCAAGAGCTAAGCCATTCGATTAATTAGCAGAAGAGTTCTCGTACTTGTTTTAGGTGTCCCCTCTTAAATATAAAAGAGGTGCCTTGCCATAATTGCCCAGGTTGAGTTTGCAGCCTGGGCATTTTTTTAGATGAGCCCTGAGTTTCCTCTCTGTCTTACCATCCTACCCCATGAATTTTAATCATTCAGCCCAAGATTAAATCTAAGAATGATCCATTTCAATTTACAGGGACGCTTCTATTTTCTCTTCCTTTCTGGAATATAGATTTGCTCCTTAAAATCAAGTAGAGTTCCCTCTTGAATAATTAAAATAAGGAGTCCTCCATGAGCACCAAGGGGCAACTACTACAAGATCCATTTCTAAATGCCCTGCGAAAGGAACACATTCCGGTCTCAATTTATCTGGTGAATGGTATTAAGCTGCAAGGCCATATCGACTCATTCGATCAGTACGTCATTCTATTAAAAAATTCCGTTACCCAGATGGTATATAAGCACGCTATATCCACCGTGGTTCCTGCTAGGGCCATTAGCATTCCCCCTGACACTCCAGACACACCTGATGCCTGACCAACCCATCTGCAGTCCTGCCATTATCAATATCAATGCCGCCATACTCGTCAGCCTTGATTTTGGCAGAGGCTGCTACGCTGAATATCTAGAGGAACTACGACAACTCGCTGCAAGCGACCGGATTACAGTCTCTGCTGTAATCACAGGGAAGCGGTCCCGCCCAGATCCTGCTTTTTACGCTGGTACTGGCAAGGTGGATGAGATTGCCGCAGTCATCGAACAGACGGGCGTCTCGCTTGTGATCTTCAATCACAATCTCTCCCCCGCCCAACAGCGCAACCTCGAACAACGCCTCCAGTGTCGTGTGCTGGACCGTACGAGCTTGATACTGGATATTTTCGCGCAACGCGCGAAGAGTCACGAAGGTAAGTTGCAAGTCGAACTGGCTCAGCTTGAGCACCTCGCCACTCGCTTAGTACGTGGGTGGACTCATCTAGAACGTCAAAAGGGAGGGATCGGCTTGCGTGGCCCCGGTGAGACCCAATTAGAGACTGACCGACAGCTACTTCGTAAGCGTGTTAAATTGCTGAAGGAGAGGCTTGTAAAGTTTCAACGGCAACGCGAGGTACAGCGGCGTTCCAGACAACGTGCAGACGTAATGTCGGTCTCTATTGTGGGATACACCAATGCCGGCAAATCTACACTTTTCAATAGTCTCACTCGCTCACAGGCCTACACTGCCAATCAATTATTTGCCACACTGGATGCCACCACCCGTAAGCTCTTCATTCCTGATCATGGGCAGCTGGTGATTTCCGATACGGTTGGCTTCATTCGGGACTTACCGCACACATTAGTAGCCGCATTTCGTGCCACGCTAGAGGAAACAGTCCAGGCCGACATACTGCTACACGTTGTAGATTCAGGTAGCCCCAATCGAGATGAGCAGATCGCAGAGGTCAACAAGGTGTTGCAAGAGATCGGTGCAGACAAGATCCAACAAGTTCTGATACTAAACAAGATAGACTTGGCTAACTTAACGTTAGCGGTTCCGGGTTACGGGCGGGATGAGTGTGGTAGAATAAATCAAGTTCGTTTGAGCGCAAGAACGGGCGCAGGAATTGAATTAATTAGGCTGGCACTGGTCGAAGTAATTGGGCAACGTACTTCACAGCGATACACGATACAGCCAAAAGTTGGAGCCATAGCCGGCAGAGCTGTTGAGTCTTCACTCTGAACTGGCGACCGAAAAGGTCACTTGATGGTTGTATCGATATTAAACAAAAACTAGGAATCAACATGGGATTAAACGACCCACAGTGGGGTAGAAAAAAGGGTAACTCCGGCCCGCCTGATCTTGATGAGTTGTGGCGCAACGTTAACAAGAAACTCAATAGCCTCCTTAAACGCAAGAGTGGCGGAGGGGGAGGTGAAGGGTCGGACGGCGGTGAAAAGCCTACCGGTGGCAAACCACTTCACTTTCGAGGCGGCATTGGTCTTATTGCTGGAGTGCTCTTGCTGATGTGGGTATCAAGTGGTTTCTATATCGTTAATGAAGGTCAGCGCGGCGTGGTTCTGCGTTTTGGTAAATACGTAGAGACCACACAGGCAGGACTCCGTTGGCATATGCCATACCCGGTTGAAGTAGTTGAATCCGTTAACGTGAGCCAAGTTCGCACAGTCGAGATCGGTTACCGCAACAATGTGAGAAGCAAGGTGCTGAAAGAATCTCTCATGCTGACCGATGATGAGAACATTATTGATATTCAGTTTGCGGTCCAATATATTCTGAAGAACCCTGAAGAATTTTTATTTAACAACCGCGAACCTGAAAGTGCGGTGATGCAAGCAGCTGAAACCGCGATTCGTGAAGTGATTGGTAAGAGCAAGATGGACTTCGTTCTTTATGAGGGTCGTGAACAGGTTGCTGCACAAACAACTGTGCTAATGCAAGAGATCTTAGACCGCTACAAGATCGGTGTCGCCATCAGCAAGGTGACCATGCAAAATGCGCAACCACCAGAACAGGTTCAGGCGGCATTCGATGACGCTGTGAAGGCTGGGCAGGATAGAGAGCGTCAGAAGAACGAAGGACAGGCTTACGCTAATGACGTTATTCCTAAGGCACGCGGTAATGCCGCACGTCTGATGGAAGAGGCTGAGGGTTACAAGCAGCGCGTGATCGTAAGCTCTGAAGGTGATGCCAGCCGGTTCAAACAGATCCTCGTCGAGTATAACAAGGCGCCTGGCGTAACTAGGGACCGCCTGTATCTAGACATGATGCAACAGGTCCTCTCTAGCTCCACCAAGATACTGGTAGATCAAAAGAGTGGCAACAACCTGCTTTACCTACCTTTAGATAAACTGATACAGACCAGTGGCCCCTCTCCAACACCTGCTCCAATTACAGAGACGCCCCCCTCAGTTGCACAAGAGACTGGGCTAGATGCCGGCGCTCGTACGCGTGAGGCATTCCGTGGCCGTGAACGGGAGTCAAGATAAATGAAAAATAGTTCAACTCTAATTGGTATCATTGGCGCCCTTTTATTTCTGGGAAGCTCTTCTCTTTATATCGTTGACCAACGTCAGCAAGCGATCGTTTTCCAGTTGGGAGAAGTGGTGGATGTAAAGTCTGCCCCGGGACTTTATTTTAAGCTCCCCTTAGTTCAGAACGTCCGCTTCTTTGAGTCACGTATCATGACAATGGATACTGTCGAACCGGAACGTTTCATTACATCAGAGAAGAAGAATGTGCTTGTTGACCTATTCGTCAAATGGCGAATCGTAGATGTAAAGCAATACTACATCAGCGTTCGTGGTGACGAGATGCTGGCTCAAAACCGTCTTGCTCAGACCGTTAATTCAAGTATGCGAGACGAGTTCGGTAACCGCACGGTGCATGATGTAGTTTCTGGTGAGCGTGACAAGATTATGGAGATCATGCGCCAAAAGGCAGATGCCGATGCTCGCAAGATCGGGGTGGAGGTGGTTGATGTTCGCCTGAAACGCGTTGACCTGCCAATGGAGGTTAGCGAATCTGTCTACCGCCGGATGGAGGCTGAGCGTAAGCGCGTAGCAAATGAATTACGTTCGACCGGTTCCGCGGAATCTGAAAAAATCCGTGCAGACGCGGACCGTCAACGAGAGGTCCTCCTCGCAGAAGCGTATCGAACTGCTCAGGATGTCAAGGGTCAGGGTGATGCTAAGTCTTCATCCATTTATGCAGCTGCTTTTCAACAAAACCCTGAATTTTATTCTTTCTACCGCAGCCTAGAGGCCTATAAACAGACATTCAGGAATAAGACTGATATGATGGTTCTCGAACCTAGCTCCGACTTTTTTAAGTACCTGAAAAATTCAGGACGAGGCGGAAAATAGCTTTACGTTTCACCTGAATCATTTGCGTGGATACATGATTTATTGAGGTGTCTGTCGGAGCTATCGCGGCATGTGGGACACTTTGTTAATGGCACTTGCGTTGATGTTGGTAATGGAAGGAATGCTGCCGTTCCTCCTCCCCAGTCAGTGGCGTGAAGCCTTCAAAAAACTAACCGAGGCTGGTGATAACCAGATCCGCTTCATCGGCTTAACCTTGATGCTAACGGGCGTGCTGTTGCTCTACCTTGTCAAATAACTCCCACCGGCACACCTTCCTGAAGTCGTTCCTCAATCTCAAACATGCGTAACTGGCTTCTTCCCGAATACATAGAGGACATCCTGCCTGCCGAGGCATTAGCTATTGAGGCGACTCGTCGGCGTGTACTAGATAGGATGTTGGTACATGGTTATCAGCTGGTGGAGCCGCCCATGCTTGAATATGTCGAATCACTGCTCTCAGGGAGCGGCGGTGATCTAGACTTACGCATGTTCAAGGTGGTGGATCAGTTGAGCGGCAGGATGATGGCCCTCCGTGCAGACATGACACCCCAGGCAGCGCGTATTGATGCACACCTGCTAAACCGCAATGGCGTCACCCGCCTCTGCTACGCAGGCAGTGTTCTTCATACGGTTCCATCTGGACTGACTCGCACCCGTGAACCACTTCAGATTGGCGCCGAACTGTACGGTCATGTTGGGTTGGAGAGTGACCTAGAGATCCAGCAACTCATGTTGCAGTCCCTTTCAATTGCCGGAATTACACAGATTCATCTTGATCTCGGCCATGTCGCCGTATTTCGCGGTTTAGTTAAGGGTGCGGGGATATCTAACGAACTGGAAACCCAGCTATTCTGTGCACTCCAGTCAAAAGACATTTCCGGACTGAGGGATCTCTGTGACCAATTAGACAAGATCACTGACAAGAAAGTGCGCCATGCTCTGATGCTGTTACCTGAATTGTATGGTGACAAGAAGATACTTGAAGATGCTCGCAAGCTTCTACCTGACTTCCCAGAGATTCAGACCGCCCTAAATGAATTGGAATCAGTTGCATCAGAACTGAGCCCTCTGGTAGACACTCTGTCCTTTGACCTGGCTGATCTGCGGGGCTATCAGTATCACACCGGCATGGTCTTCGCTGCTTATGCTAAAGGCTGTCCTAATGCAGTGGCATTGGGGGGGCGATATGATGAAATAGGCAAGGCTTTTGGACGGTCACGTCCGGCGACCGGCTTTAGCATGGATCTCCGTGAGTTATCTGGGCTGGTTAAACCCGCCCCCTATCCGAAGGGTGTTCTTGCATCTTATAAGAAGTCCGATAAATCTCTTGATAAAGAGATCGAACGGCTCCGCAGCGAAGGTCAGATCGTTGTCATCAATTTGCCAGGGCATCAAAATGACCAAGATGCCCTTGGCTGCGATCGTCAACTGGTGATGGACCAAGGAGTCTGGAAGATAGAGAAGATCTAAACTCGAATTACGAAAGAATTTATATGACCAAGTCTCACCTAAGATTATATCAACTCAAACTAAGCCAATATTTCTCATTCAATCCCGTTTCGCAAAAAAGTAATCTTATAAAGATCAAAAAACATGACTAAGAATGTTGTCGTCATCGGTACCCAGTGGGGTGACGAAGGTAAGGGTAAGATCGTGGACTGGCTTACCGACCATGCACAGGGAGTGGTCCGCTTCCAGGGCGGGCACAATGCCGGCCACACACTGGTCATTGGCAATAAAAAAACTGTGCTGCACCTAATCCCTTCGGGAATTCTGCGGGGTGATGTTGCCTGCTATATCGGCAATGGTGTTGTCGTATCTCCGCAAGCACTACTTGAAGAGATCAGTATGCTGGAGCAGGCGGGGATTGACGTTCAGGGGCGACTACGCATCAGTGAAGCCTGTCCTCTTATACTGCCGTGCCATACCGCGCTCGACAGCGCACGCGAAGCCGCGAAAGGCACAGACAAGATCGGTACCACCGGACGTGGCATTGGCCCTGCCTATGAGGACAAGGTCGCAAGACGAGCTGTACGGTTGCAGGATCTATTCCACCGTGACCGTTTTGCAGCCAAATTGGGTGAGATGCTCGACTACCATAACTTTGTTCTGAAAAATTATTTCCACGCGCCGATTGTTGACTTCCAACAGACCATGGATGAGACCCTAGCGCTTGCGGAACGGATTAAACCGATGATTGCCGACGTTCCGAGACTGCTATTCGAAGCTAACAAGGCCGGAAACAATTTACTGTTTGAGGGCGCTCAGGGTACGTTGCTGGATATAGATCACGGCACTTACCCATTCGTTACCTCGAGCAACTGCATCGCAGGAGCAGCGACTACTGGCAGTGGAGTCGGTCCGCAGATGCTGCACTACGTACTGGGAATAACAAAGGCCTACACCACTCGGGTCGGGGCTGGTCCTTTTCCAACTGAGCTAGATGATGAAGTTGGCCGTCATCTCGCCAAACGCGGCAATGAATTCGGCTCAACCACCGGACGGCCACGCCGCTGTGGCTGGTTTGATGCCGCAGCCCTCAAGCGCTCTATTCAGATTAATGGTGTATCAGGTTTATGCGTCACCAAGCTCGATGTACTAGACGGCGTCGAAACCCTGAGCTTAGGCGTAGGCTACAAATTGGATAGCGACGCCGAGGGCGAGAAATTCAGTAGTATTCTACCGGTAGGAGCTGATGAACTCGCGCTTTGTGAGCCCGTCTACGAGGAGATGCCGGGCTGGATGGGGAGCACTGTTGGGATTAAGGATTTCGAGCAGTTGCCCAAAGCCGCGCAGAATTATTTAAAGAGGATGGAAGAAGTATGTGAGATTCCGGTAGACATGATCTCAACTGGACCGGACCGTGAAGAGACTATTGTTTTGCGTCACCCTTTTAAGTAAAGTCAGATTGAGATTGAACGGTCGCTGGTGACTCACTTCGATAGCCTCCTGACTGACTGTCTCTTTAGTTAACACTAGCAAATCTCTCCTCCCTGTTAGCAGGGTCACTGCCAGCCTACTCAACACTTACCAAAAAGATGCATCCCTTTACGGTCCGAGTTGCGCACTGGCAAACCGACAATCCTGCGTTGCGTTCCATTCGTGAGACTGTATTCATTCATGAGCAGAATGTCCCGGTCGAGTTGGAGTGGGACCAATTTGACAAGGATTGTCTTCATCTGCTAGCACTCGATGCCACTAACAGACCGATCGGCACCGCACGACTTTTACAAGACGGTCATATCGGACGAATGGCCGTACTCAAGGAGTGGCGCGGATGCGGCGTGGGTACTGCACTCTTGAAGCATCTGCTGAGAGAGGCAAAGTTGCGAGGGCTTGTGGTTGCGATTGTCAACGCGCAGACCTATGCGGTCCATTTCTATATGCGATTTGGTTTCCAGTCAAAAGGAGATGAATTCATAGACGCGGGGATCCCCCACGTTCGGATGCTACTGCAACTAGATAAGCAGGCCGATTAGGGAGATAACGCGGGATCTGCCCCTCGAATGAAAAATGCCAGCTTATATCAAGCTGGCATTTTAAACGTCACTCTAAAGATCTAGAGACTAGAACGGAAGCGTAAAGTCCATTGAGAATAACACCTGATCCTTTTGACCACCAAACGGCGTGTAGGCAGCTTGAGTTAAGCTGTCAGCCCTATCGTAACGGATATTAGGTCGAACATTAAACTGCTGTAGCGCTTTAGTATCAATTTTCAGCCTTTTTGCGGGTTTCCAATTTGCGCCAATGGTGACAGCATAATAGTCAGCAGGCGTACTCATACTCGAAGCCCCCGCTCCATGAAGCGCAAAACTATGCAATTGGTTATTGCCATCCGCATTAGTGCCGGCCGCAACTCGACCTGGTTGAAAAACACGGAAGCCATCCCGGTCACGGAACCACTCACCACGGACACCGATCGATAGATCGTGCAGCACATCTTGGTACAGGTGCGTGTTAACACCAAACCACTGAGCTTGCCCTTGTCCACCGAGGTGGGTTAGGTTTATATTGTCCGCATAACCATGGTCATGCTGCAAAATAAAGTGTGTCTTTGGGGTGATCATGTGCT
>JACDSH010000053.1 GCA_013450215.1 Nitrosospira sp.
CCAGTACCGTGTCTTCCTCCTCATGCAACCGCCCTGCAGCCATGGCTGCCGCCTTGAGGAAGAGATCTCGTCTCATGACATCGCCATCCAGTGTGATAAGATCTATCGACTCGTTACGTCCATGGCGCCTTCTCCCACGCCTAACGATCACAAATCTTGGTTCGGTTTGGATTTGATGATGACCATGCTCGAGCACGACGAAATGAGGGTCAAGACCTTGACGTTGGCTGAAGGCAGCGCGCAACTCATCGACCGGGGGTGTTGTATCACGACCCGCATCAATGACGACTAGCCACTGACCCAAAGGGAGAGTATCAATCCGCCCACGGGCTTGCTCAAAATCCGACAAACGTTCAACCGATGCACCACCATACTTAAGATAAGTGGCCAGGTCATCCGCTAGACCCTCGTCACTTCCCATCACTAGGCAGGACAATCCCTTCAGATCATAAGACTTGTTGGTTACGATCGTCTGAACTAGAGAGGGCATGAAGGGCAGTCTCACGGTAAAGGTGGACCCCACCCCGAGCGAACTTTGCACATCGATCTTTCCACCCATCAGCTCGGTTAGATAGTGAGAGATAACCAGTCCTAATCCACTGCCACCAAAACGTCGTGTGGTCGAAGCATCTCCCTGGGTGAATGACGAAAAAATTTTCCCCAGAGTCTCTTCATTCATGCCGATTCCATTGTCGGTGATACGAAACTCCACCACCAATTCACTCGACCCAATCTCTGACAGCAACACACGCACAGATACTCGACTCCTGCGCGACTGCCCACTTGAAAACTTGATTGCATTATTGATTAGATTGATCAGTACCTGTCTCAGCTTTAGTGCGTCTCCCAAAACCTCCTCAGGAATTTCTGGGTCGATGAAGAGGAGTAACTCGACTTCATTCCTTACTGCCAGACTCTCTAACGTACCGCAAGCCTTCTCCATCACATCCATGACCGACATCGGCTCGCGCTCAATCTCAAACTTGTCGGCCTCGATCTTAGAAAAATCAAGAATATCGTCAATGATATCGAGCAGCGCGAAAGCCGATTCACGGATGAGGTCCAGCATCTCCCTTTGGTTACCGGTGAGGCTACTCTGCTGCAGCACATCTGCCATGCCGATCACCCCATTCATCGGGGTTCTAATCTCATGACTCATTGCAGCAAGGAATGTTGACTTGGCTCGGTTGGCCTGCTCCGCCTCTAGGCGCGCCTGATCTAGATCCTTCATGATATTGATCCGATCACTGATATCAACGCCTGAAGGGATCATCTTGATCACTAGTCCACTGGTGTCATGGACCGGTACCAGCATGAAATCGATAGTCATAAGATCACCACCGATCATGCGAACGTCCAGATCATGTCGTACGATCTGTCCCTGTAAGGCTCGCTCGATATCATCTCGTATCTGTGTTTGAACTTCGAGTGAATGTGAGAACCACCAAGTCTCCTCGAGCCTCTTGCCGATCACGTCCTGGCTCTGCAACCCCCCCACCTCAAGCGCAGTACGGTTGATCTCTACCAACAACCCATCTGGCGTCATCTCGCCGACAAAGGCGGCCATATTATCCACAATGGCCCGTAATCGTTGCTCGCTTGCGCGCAATGCTTGCTCCACCTGTTTACGTTCTCGGATGTCACGCATCAGACCGGTGAAGTAACGTTTACCGCCCACATAGTATTCGCTGACTGCTAGGTACAGAGCGATGGGCTCACCATTCTTGTGAACCCCCTCAACCTCACGACCAATTCCCACACCATGCGAGCCCGACACATACTCCTGACCCTGCCCTGTCAGTCGGTATCTCACCATATAACTTTCATGCTTACTGCTATGAGGCTCGGACATCAGCATACCGACATCCTGCCCAATCACTTCATCTCGGTTATATCCGAAGAGCTTTTCCATAACTGGGTTAGTGGAGAGGATGATTCCATTCTCATCGACTGTGACAACACAGTCCTCCATATGCTCAACCACCGATCGGGTCTCCTCCTCCTTGCTGATTAGAATTGAATTAGCCTGCTGCAGGTCTTCAGTCCGTTCTGCTACCCTACATTCCAATTCTTGGTTAAGCTTTCGAAGATTATTCTCAGCCGATTCACGCTCGCGGTTACTTTCACTCAATCGCTCTGTCATTGCATTGAAACTACGCGCCAACTGTCCGATCTCATCCAAACCTTGAACCGGTACACGGTGCTGCAGGCTCCCTGCAGCAATCTCCCGTGCACTAAGGCTCAGTGTCTTTAAGGTATTGACCATACGACGACTAAATAGTGTAGCTCCCAGAATCGCGGCAAGAAGTGTCATACCCAGAATCAACAGGCTGAGTGTTCGCATCCGGTAAACAGGAGCGAATACCTCGTCCGCATCCATCTTGACTTCCATTCCCCATCCCATGCGAGGCAGATACCGCCATGCCGCAACCACCTCCTTATTACGGTAATCAACCGTGAGTCCAGCCCCGCGTTCTCCATGAAGGCTGCTCCAGATCGCTGCAGACAGAGGTATCTTCAGTTTCAGAGCAGCATTCGGCTGATCCTTCAAGGGGGCCATCACTAGGGCTGTATTATCACTTTCGAGACGAGTGACTACAGTCTCACCGGTGGCACCTAGACCTACATTATCTGTTAACACTTGAAACACCTGCTCGCTATAGATTTGCAATGCCAACACACCTTCAATCTTCCCCTCGATCACGATTGGAAATGCCATGAAAGCAGCGATGGCACCAGCTGATGGAGCATAATACTCAAAGTCAGAGACGCCACTTTGTAGCATATTCAGTGCCTGCCGAGTGACGATGCCGAGCCCGCTATTGCGATAAGGGCCGCTAATTAAGTTGGTAGCAAAATCAGCTTCATGAGCATGTGAATAGACCACCGTACCCTGTGGAGAAATTAAAAACAGATCGTAATAACCAGCATCCTCAACAAACCTCTCGAAGTGATCTCGGTAGCTCACATCCAATTGGCGATAAGCATCACTCGCTACTCCGTTCTGGTGAAATGCCAGAGTAAAGTCACGCATGGCTGCGCGTGTTGTACTGGCGGTATTTATCACTCGGGTATCGAGAAGCCGTTCACGCAGGTAACCATCGATCTGCTCGACTTTTTTATCTGCGATGGCAGAAACCTGCTGAATCGCTGTTTTCTGTAGTTCAGTCTCAAAGACGCGAAGAAGACCGTATCCTGCCAGCATAATTGGCAGCAGCGAGACCACTGCAAACCAAACCATGAAACGTTGTGTGAGTGAGGTGAACTTCATAACCCCGTTCCCTCAATCGCTTTTATTAAGTGCCCCCAGTCCTCTCTAGTACGGTATGTGGGAAAGGGGGAAGGCTCAAATGGGCGACCAGAATCCCAAACGATGTCGAACTGTCCATCGGCGCGCGCCTTACCAATCCGAGCGACTCTCCACAAGTGGCGAGTCGCTGAGTCGAGTGAAACCACACCCTCCGGTGCGAGCAGACTCTGTCGCAGGATCGTACGCTTTACCTGGCTTGGTTCGGCTGAACCAGCCTCATGTGCCGCCTGAACCCAAAGCTGCAGGCTGATGTAGGAGGCCTCCATCGGGTCATCAACTACCATTTTCTGGCCGTAGCGATTATGAAACCTTTGTAAGAAGGCCTGATTCTGGGGTGTCTGAATGCTCTGAAAATAATTCCAGGCGGCATAGTGACCCTCCATCCGCACTGTATCCTTACCTGCTAGGTCTACCTCTGCAATGCTAAACGACAGCACCGGTGTCTTTTCCGGTGTGATTCCGACTCTATTCAACTCACGAAAGAAGGCGACCGCACTATCACTCTCGAGAGTATTCAGGATCATACCCGGTCGTTTTTGGAGGATATCAGCGACCAGTTCGACCACCTCACTTGATCCTAAGGGGATGTAGCGTTCTCCCACCACCGTCGCTCCCTGTGCCGCCAGCAAGTCCTTAATGAGAAGGTTGGTGACTCGTGGGAAAATATAATCTGACCCAACTAGGTAAACATGCTTATTAGATTTATCGCGCTTGTCGAGTGTCTCTAATGCCCAATGTACCACCGGTGCGACCTGCTGATTCGGTGTGGCGCCGGTGTAAATGATATTGGGTGATTGCTCCATCCCTTCATACTGCACCGAGTAAAAGAGCAACCCCTGATGCCTCTCAACTACAGGCTTAACCGCTTGGCGGCAGGCTGATGTCCAGCAACCGAAGAGCGCCTTTACCTTAGCTTCAGTGATGAGATACTCTGCCTGTTGGCCGCAATATAGAGGTTCAGAGCGACAGTCAACGATCACTGGTTCGATCTTTTGGCCATTGATGCCACCTGTGGCATTTGCCTCTTCGATCGCTAGCTGCAGTGCATCTACTAGCGGCTTTTCTCTGGTCGCCATGGGGCCGGTTAAGGAGTGCAGTATTCCGACTTTAATACTCGGGACACTAGACGAGTAATACTGCCACGCCATGAAAATGGAAATCAACAGAACAACCATCAACACTAGCATCGCGCTAACTCTGTTGTTGGCCTTCATGACTTAGCTTCCATTGGGTTCAGGTCACTGATAGAGGTGATTTGGATAACAGCTCTTTCATCATAGACTACATGATCATGTTTCAGAACAAATCGCTACGCACTATCCACATCAAGCACACTTAAGCTAGAAGCTGATGCAAAGCCCCACTCAGTATGTAGCTTTAATCCATCTACTCCGCGAGTGGTCAGTTCGTATTAAGACTAGGATAGTCGGTGTAACCCTTGGCATCACCACCATAGAAGGTTGAAGGATCTGGTTTATTAAGATTTGCACCCTGAGAGAAACGCATGGGTAGATCAGGATTGGCAATAAATAGTACACCGAATGCCACCATATCGGTCTCATTCCTGCTAATCGAAGCATTGGCTCGTACGAGGTCGTAGCCACTATTCGTGATGTATATCCCCTTCCAGATACGCTTCAGATTGACCAGATCAAATGCCGGGCCTGCAGCATTGGGTGCCTCCTTCCCCATTTCAGTTACATGCAGATAAGAAAGACCGAACCGGTTGAGTTGTTCCACAGCATAACTGAATGTCACTTCAGGATTAGAATCAAACATATCGTTAAAAGGCTGTAGCGGTGACAAACGAATCGCCACACGACTCGCCCCCCAAACCGAACAAACCGCATCAGTCACCTCAAGCATCAATCGCATCCGGTTCTCGACAGAGCCCCCATAGATATCGCTCCGATGATTACTCCCATCACGAAGAAACTGATCAAGCAGATACCCATTAGCACCATGAATTTCCACCCCATCAAAACCCGCGGAGAGTGCATTCTCAGCACCGGTACGATAGTCTTCAATGATGTCCGTGATCTCTGCAAGATCGAGCTCACGTGGAGTTACAAAATCTTTCAATCCTTGATATGTGACGGCCTGCCCCGCAGGTTTAATTGCGGAGGGTGCCACTGGCAAATACTCATCAGGCTGGAGTGAAGGGTGCGAGATGCGGCCCACATGCCATAACTGCAGGAAGATTCTCCCACCTTTAGAATGCACCGCATCGGTGATCTGTCTCCACCCCTCCACCTGCTCCTGACTATGAATTCCAGGAGTTGAAGGATAGCCCACTCCTTGGGGAGATATCTGTGATGCCTCAGAGACTATTAAACCAGCACTGGCTCGTTGAGTGTAGTACTCCACATTGAGCGGTTGAGGAACATTCCCCTTCCCAGCACGGTTACGAGTGAGTGGTGCGAGCATCATTCTGTTCGGCAGAGAGTATGGGCCGAGCTGGATGGGGGATAAGACAGTAATCTCATTCTTCATAGCCTTTCCTCTGTTATTTCAAAGTACGGCAATCCTCAAGCCTCCTATTTTATTTGCTTCCACTCCCGGCCCTGGTATTGGCCATACCAGACTCCGCATAAGGCTTACAATACAGCTTAGACGGAAAATCCTTAGTTCTATGGTGATTCTTGATGATGTCACCACCACTCTTTATACATTCCATAGTCGCCTTATCTTGACTTGCGAAATGCTCATTTGATCCAGGGCTTGCTGAAATCGGCGGCACTTTCTCCCTGATTTTGCGACACGTGTCAGGCTCATCCGCTGCTAGAGGGATATTCTTCATCGGGGGTAAAGCACATAACCTGCAGGGATCTCCTAGGCAGATACAGCCACTGCAATCAGCTTGAGCAGGTGTAGCGGATATTCCCAGGGTCAAGGTAATGACGAGTGGAACCATCACCCTCAGCCCATTAATTGATCTAATACGCATAATTACCCAACCTTAAATCAAAACAGCTTCCCATTACAGCATCTCGATGCAGTAATGTTCACTTCAGTAACTTGGAGACTTTCTCAGGGGGGCGACACAGTACAACCT
This sequence comes from Nitrosospira sp., assembly GCA_013450215.1. Classification (GTDB taxonomy): domain Bacteria; phylum Pseudomonadota; class Gammaproteobacteria; order Burkholderiales; family Nitrosomonadaceae; genus VFJL01. The sequence continues at coordinate 6,366 of JACDSH010000053.1, forward strand.
CATCACCACGCACAACAATGGGGCGTTGAATCAGGTCTGGGTTATCCACCATAATCTTAATTAACTCCTCATCCAACAGCTGCTGCTCGTTAAGTTTAAGACTATTCACCAGTGGCTCATCGCTACGGAGTACGTACCATGGACTCACCCCTAACTTCTCAATCAAGCCTCTCAATTGCTCGACCGTTAAGGGCGTTTCATAATAGTTGACCATCTCGAACTCTTGCCCACTATCCTTAAGAATTGAGATGGTGGCTATACACTTGCTACAGGTTGGCTTCTGGTAAATGGTTAGCTTATTACTCATGTCACTCCATCTTGGTTTTGATCCTTTTTAGGATATGACGAGTCATGCTAAAAGCTAGCTCATGCTCCCCTAGAAATGCTGTCCCCAGACCATCTCTGCCGAGCAATTCTGACTCTTCTTCAGTATTAGTTCGTATGACAATCTCAATTTTCGGATTTAGCATGCGTGCAGTCTCAACCATGCTGCGCGCACGCAAGGTATCGGGGATTGTAATCACCAACATATCAGCCCTTACAATATGAGCCTGTATCAGCACTGCAGGATCTGTCGCATCACCCGCAACAGCATGGACTCCATGGTTGCGCAATCTCTCGACTAACTCACGATTCTGTTCGGCCACGACAAGCGACAATCCATGCTCTGTCAATGACTCTCCGATACGCTGACCGACCCGGCCATAACCGACCAGTACCACATGATCTGTCACAGAGCTTGATGAGACGGTCATCGGTAATTCGGCCAATGGATCCGCATTACGCTCAAGTATCCGTACAAGCTCTGATCGCCCAAGAATCCATGCTTGCAAGGGCTCAATCATTTGAAATAACAATGGGTTGATCGTGATCGAGATTAATGCACCCGCCAGTATCAGGTTCTGACCTTCGATCGGCAGTAGGCCGAGAGAGACTCCCAACGCTGTCAGGATGAATGAGAACTCACCAATTTGTGCAAGACTGGCAGATACCATGAGAGCAGTATTTAGCGGGTAACGGAAGGCAAGAACAAGCAAAAAGGCAGCCAAGGATTTGCCCGTCACGATGATGGCGACCACGGCAAGAACCCGAAATGGTTGCTCCATCACAATATTCGGATCAAACAGCATACCGACCGAGACGAAGAATAAAACCGAGAAGGCATCCCTAAGGGGGAGCGAATCCTGCGCAGCACGATGACTCAGGTGCGACTCTCGCATGACCATGCCCGCAAAGAAAGCGCCAAGTGCAAAAGAAACGCCAAATAGCATTGCTGATCCATAGGCTATCCCCACCGCGACCGCAATCACGCTCAGGATGAAGAGCTCATTCGAGCGGGTGCTGGCCACATGCCACAATAACCACGGGAATACCCGCTTGCCCACAATCAACATAAGTGCGATGAAGATCGCAACCTTACCGAAGGTAGTCAGCAACGTGATCAGCAGATTGGGTTCGGATGAGCCCGCATCGGTAGTCGCAACGTCACCACCGAGCCAACTTGCAAGTGGAGGTAGTAATACAAGAACTAGAACCATTGCTAGATCCTCAACCACCAACCATCCTACCGCGATCTGGCCATTGACGGACTTGAGTGCGCCGCGCTGCTCCAGCGCACGGAGTAGAACGACCGTACTCGCCACCGAGAGTGCTAGACCGAATACCAGACCCGCGCCCAGACTCCAACCCCAGAGATCTGCAACCCCCATTCCGAGTCCAGTCGCAACCACAATCTGCAAGACTGCACCCGGCACAGCGATACGCTTAACTGCCAGAAGATCGTTCAGTGAGAAATGTAACCCGACACCGAACATCAAGAGAATTACCCCTATCTCGGCTAGCTGACGCGACAATTCAACATCAGCAACAAAGCCGGGCGTGGCCGGTCCAAGGATGACGCCCGCAAGCAGGTAACCCACCAGTACCGGCAGCTTCAAACGATGAGCAATGAGACCCAGTATCAAGGCAAGGCCCAAGCTAGCTGCAATGGTGGTTATTAAGGTAAGGCTATGGGGCATTCGTCGGCCTATTCATATCTTCAACGCCTACAGCATATCACGGGAATTTTTAAGATGAATGTACAGCATTCAATCTTTCAGATGGCCATTTCAAATGAAGCTGGAATTATTCTTTGAGAGTTATATTTCCGGCGGGGAAAGGGTCCCACTAAATCAGTAAGAGACGTGGGTTAATTCGAAGTGAAAACCGGAGCGCCAATCTCATGGCGCTGATTACAAGATGAGGGGGACCCCTCATCCTCCGATCAGCTAGTCATGAGTTCCCTGAGGACATATGGCAAGATACCGCCATGCAGATAATAATCCACCTCGATGGCGGTATCGATCCGACATAACAATTGAACTTCTCGGTAGCTACCGTCGGGAGAGTGAATCACAAGCGTCACATCTTGCTGCGGACTGATCTCATCCAGACCGAGTAGGTCGAGTAGCTCATCACCCTTGATGCCGAGTGACTGTGCGCTATCATTACCCTTGAACTGTAAGGGCAGAACCCCCATCCCGACCAGATTGCTTCGATGAATACGCTCAAAGCTCCGGGCGATCACCGCCTTAACACCTAGCAACTGGGTCCCCTTTGCAGCCCAGTCTCGGCTGGAGCCAGTACCGTACTCCTCTCCACCAAACACCACGGTCGGAACACCATCCGCAATATATTGCATCGCAGCATCATAAATGCTCATCTGTTTCCCATCTGGCTGATGCAACGTGATGCCTCCCTCGCTATTGGGAATCATCAAGTTCTTAATACGAACATTGGCGAAGGTGCCTCGCATCATAACCTCGTGATTACCTCTCCTCGCACCATAACTATTGAAATTAGCCTTAGTAACGCCATTTGCAAGAAGATACCTTCCAGCCGGAGAGCTATCCTTGATAGCACCAGCGGGGCTGATATGATCGGTAGTGACTGAGTCACCAAATATTCCCAGCACCTGTGCATGGCTAACTCCACTCGGCCGAGTGGGCAACATAGAAAAATTACTAAAGAATGGTGGCTCTGCAATATAGGTTGATCTTGGCCAATCATAGACCTTGCCACTGACCGATGAGACTCCATTCCACAGTGGGTGATCCTTAGTCAGATTGCCATAGAGACGACGGAATGTCTTGGCATTAGTAGCATGTTTTATCAGTGCTTGAATCTCTAAGTTACTGGGCCAGACATCGCCAAGCCATACCGGTTTACCATCCTTACCCATACCCAGTGGTTCGGTCATCAGGTCCTTCAGCATAGTTCCAGCAATGGCATATGCGACCACCAACGGAGGTGAAGCAAGGAAATTGGCACGGATATTTGCATGTATTCTCGCCTCGAAATTTCGGTTTCCAGAGAGTACTGCTGCACATACCAAATCGTTCTTAACTACGGACTCCTCAATCTGCTCTGATAGAGGGCCCGAGTTACCAATACAGGTGGTGCAACCATACCCAGCAAGATTGAAACCAAGTTGCTCCAGGTAGGGCAGTAGGCCGGCAGCGGTGAGGTACTCGGTCACTACGCGAGAGCCAGGTGCAAGTGAGGTCTTTATATGCTGCTTGACCGTCAACCCCTTCTCTACCGCCTTCTTTGCCAGCAAACCTGCGGCGATCAGTACGCTGGGATTAGAGGTATTGGTGCAGGAGGTAATGGCTGCGATCAATATATCGCCATGACCCAGATCAATTGCGCTATTCTCTAGACATGTAGGGTCCCGGTCTATGTCGATTACGGAGTGGTTACTAATCATCTCCACAAAATTCCTATCGCTTCCTGGTCTTAGGTAATCATCAATCTGATTTCTCGATTCAATGTGGGTAGCGGCATCATCGCAACCACGTACCGGGTAGCGCTGATTTAGTTTGGCCGCGGCCCTGCCATAACCATTCTCCTTAGCAGTCCCGGTTAAAAGTTTGGTGAATTGTGATTTGATGTTGCCGATTTCAATGCGATCTTGCGGACGCTTAGGTCCTGCTAGCGACGGCGCCACTCCACCCAGATCAAATTCTAACTCGCGGGTATAGTCAATCTCACCCCTACAAGGAATACCATACAGACCTTGCGCCTTAAAGTAAGAGCGGAATGCTTCAACCTCCCCGTCACTGCGGCCTGTACCCTTGAAGTATTCGATGGTGGCATCATCCACCGGGAAGAAGCCCATGGTGGCACCATATTCAGGCGCCATATTGGCCACAGTCGCTCGATCTGGCAGCGTCAAAGAGGCAGTACCTTCGCCAAAAAATTCTACAAACTTACCCACCACATTAGCCTTGCGGAGTATCTCGGTAATGGTCAGAACCAGATCGGTTGCTGTGACACCATCACGTAACCGGCCTGTCAGATTGACCCCTACCACATCGGGAGTAAGTAGATAGACCGGCTGTCCTAGCATCCCCGCCTCAGCTTCGATACCCCCCACCCCCCATCCAACCACACCGATCCCATTGATCATGGTGGTGTGCGAATCGGTACCTACCAGCGTATCTGGATAGGTCACACCATTCTTCTGATGCACTCCACGAGCAAGATATTCCAGATTCACCTGGTGAACGATACCTATACCCGGTGGAACGACCCTGAACGTATCAAAGGCTTGCATACCCCATTTAATGAACTGATAACGTTCGTTATTACGCTTAAACTCAATCTCCATATTTAGACCGAGAGCTTGCTTATTACCGTAATGATCAACCTGTACCGAATGATCAACCACCAGATCAACCGGCACCAGAGGCTCGATCATATTTGGATTCTTACCCATCCCCTTAGCCACACTCCGCATTGCCGCAAGATCAACCAGGAGCGGGACGCCCGTAAAGTCCTGCAGAACGATACGAGCAACCACAAAAGGAATCTCATCGGTACGCACAGCATTGGGCTGCCAATTGGCAAGTTGGCGTACATGCATCTCAGTGACCTTCTTTCCATCACAATTACGCAATACCGATTCGAGCACGATGCGGATAGAGACCGGTAGACGCGAGACCTTGCCTACACCAGATTTTTCCAGCGCTGCTAGCGAATAGAATTTTGTTTTTTTGCCCTTAGAAATCTGAAATTCCTTCAGGGTATTGAATAGATTATGGGTCATGGCGTTAGATACTCCTGGGAGATCATGTTCTAGATTGTAGGGGGAAAATACTAGATTACAAACATATCGACAAACTCATTGACCGGTGTTTCTTCGAGTCTCTTCTGGTTAAGAAACAGATCGATGATTGCTTTTTGCTGCTTGACTGGAAAACGGCGCGCAAGATTGGTTCTGAACTTATCTTCCAATAAGGGTATCCCCTCCTTACGACGACGGCTGTGACCAATCGGATACTCAACCACCAACTCCGGTAATTTCTCACCACCCTTGAATTCTACTGTGACAGCATTAGCAATGGCACGTTTTTCAGGGTCATGGTAATCCTTAGTAAATTGAGAGTCTTCAAGGCAAATAATCTTTCCCCTCAGATTATCAATCCGTTCGTCTCTGGCAACATCATCTAAATAATCAGCCGCCGTCAGTCTCCCAAAAATCAACGCTACCGCAACCATGTACTGCATGCAATGATCGCGGTCGGCATAATTATTAAGGGGTCCATGTTTATCAATGATACGGACCGCTGCCGCATGAGTACGGACCGTGATTTTTTCTATATCGGCGATTCGCTCTCTAACAATGGGGTGCAATTGCATTGCGCATTCGACCGCTGTTTGGGCATGAAACTCGGCCGGGAAGGAGATTTTAAATAGTATGTTCTCCATGACGTACGTACCCCACCGCTCGACTGGTCGTTGGAACTGGAGTGATCTGCCTCTGAATAGCGCATCGTAGAACCCCCAGTTTTTTGTTGTGAGCACGGAGGGATAGCCCATCTCCCCCTTGAGTGTTATCAGCGCTAGCCATACCGCTCGACTGGTTGCATCACCCGCCGCCCAAGATTTACGAGAACCGGTATTGGGTGCATGACGATAGGTACGGAGTGCCTGTCCGTCTACCCATGCTTGTGAAAGTGCCGCGACGATTTGATCATGACTACCACCGAGCAGATGAGTTACCACTGCGGTCGATGCGACCTTCACCAACAGCACATGATCAAGCCCAACACGGTTAAAGCTATTCTCCAGTGCTAAACAGCCCTGAATCTCGTGTGCCTTAATCATTGCTGTCAGTACTTCCCGCATTAATAATGGCTCTCTATCGACATAGCCAGCCGCGATATTGCGGGCCAACCAGTCCGCCGTAGCAAGGATGCCACCCAGATTATCGGAGGGGTGCCCCCACTCTGCGGCCAACCAGGTATCGTTGAAATCCAACCAACGTATCATTGCACCAATATTAAACGCGGCCTGCACCGGATCAAGCTGGAATCTCGTACCCGGAACTTTTGCCCCATTCGGAACGATGGTGCCAGGGATGATGGGGCCGAGTAATCGAGTACATTCCGGATAGGAGAGCGCCTCCAGCCCGCAACCGAGGGTATCCATTAAGCAGTGCCGAGCAGTCTCATAGGCCAATCCGCTCTGAATGCTGCGATTGATCACATAGTCCGCGATATCGACCAGTACTTGATCAGGCTGTGAACGAGTATTAGGGGTCTGGAGTGTCATATAGAAACGGCAAATCTGATCGAGGCGGTAATGCGGCTCGATATTGCACTCAATCCTGATGCACCACAAGCGGTGTGCCGACGAAGTCTCAATATTAGCTACAAGATCCAGCAGACTCGACATCCCCCCTACGCCTATGGCAAACTGCATCCATTCGATGAGTATCAGATGTCGTCACTGCTTTAGGATCATAGCCTGATCCAAAATTAAATTGAAAGGAATCGTCTGAATGAGATCTAAGGAGAGGCAGGATACGCATGGAGTCTATTTAATTCTGTTGGTTCTGGTTCTAGGTCTTGCTGCCTGTGACGGAGAGAAGAAAGACGCGGGTGGAGATGCGGCTAAAACAACAAGCAAATCGCAATCCAGTTCAAGTATGCCCTCATCCACACCCACTACCGGAATATTGATGGATGCAGCGGTCTCTGGTGTGTCCTATCTGGCGTCTTCCGGTGCTGCTGGCAATACTGATGAAAAGGGATTCTACAAATATAACCATGGCGATACAGTCGAATTCAAGCTCGGCAGTCTAGTTATAGGCAAGGTCAAGGGTGCTCCTATTGTAACGCCCATGGAGCTAGCTGAAGACAACACAATCCGACTTCAAAACCTACTAATTTTATTGCAGTCTCTGGACTCTGATAACAATCCAGAAAATGGCATTTCCATTCCGGCCAATGCCGCATCTGCTGTCAGTGCTGCCATAAATTTAGATAGCGATCCTGCTACATTCTCAACATCTGCTGAGCTACAGAAGGTGAGAGAGGCCGGTGGCATTGCCGGTCCGGTCAGAAGTCTCGCTCAGGCCAAGGCACACTTTCTCTCGCAAGGCATGGCGATGCTTAGTACCAATATCTGGTTTAGACAGGAAGGTTCAACAGCCTTTGTATTACGAGCTTTACCATCGGGAGAGTATTTGCAAGGTGAGGCTATAACCGATGACTTCTGTGATGCCAATCGGATATGTGGTGGCACCAAGGCCAGCACAGCCGGGGTTGAGTATGGTACAGCGACCCTTTCAGAGTTTGATAACCGAGGCTTCAAGATCGCTGTCAAGCCGACGGTTGATACTAATATTAAGGCCGGGCTGTCCCATCCACAGCCGACTTGGCGTATCCGTACCGACGGTTCAGACTTGATTTCAACAGAGATTCTAACGGTACAACGAGAGAGGAAGCAGCACAGTGTCTTCAGTGAAGTATTTCATGCTGGAACGCGAGGTGGGACGCTGGCTGTAACGGATAAAAAAGAGCCCCTAAAGACCCGGGTAGAGGAGATCCGTTACTCCAAAATGGAGAATGACCCAAGGGGTATCGTTGGGGCCTGGTCGGTGGACCCATATTTGATAAAAACACCCACCTATTTATTCTTTACCAACGGGAAATTTTTGATGGTTGATCCGATCGGCGATTTAGACCGTGATAGCCATAAGAGCTGCGGTGACCCAGGTGTCGAATACGCCAACTACACTTATGATGCCAGTAGCAAGAATTTTAGTGTTAAAGGATTCACTTATGACACAAATGGCTGCTCTGGATTTTCTGAAAACAATGCAGTCTCATTTAGTATCAGTGCGGATGGCAATACAGCAACGGTAAATACACAAAATAAGACTACATTTAACGTTCACCGAGTTTCAAAGTAGTAGGACTATTGCGCTCAGAATACAGCAAATTTTCTGAGGGTCTGTTAGATCTTCATCAGGTATCGGATTGCCCAAGAGAATAGACGGGGTCCCATCAACCATCTGGCCATGATCGCCATCTTTGAACTGATTGGCAGAGCATGTCGTATCGGGGGATGCCTTGCTGTCGATGCCTCAAGAATCGCATGAGCGATCATTTCAGGCCCGGGTGATCTTGGTTCATCAACCAGCAGAATGCGAATACCTGCAAGCAGCTTCTGGTATACCGGTGGATGTGGGATCGTCTCCAGCAGTGCCAACTGTTTGGGGACAAACTCGGTCTTGATCAGCCCAGGGGCAATCACCGCCACGTCAATTCCAGACCCCATCAACTCACTCCGCAAGGTCTCTGATAGGGCTTCCACCGCATGCTTGGAGGCGGCATACCAACCAAAGCCTGGGATCGGTGCTCGACCCAGAATCGAAGTGATATTGATGATACGACCTGACTTCTGATACCGCATATGGGGCAGCACTGCTTGTATAAATCGTGCATATCCGAAGACATTAACCTCAAACTGCTGATGAGCAGCCTCCATTGAAACACACTCAATTGCACCCAATTGACCATATGCAGCATTATTTACTAGGACATCAATCCGACCCTTAGTTGCGATGATGTGCTCCACAACCGATCTAATGCCCTCTGCATCAACAACATCAAGATGGATGGGCTCGATTTGATCGCAACTCATCGGCTTAAGCTTCTCCATACGCCGTGCTACGGCAAATACGTAGTAGCCATTTTTCGCAAGCAGTTTGGCCGTAGCCTTTCCGATACCGCTGGATGCGCCTGTAACCAATGCAACCTTCAGACTCATACCACCCACCTTATTTATTTGATTTTGAATCAACTAATTATAGATTGTATCGAGCCATCGATCACATTGTAGACACTCCATTCACATGCTCTCTCTCAATTCTGCTAAGCTGAATATAGCAGCGAAAAATCAGAAGATCACGTGATTCTTTATAGGAGCCAGATATGCGACCCCTGAACTCTCCAACCATTGAAAATCCCAAAATATTGATTCCAGTCCATCCCGCCATTGAGGATTATATGCGTGGAATATCTCGTCGTACGGATGATCCGGTGCTGATAGAGATGGAGAGGGTTGCGCAAGAGAATAACTTTCCTATTGTTGGTCGTTTGGTAGGTATTTTTCTTGAGACAATGGCAAAGTCAATTAATGCTCGTCGTGTATTTGAGTTTGGAAGCGGATATGGCTATTCAGCCTACTGGTTTGCAAGAGCGGTGGGGGCAGAAGGACAAGTAATCTGCAGCGATGGAGACCCCCTCAATCAAGCCCAGTCAGAACAGTATCTTGGATCAGCAGGATTATTAGACAGAGTCAATTTCCACGTTGGGTTTGCGCAAGAAATCTTTGCCCAGACTGAGGGCTTATTTGATATCTGCTACAACGACGTGGATAAAAATGATTATCCGGAAGTCTGGCATATGGCCAAAAACCGGATTCGTCCTGGTGGCCTTTATATCGCCGACAATGTTCTGTGGCATGGACGGGTGGCAGTCGAAGACTATGTTGATATCGTCCCCGGTTGGACAGAGGCCATCCTTGAGCATAATCGACTCATATTCGAAGACCCAGAATTTGATGCCTTTATCAACCCAACGAGGGATGGCGTTATCGTGGCCCGTCGAAAGACGGAATAGCAGAACAGGCAAAACTAAGGGTTAGCGCTCAGCGATATTGGTCCGCTCGTGATTTTCAACTGCTGTCTGCAACACGGTAGCCCGCTCCGACTCGGGTAATTTACTGATCTCCTTGATAGCATCAAAAAAAAGACTCATATCCCCATTCTTCTGAGCAAGTAAGGCTTGGAATGCTGGTACCAGTTGTGTGTAGGTAGAAATCGTCGCAAGTAGCGCATTATTAAGGTTCTGCGCGAACCAGCGGTCATAGCTACTGAACTCAGACTTAGTGACTTTTAGCTGAGTGAACTCTTCACGTAACTCATCAAAAATACGTGCCTTCTCTAACCGTTTCTCCGTATCACCCAGATCTGAAGCAAACAGTTCTTGTAGTCTCTTACGATGGCTCATCACCATCTCAGTAAAAATCGCCTCTCTCCCCTGTCTAGCATTAAATAGGGCTCTCTGCGAAGTTGCTCCGTTGCTATCCAGCCAGCGACCAACCCCCTCTTGCTCGACCACGGTGGCAAAAGATTCATTAAAGACACTGTCTCCAGGGAGATAGAGCACCTGATGAGTCAGCTCATGAAATATCAGGCGTGCAAGCTCCATTTCAGAATAGCCGATGAATGTATTCAGCACCGGATCATTAAACCATCCGAGAGTTGAGTACGCGCGAACCCCACCCACGTGAACGTCGTAGCCTTCATTTCTGAGTTCCTCGGCATAGCTTTCTGCCTCCGCTTGTGAGAAAAATCCACGGTAGTTGACACAACCGGCCTGTACAAAGCACCACTTCTTAAGCTCGCTGGAAAGTTCAGGAGCTGCGAATACATTCCAGACTACAAAGGGACGCTTTAGATCTGCATAACTCGTGTAGCTCTTATTGTCCGGTAACTTTAGCTCGCGGCTAGCAAACTCCCTCATCAGCACCACTCGAGCGAGGACTCGTTTCAATTTCTGGTCGGCACTAGGATCTGCAATAATCATCGTGATCGGTTGGGCCATGCGCAGAATTTCAATCTGACCATCCACAGCCTGGGCATAATAGGGAAGATTGGCACAGCTTCCCAATAGAATGGCCTGACCCACGGTAATGACTAGTTTTAGATGACGCGAGATTTGTAAACTCATTTCGATTCCGTAGAATGCAGAAAATATCCTTGTCGTAAAAATGCACAAACCTGGCACACAACCTTACGAGAAAACAGCATGCCAGCATGGTTAATATTGATGACTATCCAATCACTTGCAATGGGCAACCTCGTCTCCTCGACGGTTACCACACCATCATTGGGTGCCGGCAACCCTCCGAGCAGCTTACCGATTCCTACACTCATCCGTCCAGCAATTGAACCGATCTCGTGATGTTGAATGGATGGCCCCCCCTCTCGTCTCATCAGCCACTGTCTCATGCTAGATCCGATCAGCCATCGCCCCGGCGCAATGCGTGCAAGCTTTATGGCTGCGTAACTCGCATGGTAAGGACTCCCCATCAGTATGACGCGACCGATCCGTGGCTCTGAATGTTCTGACAGCATCTGCAATGCCAATAGTCCTCCCAAGCTATGACCCACAAGATGGATACGAGTCGCTGCAATACCAGAAACAAATCGCGACAGTGATAGCGCATTTTGTGACAATGAGTCACGCATGGAAGGATAAGAGAAAATGACGGTATCGAAACCACACCGACGCAAATTCCTTCCGAGCAATGTCATGATCCAGCCACTGACCCACAGACCATGGATCAATACCACTGTTTCTTTGACCAAAGTTTCGCCAGACAATTCAATTCCAGAAGTTGATTTCACAACAGATTGGTTAGTCTGACTTGATGACCCTAGGCTTAGTTCTGGAGAGTACCGACCTTGACCTGCTGAAGACTACTAATATCCAATAGACTCGTAAATTCTTGCGCTATTACACCCGGTGTAAATGGCAGTACGCCTAGTAGAGGACAGGTCAGCCTTTGTTGCAGTGCACGTACATTCTCATCGAAATCGAGCATCTGTGGATCTATCTGATTAGCCACCCATCCTGCGAGCGGAAGGCCAACCGATTGCACAGCCTCTGCGGTCAGTAGTGCATGGTTTAAACATCCCAGACGCATCCCCACCACCAGTATTACTGGGAAGCCCATTGATCGCGCCATATCACCAGCATCATGCCGATTATTGAGAGGGACCCGAAAACCACCAATACCCTCAACGATTACTATCTCAGCAATGTCTTGTAATCCGCGGCAAGCTTTGAGGATCACAGCGGTATCTATCTCAATCCCCATCTCTATTGCTGCAATATGCGGTGCAGTCCGCCGAATCAAAGCGTATGGATTGATCAGACTACGTGGCGCGGAAACGTTACTGGCTGCGATGAGCATTTCTACATCCATCCATGCTCCATCATCACCATGCCCTGCCGCTACCGGCTTCATTCCCACAACAGCCTTCCCACACGCAGAAAGGGCATGGATTAAGGTACAGCTCACAAGTGTTTTTCCTACGTTGGTATCTGTACCGGTAATGAAATAGCCTACTGACACCCGTCTATCCTGACAAGGGGAACTGATCGGTCGATACATGCTTGGTTATGATCTTACCAATCTCTTTTCGTGGTAGCGGCTTCCAAGCATGACCATAAATCACTTCGAAGGTGGCCGGTAGCTTCCCATCGACTCTTAGCGACTCATAATGATCGATCATTTTCTGCCATCTGACTCTCCCAGTGAGTCCATGCGCCCTACCCTCAGTCACATTACGAGCTCCAATAGTTCTCAGATCCTTCATCACACTGATCACATCATCATAGGTCAGTGTGATGTACTCCATATCCATGACCGGCGTCGCAAAGCCGTTATGGACCAGCATGTCACCGATATCGTGCATATCAGTGAACCGATTAATATGACTGTAATTATCTACGCTACGAAAGGCCTGACGTAGCTCCTTCAGGGTATCTGGGCCAAAAGTGCTAAACATAAAAAGACCGCCCGGCTGAAGAACCCGTCGAACCTCGGAGAATGTATGTCGTATATCGTTACACCATTGCAGTGTCAGGTTTGACCAGACTAATCCTGAGCAGGAATCCCTTACCGGTAATGATTCAATATCCCCGCACGTGTAAATTGTCTGCCGCCCATGTGCAGATGCGAATGGCTTCCACCATGGGACCGGAGGACGCGCCTTAAGATGCATCGACAAGGCAATATCAACCGCTAAAATTTTTGATGCAGGGAATCGCGTGGCCAGATTCCGACTACCATAACCCGTGCCACTGCCAATATCCAGAATGAAATCCGGGGTATGCTTGATGTAATTAAGGCGCGCCAACATCCGATCACATACCTCACGTTGCAGAACTGCTGCAACGTCGTAACTCGGTGCCGCACGTTCGAATGACCGTCGCAATTGATGCTTATCTAGGGTATGGTCGTAATTCATTTAGACTGTCTGAATCAGTTTTGTTATAAATTGATCTGGATGTGACAAGAAGGGCGCGTGTCCGCAGCTTGGGATCATTACCAGCTCTGAACTCGGTAACTTCTGGTGCATCCATCGTGCTGCAGAGGGATGGGTGATGATATCGTTCTCCCCATGTATCAGCACGACCGGCTGGCTGATTTTTTCTATTTTATTGCGTAAATCGGTCGTCAACAAAATCTGTAGCCCCGCCTGTAGTGAGGCTTCATTTAGTTCTCGGTCATGAGAGAAGCTTGCTCTCAATTTTGCTAGGACTGCTGTGGTATCGGTACTGCCTTTTACCTGTAGGCTGATAAATCGATCCAGAGTCATTGCATAATCGCGCTTCAAGTTCCTCATAAAGAGTTGCAGCATCTCCTCATCCATGCCCCATTGCCAGTCTCTATGTTTAATAAAGCATGGAATGGTCGAGACCAGTATCAGCTTTTTAACACGCCCGGGCAGTTGCAATGCAAGCTCGACCGATACTTGACCCCCTAATGACCAACCGCAAATGGTGCAATCATCGGGGAGTACCTCTGCAACTTTTTCTACCATGCATTGCAGTGTAGCCGTTTCGCATGCTGCACTGCCGCCATGACCCGGCAAATCGACTAGATGCAGACGAAAATGCCGAGCTAACTGATCACGCACACCATCCCAGATATCGCTGTGCATGGCCCAGCCGTGCAGTAGAACGAGGTCTGGGCCAGCGCCAAGGATTTTAACGTGGAGGCTCATATACCGAGTCCAGTTGCCTCAATGCCGATAACAATTGATCCACATCCTCCTTACTGTGTGAGGCCGACAGCGAGACCCGCAGTCTTGCCGTACCCTTCGGCACAGTCGGTGGACGGATTGCGGGTACCATTATCCCACGTTCTCGGAGCGATTCGCTTAACTGTAAGGCCTCATCATTGCTACCAATGATGAGAGGCTGGATTGGGCTCTTGGATGGCAATAATTTCCATCGCATTGACTGTAGACCCCTTTGAAATTGCATGATGAGCTGTGATAACCTTTCACGCCTCCATTCCTCTTGCTCGATTAATGACAGGCTACGAAGCAATGCGTGGGATAGCAGTGGCGGGGTAGCGGTGGTATAGATATAGCTACGGGCAGATTGGATCAGGGACTCAATGATCTCAACCTGCCCAGCGACGAAGGCTCCAAATACACCCGCCGCCTTGCCAAGGGTCGCCATATAAATGATACGGGGTGAACTCAGATTGAAATGAGATGCCACCCCCCTCCCCTGACGACCCAACACACCGAATCCATGTGCATCATCAATCAGCAGCCAGGCATCATATTTATCACACAATGCCAGCAGTTTAGGCACCGGGGCGATATCCCCATCCATGCTGAACACTGCATCGGTCATCACTAGCTTCCGTCTGGCCTGAGAACTAGCCAACTGCTTCTCCAAAGCGATCAGATCAAGGTGCGGGTAACGGGTCAGCTTTATACTTGAGCATAGCGCAGCATCATTGAGCGAAGCATGATTGAGTTTATCCGCAAAGAGCGCATCGATACGCCCAATTAACGCAGTCACCACACCGGCATTGGCCATGTAGCCGGTTGAGAAGAGTAGCGCCCTGGGGAAGCCTGTAAAAGATGCTAGAGCACTCTCTAATGCATGATGAGCTGATGAGTGTCCGCTGATAAGGTGCGAGGCACCTGCGCCCACCCCATACCGTCTGGCACCCTCACAGACTGCTTCAATCAGTTGAGGATGATTAGCAAGTCCAAGGTAATCATTATCACAAAATGCAAGGTAACTACATCCGTCGATAGTGATATGCGCATTCTGACGACTCTCTGTGGTTATCCTGCGGCGTTTTAAACCTGCACTTTCCCGGGTACGAAGCTGTTCAGCAAGATCAGTGAGCATTCTGACTAGATCGAACGAATTCCAAGTTTTTTGAATAAATTATCATCTCTCTGAGATTCCGGATTACCCGTGGTGAGTAGCTTCTCACCATAAAAAATAGAATTTGCACCCGCAAGAAAGCACAGTGCCTGTACCGCCTCAGACATTTCCTGCCTTCCTGCCGAGAGACGTACCATCGCTTTAGGCATGGTAATTCGAGCAGCTGCAATGGTCCGAACAAACTCAAAATGGTCCAGTGCTTCTGTACCGTGCAGTGGTGTACCGGCTACTTGAACCAGATTATTAATTGGAACGGACTCGGGATAAGGCTTGAGATTCGCTAGTTGAGCGATCAGTCCTGCCCGTGCTTGACGTGATTCACCCATACCAACGATTCCACCGCAACATACATTCATACCGGCCGCCCTTACCTGTTCAAGCGTGTCTAGACGGTCTTGATAGTCACGGGTGGTGATCACTTCACCGTAGAATTCTGGTGCTGTATCGAGATTATGATTGTAGTAATCAAGACCGGCCTGCCTGAGTTGCTCAGCCTGCCCCTGCTTCAGCATCCCCAGCGTGGCACAGGTTTCAAGGCCCAGTGCCTTCACTGAACTGATCATTTCTGATATTTTACCGATATCCCGCTGCTTAGGACCTCTCCAGGCCGCACCCATGCAGAACCGTGAAGCCCCCTGGGCCTTTGCCGCTCTTGCTGTATCGATCACCTCCGTCAGTGACAGCATCTCCTGATCTTCTAAACTCGTATGGTAGCGCGCCGCCTGCGGGCAATAACCACAATCCTCTGGGCAACCACCTGTCTTAACCGAGATCAGTGTCGATAGCTGCACCGCATTAGCATCATGATACTGACGATGAATCAACTGGGCACGGTGAATTAGGTCGCCAAAAGGCAGATCCAGCAAAGCTTCGATTTGAGCAACAGTCCAGGCTGATGGCTTTATGGAAATTACATCGGAAACGGATTGATTCATTCTGCACCCTGTATGAATTGGTAACTGGGTCAATCATCCAGTTATTCGGTTATTATCAATCGAACAGCGAGTCTGTGATTATCTGATTCGGGATGAGCTGTATCATCAAGGCGAAAGGTACTGTTGTCAATTCGTAGCAAGCCATTTTTCGACGATAGATTAAAAATAGATCAAACTGTTTCCTGTACGCCGTTAATGATCGCGGGAGAATTCAATATGATGGCCATCAGACTAGCCCTCTGAGCACTATACTGAGCTGCCAGAAAATGGATTAAGCTGGCGAAAGGAACATGACGAGAAGATCGTGATGCAGAACAAGGGCGATCTCTCAAACCTAAGTTACGCTGAATCAAGTTGCTTCATTTCTGTAGATACAAGTACATGCCTTCAGGCTACCGCTGATGGGACACAGCGGTGGAGTAGTATTGAGAAAATGATAGAAGACGATAAAGCACTCCATGTCGAGGAGCGAAGTGCTCACCATTCGCTAGATAATGGCACCAAAGGATTCATTGGCGTTTATTCTGGTTGCATAGATTCAGTTGATATAAAATTATAAGCTGCCGTGAAAAAATTGGCGGATTATAGACTTAGCCTCTAATGGACTCACGGTAGTTGTCTAGCGCTGCTGGGAACTTATTTTTGCTTATAAAGTCGAACGCTGTACAGGCTAGGGAATTTTCTATTAAGGTGTGAGGATCTCTAGTAAAGGTCTAAATTTAGATACTAATTCAACTCAATTTTAAGGAGCTACACGTGAAAAAAATAATCAAGTCACTACTGATCGTATCTTCCTTGATCTTTTTAACTCCATCAGTTCATGCTCACGACGCAAGTTACGTGACGCATGTGGGAAACAAGTTAGGATATGGCATCGCTAACATCGCTACCGGCTGGGTTGAAGTCCCCAAGAATATAATGATAGTCGGACAGAGAGATGGTGTAGTTGCGGGGGCCATTACTGGTGTGTTCACTGGTGTATTTCAGATGGTTGGCCGCACAGCATACGGAATTATGGAGACTGCAACATTCTTGATTCCAACCCACCCCATAGTAAAACCAGGCTACATCTGGGATAACTTCGACAAGGAAACGAGCTACCACAAATAATTAAAAACCGATTACAGACATAATGGGATGGCAGGTCACGAGATAACCACAAAGTGACCTGCCTAACCTTGAGAGCGGCAATAAAAAAAAGAATGAAGAAGGTTTATTTTCTAACTTAAAATTATAAAATAGCTGAATTCAAGCTCTAGTTCCATTAGCCAATGGTTTTTAGGGATGTGAATTTCCACTTAGAAGAACAATTCATAAAGCACTCTAAATCTCATCACTTCTTTACAGTAACTAACCAGCTGCACGCCCCCTATCCCTGTTCAGCTTCATCACCTGTACCAACCAAGCTATCGATTTAAATTAAACGGCAGAATGATGTTCGACATAATTCTATTTCAACCTGAAATTCCACCTAATACCGGGAATATCATTCGCCTCTGTGCGAATACAGGATCAAAACTTCATCTGATCAAACCACTGGGCTTTTCATTGGAAGACAAGAGGTTGCTACGAGCAGGCTTGGATTATCATGAATTTGCCAATATTAAGATCCATGAAAATTGGGAAGATTGCCTCATTGATCTACAAGATCGTCGTATTTTTGCAGTATCCACCAAGGGAAATCAGCACCACCACATGGCCTCATATCTGGTTGGAGATGCTTTTCTTTTTGGCGCGGAAAGCAGTGGTCTGAAGATCGAGATACGAGAAAGTTTTCCAGCAGAAAGATGTATCCGCGTGCCGATGGTACTAGGCAGTCGCAGCCTTAATCTATCTAACACCGTCTCGGTTGTGATCTATGAAGCCTGGCGACAGACTGGATTTGGGGGCGCTATCTGAGCCACCCCTATCCCCATAAAAACTTATCAACATAGAAATAGAAAATGTGAGACCAGCCCCTTGCTTAGCCATTCTCTGTTTTGGGCTCCCGATTGATCAGTGACTCTAACGCCGTCTTGGGTGATACACCATCGAACAGTATGCTGCAGACGGCTCGGGTGATCGGCATATCGACCTCCATCTCTTGGCTCAGATGAAGAACTTCTCGTGCGGTATACACCCCCTCCGCAATATGTCCGAGATTTTTAAGAATATCTAACAGTGGCTGACCCTCTGCCAGCAACAGTCCTACACGTCGGTTGCGCGACAGATCGCCAGTCGTAGTAAGTATCAGATCGCCCACCCCTGCCAATCCTGAAAAGGTTTCTATATGACCGCCGAGCTTCAGTCCTAAGCGAGTAATCTCGGCCAGTCCACGAGTGATCAGGGCTGCACGAGCATTATGACCAAGGCCCATACCATCAGAAATGCCGGCGGCAATGGTTATCACATTCTTGACTGCGCCGCCTACCTCTACACCAATGACATCGGTACTGGAATAGACCCTAAGACGTGGATGATGTAACTGTGCGGCGATACTCCTGGAGAATTCTTCATCATGAGATGCCAAGGTTAAGGCGGTGGGCTTTCGCTGCGCCACCTCCTGCGCAAAGCTCGGCCCTGACAGCACACCACAGGGCGCGACCCCGGCATACTCATCAATCGCCACCTGGTGAGGAAGTTTAGCGGACTTCCCCTCGAAACCCTTGCATCCCCAGATCACCGGTATCGCTCTTCCGGTCGCAATAATTCTGCGTAATGTCTCACGCAATCCCGCAACAGGAACGACAATCACCGCAAGATCAGCCGTATCAATAGCATCGGCAATTACCGAGGTCAGCTCTAGTGAGTCAGGCAGAGGAAATTCAGGAAGAAAGCGGTGGTTAGTTCGTTGCGAGAGCATCTCATCTAGATGCTGCGTATCAGGTGTCCATAATGTAACCTGGTGGTGCTCATTAAGATTAATCGCCAGCGCAGTTCCCCAGGCCCCAGCACCGAGGATGGCTATTCTCATGAACCCCAGACCTGATGTGTTCTGACGTACCCGACCTGACCGTCTCGATGGCGTACCTTAACCCACCCATTCATGGCAGGCTCCAGCCACTCCATCACCACATTCTGTAGGGCCTCGAATATCAATGTTGAACCCGTATCCGTCGATTGATATGCCCCAGCCTGAGTGGCAGTTACGATCACGTAACGCATGCTGCTTAATGCCTTCTCTTCAACCCAGGCAAGACCTCCGCCACTATCACGTACCTTCACCCAGCCCTCTACCTTGACGATCACTTCCACCGGAAGGTAACGACTCGCTACGAAAACTTTGCCAGCCTTAAGGGATGGTGCGTCATACATAATAGCCGCACTATCCGCTATGGAAAAAAACTCCATTGATGCAAGAGCATGCCCATGGATCATTAATAACGAAGACAGTAGCAGCGCCTGGACTTGACGCCGCCTTGAAAAGCTTTCGAGGAGTAATGCGTATTTCATTTTCAATGTGTTTTCTTGTCCTCGTCCAATGAGCCCGCTGCCGCTGCATTCAAATCAGCACGCTGCTTATCCTGCTGGTAAATACCTTCAAAATTTATTGGATTGAGAATGACCGGAGGGAATCCAGCACGAGTGACCACATCCGACACTACCTCTCGCAAATAAGGGAAAAGAATATTAGGACAAGCAATACCTAGTACAGGCTCCATCTCGGTCTCTGCGACATTACGAATTTGAAAGACGCCAGCCTGCTGGGCCTCCACCAAAAACATAGTCTTATCATTGACCTTAGCGGTGACAGTTGCGGTCAAAAGGACCCCGAACATCCCCTCATCGATACGCTCTCCAGCCGTATGCAGCTGCACATCCACCTGAGGGGGCTCACGTTCCAGAAAGACTGCGGGCGCGTTAGGGATCTCAAGGGATAAGCCCTTGACATAAATCTTCTCGATCCGGAAAACCGGTTGCTGCTCTTCACTCATGATAGATTCCAATTTGACTGTTTTAAAAAGTGCCTCACCAAGATAACAGCCAGTGTCGTAGGATTGCGATTGTTTAGGAAAACCGTCGAACTACGGATGGACATGCGTCATTCCATCAGCATCTTTTCCAACTGATGATCATGATCAAGTTGCACCAGATCATCATATCCACCGACATGAGTATCATCGATATAAATCTGTGGGACAGTTCTGCGGGAGCTTCTCTCCATCATCTCGGCACGTCTCGCAGGATCCAGATCGACCCGAATCTTTTCGATCTCGGTCACCCCTTTTGATCGCAAGAGACGTTCAGCCATGACACAGTAAGGGCAGCTACCGGTTGAGTATAGAACTACTCTGGCCATGCGGTTGCCTTCACTTCTTCACAATGGGGAGATTTGCCTTCTGCCATGTATCAATACCCCCGGCAAGATTGTGAACATGAGCAAATCCATGCTTACTCAGAATAGAACCGGCCTTACCTGTGCTATTCGCGCCGCTACGGTGAATGATCACGATGGGGTTGCTTTTGAATTTTTCCAGCTCCTGTATCCGGTCCTCAAGCTTGTCTCCAGGAATGTGTTTTGAATTAACGATATGGCCGCCCTCGTACTCGCTCCCCTCCCGAACATCCAGTACCAGTCCGTCCTTGTAGTTGATGAGTTGAACAGCGACCAGTGTATCGACCTCGCTACCCGAGCGACTGGAAGATAAGAAAGACCACAAAAGCATACCCCCGCTGACGACGGCAGCCATTATCATGGCAATATTATTTTGTACGAATACTGAATCCATATCTATTTATTCATCCCGTTAGATTTTTTTGATTTTATCAGAGACTGTAACATCCTGTGACCCTCTTGTTTCAACCGACACAAAACAAGTTTTAGCTGAGAGGTCGATAAAAGTAGCACCTTTTAGATGCTTTCTTTTGCAAGATAACCTGAAATTTTACTACGATTCTCAATAATCGCTTACTGCGGCAAATAGCAAAATATATTAAAATGTATAGGATTTCAGAACGTTTCATAGATAATTTCATTCTTTTTATAAAGTAAAGGCCCACATGAAGAAGCTTGTTCTCCTGAGGCATGGAGAAAGTACCTGGAACGAGGAAAATCGATTTACAGGTTGGACCGATGTAGATTTATCGAAAAAAGGGCTGGAAGAGGCCAGGAATTCTGGCAGATTATTGCGTGAGAATGGATTCGTATTTGATGTTGCTTATACCTCCGTATTAAAACGTGCCATCCGTACCTTATGGATTGCCTTGGATGAAATGGATCAGATGTGGATCCCGATCAATCTCTCCTGGCGGTTAAATGAACGGCACTATGGCGCTCTGCAAGGTCTCAACAAGGCTGAAACAGCGGCTATTTATGGGGACGAACAGGTGCAGATCTGGCGACGAAGCTACGATATCCGACCACCTGCGTTAACGACTCAGGATGACCGATACCCTAGATCTGATCCACGCTACCTGAATATAGCCAAGGAAGATATCCCCCTATCCGAATGCCTACAGGACACGGTAACCCGGTTCCTCCCTTACTGGAATGAGACTATTGCCCCCGCACTTCGAACCGGACAACGGGTCATCATTGCCGCCCATGGCAATTCACTGAGGGCACTGGTCAAGTATCTCGATAATATTTCTGATGAGGATATCCTAGAATTAAATATTCCGACCGGTATACCCCTGGTGTACGAGCTTGATGATGATCTAAAACCCATCCGAAACTATTACCTGGGTAATCAGTTAGAGATTGAAAAGGCCCAACAGGCCGTGGCCAATCAGGGAAAATCAAAGTCATCATAAAGCTTAATCCCCTCTCATGACCCTCTCCTGGCGTAATAACGATTGAAAACATCCACGTATCTCCGTAAGGAGTTGCTGGAGATGCTTTTAAAATTCATTCTGCCCTGCGTCCTACTGCTGTCGCACTCAATCTATGCAGCCCCTCCTAAAAGCAATCCGGAGGATCTAAAGCAACTCCGACAACGCATTGATGCGCTACAGAAAGACCTAGCAAGTAAGGAAGAGTCCAGATCGGAAGCCGCGGATGCGTTACGTGAATCAGAACAAGCCATCAGCGGTGCAAGCCGGAAGTTGGCCGAACTGGCTCAGGAGCAGCGAGCGGCCAATGGCTCACTCAGCCAGCTACAAACCCGGTCCAATACGGTCAAAAGCGATATCGACCGGCAACAGCTTCAGCTTGCCAAGTTACTATACCGTCAATACGTTGGGGGGCAGCATGAGTATCTACGTCTGCTTCTAAATCAGCAAGATCCAAATCTAATTGCGCGTGAACTGCACTACTACAACTATCTCTCGCGAGCGCATATAGAGAGTATTAATGCACTCAGAACCAGCCTTGAGCAGCTTGATGAACTCACCCGTGAGAGCCACAATAAAAGCCTAGAGATTAGAGCCATTCAGGCTGAACAGGCCAAGCAGAAGAAGCATCTAGAACAGGAAAAAGCAGGGCATAAAAAACTACTCGCAAGCATCTCCCTCCAAGTTGAGCAGCAGAGGCGAGAGATTAGCAAGCTCAAGCGGGACGAGGAGAGGCTCTCCCGTCTGGTTGAGAGAATTGGAAAGCTGCTCGCTCAAAAAAATCGAGCATCAACACTGAGTAATAGCAGACTACCTGATGCATCCACAGATGGAAATCCATTCGCGGCACTCAAGGGTCGCTTGAGTCTGCCGATTAGAGGGGAACTCATCAACCGGTTCGGTAGTCAAAGAGCTGATGGTGGCATGACATGGAAGGGTCTATTCATTCGTGCACCCAGCGGTGAAGAGGTCAAGTCCATTGCAGGTGGCCGTGTCGTATTTGCGGACTGGTTAAGGGGATTCGGAAATCTCATGATCGTTGATCATGGATCTGGTTATATGAGCCTATATGGTAATAATGAGTCTATTCATAAGCGGGTGGGTGACTCTGTCAAAAGCGGAGATACCATTGCCGCAGTAGGAAACAGCGGCGGCAATGCGGATTCCGGTTTATACTTTGAACTACGCCATCAAGGGAAGCCATTTGACCCCCTGAACTGGGTCAAAATAAAATGATCGGTAACAATACAAGTCTGGAGAGGGTTTAATGCGCAACAAAATGCAACAATTTGGATTGATCCTTGTGGGCGCTGTCGCTGGCGTGATGCTCAGCCTTAACTTCTCTGCGGTTGCTAACAAGGATACAAAAGAAGTTCTGCGCCCACTTCCAGTTGAGGAGTTACGCGCTTTTACCGAGGTATTCGGCCGTATTAAGAATGACTATGTTGAACCGGTAGAGGACAAGAAGCTTATCAATGAGGCCATCAACGGAATGCTGACCGGTCTTGACCCACACTCTGCCTATCTTGATATAGATGCCTACAAAGAGCTTCAGGTTTCCACTCAGGGCGAGTTCGGTGGACTGGGTATTGAAGTCACCATGGAGGATGGATTTGTTAAGGTGATCTCACCCATTGAAGATACCCCAGCATTCCGAGCAGGGATTAAGACCGGAGATCTGATCGTCAAACTAGACGATACCGCAGTCAAGGGTCTGTCTTTAAGCGACGCCATTAAACTTATGCGTGGGAAACCGAATACTCCGATCAGTATCACCATATCGCGTAAGGGAGAGAATAAGCTCCTGGTATTCAAGCTGACACGGGCCATCATTAAAACTCAGAGCGTTAAATCAAAACTGATCGAGCCTGGTTACGCGTATATTCGTATCACCCAATTTCAAGAGCAAACCGGCGAGAATCTTGCCAAGGCAATCGATAAGCTTTTTAAAGAGAGCACAGTACCGATGAAGGGTCTGGTTCTGGATATGCGTAATAACCCGGGTGGACTGTTAAATGGTGCGGTTGCGGTGTCTGCCGCCTTCTTACCGCCTGACTCACTCGTAGTGTATACCGATGGCCGAACAGATGATGCCAAGATGAAACTTAAGGCCAGCCCCGAGTTTTATTTGCGTGACTCTAAAGGTGATTATCTGAAAGGGTTGCCACCAGAGATCAAGACTGTTCCCATGGTCACGCTGGTGAATGCCGGATCTGCCTCTGCATCTGAAATTGTCGCAGGTGCATTACAAGACCATAAACGTTCTGTCGTAATGGGTACCCAAACATTCGGCAAGGGATCAGTACAAACGATACTCCCTCTTGGCAACAATACCGCCATTAAGCTGACCACTGCGCGGTATTACACACCCAACGGGCAATCTATCCAGGCCAAGGGAATTACCCCAGATATTGCTGATGCATCAGCAAAGGATGAATCTTCGCGTCTGCGCGAATCAGATCTGAATCGCCATCTGAGTAACGGAAAGGCTGATAAGACTAAGCCTCCTGAGGAAGTAAAAGCCGCTCCAAAGCCTGCAATCAAGACACCCGTCAAGCCTGAGGATGAAGATGAGGGCAGCAATAAACCTACCCTTCCGATGGAGTTTGGGTCGAGCAGTGACTTACTTCTGACGCAGGCGATGAACCGCCTCAAGGGTATTGTTCCAGAACCAGAAAAGAAACCAGCAGAAAATAGTAACTGACCGCGCTGGCAGTGACTGCTGGATAAAACGCGTCACAGATATGAATGATAACCAGCTGCTACGCTATAGTCGCCACATCCTGCTCCCTCAGATTGGCATTGAGGGGCAGGAAAAACTAGTCCGGTCACATGCACTCATCATCGGTGCGGGAGGTCTAGGCTCCCCTGCTGCGATGTATCTAGCTGCAAGCGGTATAGGTAAAATTACCCTGTGCGACCATGACATGGTCGATCTCACCAACCTTCAAAGACAGATCATTCATCACTCTGCCGCGGTCGGCATCCCCAAGGTTGAATCCGCAAAGAAAACCCTTTTCGACATCAATCCGGAAGTGAATGTAGTCGCCCTGCATGAGCGTGTTGATCAGGGTAGACTGAACCGACTCGTCGCAGAGGTTGATGTGGTGCTGGACGCGAGTGATAATTTCAGCACCCGCCATGCACTGAATAGGGCCTGCTTTAGCAACAAGAAGCCTCTCATATCCGGTGCAGCGGTACGTTTTGAAGGCCAGGTCACCGTCTTTGACTTCCGTTATAGTGATAGCCCCTGTTACCACTGCCTGTTCCCAACCGATGGAGAGGATCACGATATGCAGTGCTCGGCGATGGGAGTATTTGCACCACTGACCGGAATCATCGGATGCACGCAAGCGGCTGAGGCGCTGAAGATTCTGATTGGATGCGGGGAAACTCTGAGTGGCCGTTTGCTGCTACTCGATAGCCTGACGATGCGCTGGCGCTCGGTCACACTGAAAAAAGATCACTCATGCTCGGTATGCAGTGTCCGAGAAGCGGTACAAATACGCTAACGGATTGAGTTATGACCACCGGACAACAATTCTTGTCTCTGCATCTCCCAATACTCCAATGGATCCCGCTTGAAACCGCTCTTGGCAAACTGGTGCCAGCGACCAATAACGTAACACATCATTAGATTCGCTTGGGCCCCTGCATCCTGGCCAGATCCAACCCCCCCCTCACCAGCAGAGAAGCGTAACGCCTGTTTCAATGTCGCCTCGAGACGGTCGTGCAGCTGATTAATCCGTACCTGCAGACGATCATTCTCGTTTACCAGAGCATCTCCTATCAGCACCCTGGCCATGCCTGGATTCTTTTTAGCAAAGCCCAATAGCAGTGACAGTATTCCATCAATCTGCCGGACGCCATCCTTCTCATCAGTAATTAGTTTATTGATGAGGCTAAACAGAGTCTGCTCAATGAAATCAATCAGCCCCTCAAACATCTGTGCCTTACTGGCGAAATGTCTGTAAAGAGTAGCCTCGGAAACTTCGAGTTTGGCCGCTAGGGATGCGGTCGTGATCCTCTCTGCACGAGGATTCTCCAGCATCTCGGCCAGGACGTGCAGGATCTGGAGCTTTCTTTCACCGGGCTTATTTGTCATGAGTTTCTTATCTGTTTAAAGGATTCTTCTATAAATTCAGACCCAATATCGAAGAATTTATCACTCCGCCTTGATCAGCGTTCCCACACCCTCATCTGTCAACACCTCCAGCAGCAGCGCGTGATCTACCCTCCCGTCTATGATGTGGCAGGATCTGACTCCAGCTTTTACCGCATCCAAGGCTGAGCCAATTTTAGGTAGCATACCGCCAGAGATAGTCCCATCTGCAAATAATTGGTCCACGCTCCGAGCCGTGAGTCCACTCAATAAGTTTCCATTCTTGTCTAGAACACCCGGAGTATTGGTCAGTAAGATCAGCTTTTCTGCATTTAATATTTCTGCCAACTTACCTGCCACCAGGTCCGCATTGATATTATAAGATTCACCATTGATACCAACACCAATCGGCGCAATGACCGGGATAAAATTGCGTGTATCAAGCAGCGCAATCAGCGCGGGATCGATACTCTCAATCTCTCCCACCTGACCCAGATCAAGCCACTCTCCCGCCCTCTCCTTATCTTGAATCAGCATCTTTCTTGCACGAATGAAAGCACCATCCTTGCCCGTAAGGCCAACTGCAAGGCCACCATGACGGTTGATGAGGCTGACGATGTCTTTATTAACAAGTCCTCCTAGAACCATCTCCACCACATCCATGGTCTCTGAATCGGTGACCCGCATCCCCTGAACAAATTCACCCTTCTTGCCGATCCGCTCGAGCATCTCGCTGATTTGAGGGCCACCTCCATGAACGATGACTGGATTCATCCCCACCAGTTTGAGTAATACCACGTCACGAGCAAAGCCCTGCTTCAGGCTCTCCTCGGTCATGGCATTACCACCGTATTTGATCACAATGGTCTTGCCATGAAAGCGCTGGATATAAGGCAGCGCCTCGGCCAGGATATTGGCTTTTTCTTTAGCGGTGGATGGAGACAACGGCATGACTGCTCTCAGTAAATTTAATCTATTCTACACTGGGAATTCGCAACGATGGGGTCGTTACAGTCTATGGCAGCAAGGAGCTTTATTACAATTGAGATTAAGCTAAAGACTCAGGCTTCTCGACAGGCTGATCATCGAACCATCGGTACAGCATCGGCATTAAGACCATCGTCATCAGGGTCGCGGTCGTTAATCCACAAATCACCACGATGGCCAGTGGTTTTTGCACCTCGGAGCCCAACCCACTCGCAAATAGGAATGGTGACAATCCCAATATAGTCGTTGCGGCTGTCATCATGACAGGGCGGAAGCGTTGTTCACAACCCTTTTTCACAGACTCAGCCACACTCAGACCTTCATAGCGTAACTGTCGTATAAACTCGATCAATACCACTCCATTTAATATCGATGTTCCCCAGACCGCGATAAATCCGACCGATGCTGGTACCGATAGATACTGACCGGTAATGAACAGACCGACAACACCGCCCACCGAAGCAAATGGTAATGCCAGAAAGATCAGCGTAGCGAGCTTGACCGAATTAAATAACATGAATAACAGGAAGAAGATCAATGCAAGTGTAATCGGCACGATCACCGAGAGTGTCGACATGGCACGCTCCATATTCTGGAACTGACCACCCCATTCGAAATAATAACCAGGGGGGAGCTTCATCTCCTTAGCCGTCCGCTCCTTTAATTCGGCAACAAAACCACCCAGATCGCGATCATGCACATTGGCACCAACGACTACACGACGTCTAGCAAACTCTCGTGAGACCACCGCTGGGCCATCGGTCACCTTGATATCTGCCACAGCACTCAGTGGGACAAGTATGCCACCGCGCGCAATTAAACCCCCTGGACCGGCATTACCCACAGGACGCAGCAAGAGATCACGAATAGCCTCGACATCATCACGGAAATGTAGAGGATAACGCAGCAAGAGCGTAAACCGACGCTCACCCTCAAATACTTGAGTGACCACCTTACCGCCGACTGCAGTAGCAATAAGCTCGTTTACTTCAGCAACGTTGAGACCATGACGGGCGATGGCACGTCGATCGATATCAATGGTCAGTTCCTGCTGTCCTGATAATCGTTCAATACGAAGATCCCTAGCCCCTCGAGTGGACTTAACAATACGTGCCACCTGCTCAGATAATTTTCGTAGCTCTTCAAGATCATCACCAAAAATCTTAACCGCAACCTGTGATCTCACCCCGGTCACCATCTCGTCCACTCGTTGCTCGATCGGCTGCGCTATCACGATATTAACGCCAGGAAGCGTCCTCAATGTCTTCCGGATATCCTCCTCGATCTCAATCTGAGTGCGGCCAGATTCCTCCAAGTCAAGCACTGCAATCGGGTCCGATTCATTCTGAGATGCTGGATCGGCAGGTGATTCACCGCGACCGAGCTTGGAGACCACAAACCTTACTCCCGGTACAGCGGCAATCAGTTTCATCGCTTCTGTTTCCAGCTTGATTGAATCCTCAAGTGAAATCGATGGCACCCGGATAATGACCGGCGTGATCGAACCCTCTTTCATAATCGGAATGAACGATTTCCCAAGAAATGGAAACAAGACGAATGCCATTGCGAGTAACCCCAGCGCGATCATCATGGTCGATTTCTGATTACCCAGGGCCGCATTGAGTAAGATCAGATAACGTGACTTAAGGGTCGCGACGATCTTGGTATCTTGATCCGATCCGCCCTTTAGGATATATGCGCTCAGTACCGGTGATAGCAGTACTGAAACAAATAGCGCCACCATTAATGCAATGGCGATGGTAACTGCAAGAGGGCTGAACATCTTGCCCTCCATCCCCTCCAGAGTCATCAACGGCAAGAACACGAGCACTGTCACAATGACACCAAAGATGACCGGCGTGGCAACCTCGCTGGTCGCTTTCACAATGATATCGAACTTTGATGCGCCGGTACCCCGAGCCAGGTTCAGTTTTTGATAAATATTCTCCACCACCACCACAGTGGGGTCGACCATCATTCCGAGTGCGATCGTTAGCCCACCCAGTGACATCAGGTTGGCCGGCATTCCTTGCTGATCCATCACTAAAAAAGTGACCAGCGGGGTGATGACAAGTGTCGAGCATACGACCAGGCTGGTCCGCAGATTACCCAAGAAAACAAATAAGACCACCACCACGAGGATTAATGACTCAACCAGGGTGCTGTAGACTGTTTCCAATGCCGAATCCACTAAATCTGTCCGGTCATAAAAGGGTACGATCTTAAGACCATCAGGCAATAACCCACGATCGTTAATCTCGGCAACCTTCTCCTTGACCCGTCCAACAACTTCCTTGGCATTACCACCACGTAGCATCATCACGATGCCCGTGACAGATTCTGTATAACCATCCTTGATACTGGCCCCAAGACGGACCTCACCACCAAACTGCACTTGTGCTACATCACGCACATAAACAGGTACCCCCTCCAACTCCTTGAGAACAATGTTACGAATGTCGTCTAATGAGACGATCAAACCAACACCACGGATTATATATTGCTCTGAACCCGTCGGCAGGATGTTGCCACTGGCATTCGCATTGTTATTTGCAAGGGCCAGATCAACTGCCGCCAGTGTTAGGTCATAGTGTCGTAACCGATTGGGGTCAACCAGAACCTGATACTCCTTGACATGGCCGCCGATCGAATTAACTTCTGCTACACCCCTGATCGAGCGCAGCATCGGCCGCACGACCCAATCCTGTATCGTGCGACGTTCCATCAACTCATCGAACGTAAGTTCGCGCTTACCGTCGTCAGGGTGTTCAATCGTATACTGGTATACCTCCCCCAGACCGGTAGATACTGGCCCGAGTACCGGTGTAATGCCCGGTAACATTCTTGAGGATACGTCGATCAATCGCTCCATCACGAGCTGACGAGCGAAGAAGACATCCACCTTGTCGTCAAATACCAGCGTGATGAGAGATAGTCCGGTCTTATTCATAGAGCGCATCTCAACCAGACCCGGTAGGCCGGTCATCGCAATCTCGATTGGTATCGTAACCAGTCGCTCGACCTCCTCTGGACCACGTCCAACTGCAATGGTGGCGACTTGTACTTGAATATTTGTTACATCGGGAAAGGCGTCGACCGAGACGGTCTTTGTGGCGATCACGCCGGCAACGCACAGACCAAGCGAGACCACTACAACTAGCAGTCGCTGATTGAGCATGGCGCGCACAATTGCGGCAAGCATAACTACTCCAGCTCAGCGAGCTTCCGCTCGTTATCTAAGTGAAAGGCACCATCAACCACAATCTTCTGACCGAGGGACACTCCCTTCACGATAGGACGCATATCAGCAACTTCTGGCCCAAGCTCGACAGGGATGCGTAAGAACTGATTATTACCTTGAGATAGGAAAATATAATCACGGTTACTTTCTCGTACCACTGCCGATATCGGCACCACCAAACTCTTAGTCGGATTATCAACAATATGCATGGTCGCCAGCATATCGGGCTTTAGCTTACGAGATGAGTTCTCTACCATCGTACGCACCATCACGGTCCGGGTCAGCGGGTTGAGTGTATCGGCAACAAAGATGATGAGTCCATCGAAGCTGACCTCATCCCCCAGCGCCGGCACGTGAATCTCAACATGCTGGCCCACCTTAACATCACGCGCAATTTGCTCAGGAACATCGCCGACCACCCAGACAGAGGATAGATCGGCTAGCTGAAATAACTGATCAGATGGCTGCACCACCTGACCAACAACGACATTCCGGCCGATAACGACACCGTTCCTCGTCGCCCTAATAGCCATGGAAGGCAAGACGTGCCCATGCTTTGCCAAAGCTTTCAGCGTATCACTGTCCACACCCAGCAAGCGCAAATGATCCCTCGCCGTTTCAAATTCGGCACGGGCAATCTCCAGTTCCGATACGCGCCTCTCCACCTCTGCCATCGGCAGTACATCAGCAGTAAGTAAGTGCTGAGCACGCTCGGTCGCTTTTTCAGTCACGATGGTCCGTGAAAAAGCTCGCAAATAAGCTAACTGTGCTTGGGTTAACTCGGGACTGGTAATACGCGCAAGCGGGTCACCAATCTTAACGGTATCACCCAGTATGACGTACAAATCGGTAATACGCCCCGTCACGAAGGAGCCGATACGAACAAGCCTCTCCTCATCGACCTCGACCCTGCTCGGGGCCTGCAACTTATCAGCAAGGCTGACCATTGTTGGCTCGCCAATGATGATACGTTCAGTCAATTCCGGCCTGAGTGTGATGCTATTCACATCCTGAACTTCTTTCTTCACGGGTGCTGGCGGCTCACCCTTACATCCGGCAATGACTAATGCAAGAAACATAACAAAGCCGGTAGCCAGAATGTTTGTTTTCATTCGGTGGTCTGCTCCTTGGGATAATACGCACGCAACCGGTCGATCTCAGCAGCTGCCGATTGTAATTCAAAACGAGCCAACAATGAGTCCACAAGAATCCCACGCAAGATCCGCTGTGTATCGAGCACCTCGATTAATCCACGTTCGCCAAAACGATGGGCCGTCCTGGCAACTTGAAAGGCCAGCTCCGCCTCTTTGAGGATACCTCCTTCAAACATCTCCACCCTGCGCTGTGCAATTTGATAGGCTTGCCAAGCAGACTCGAGTAACTGACCGATTTCAAACAAACGGTACTCAAGTGTCTCTCGCACCCGAGCCGCATCGAATATGGCCGTGTTAATCTCACCTTTGCGCTGATACAGAAGCGGAACCGTCATCCTAAGACCACCTCTATTCTCGTTATACTGAGCATCCTGATAATTTGCGAACAAGATATCCACCGAGGGAATGACTGACGCACGTTCCTGGCTGATGCGCAGACGGGTACGTTCCTGCTCTGCTTGCAAGCGTAGTATTTCCGGATTGACAGAAGTTATTTCCTCGCGCAATAACTCCAGTGCAGGCAACTGAACCGGATCTTGCAAGGTCGCACTCAGTTCGAAATCGGGTTTCAATGTGCCTGCAGTTAGCTGAACCAGTACAATCCTCGCCCGCTGAGCATTCAGTTGAGCGGCCTCTTTACGGGAAGCTGCATTCAATACCTCAGCATTCGCCCGAATCAATTCGAACCCTGCTGTTTCACCCACGTCCACAGCAATTTTAATGCGTCGGCGTACATCATCCATCAGGTCAAAGACTTCAGACTCTATCCGCGCAACCTCCTGCCTCTGTA
The DNA here is from genome assembly GCA_013450215.1 of Nitrosospira sp. GTDB lineage: Bacteria > Pseudomonadota > Gammaproteobacteria > Burkholderiales > Nitrosomonadaceae > VFJL01. The sequence goes on from JACDSH010000053.1 coordinate 38,655, forward strand.
GCAGTTCAAATGCACGGACCCGGAGCTGAGCTGCCAAATCAGCGCGAACCTGATTGAGACTGGCGCGACTGGCATCAACCCCTGCTGAAGCGGCACCGATACGAGCACTCCTCATGAACGGATTTTCTATGGGCTGAACGACACCGATCTCGCGGGTAGAGTTCGCTGGATTAGCTGCTGAAAGTCGCGGTTGCTGAGGTCCCCCAATCGCACTCACCTGCGGGTTAGGATAGGCCTCTGCAGAGATCACACCTGACTCAGCGATACCGACCTGAGACCGTGCTGCTTTCACTAGTCCATTAGCCTCAAGGCCCAGTCTTTGAAGTGCCTCAATTGACAGTACCGGAGGAGCTACGTTAATTGATGGGGCAACGACCTCATCCGCTGATGCAAGCGTAAGTTGCGAGACAAAAGCAAGACCTAACAGGCCACGGTGTCGCGAGCTCATTAAAATGATAAAGCCTCCTTTACTAACAATATCGGATTAATAAGCGTGCATCATAAAATTTAATTTACATCAATAAAAGCAGTATATTTCTGATAATATCATCGGTATTTACGATCTATTTTAACTGGAATTATCACCATGCTCAACTATCGACAGCTACATTACTTCTGGGCGGTTGCTAAGGCAGGCAGTATCGTCCGTGCGAGCGAGCGTCTTCATCTCACCCCCCAGACCCTGAGCGGTCAAATCAGCCTGCTTGAGAGAGCACTGGGCGTATCGCTATTCTTGCGAGTGGGCAGGCGTCTACAGCTCACCGAGACCGGCAGACTCACACTCACTTATGCCGATGAACTCTTTCAGATCGGCAACAATCTAGAAGAGGCCCTACGCAGCAGACCAGAAGACCGTTCGATCCAGTTCCGTGTAGGGGTTGATGATGTGGTCCCAAAATCAATTGCCTATCGTCTATTGAAGCCAGCGATGTCAATGATTGAGCCGGTACATATCGTTTGTCGGGAAAATAAGTTAGTCCGATTACTGGTGGAACTGGCGATCCATCAGCTTGATCTGGTCATTGCGGACCGTCCTATGCCACCCGAAACAAACGTGAAGGGATACAGTCACAAACTCGGAGAATGCGGGATCACCTTTCTCGCAGCACCTCAGCTTGCAGATCAGATTAAGGGTAAGGTTAAATGGCCGCGACTACTGAATACTGCACCACTATTAATACCCGGAGAGAATGCGGCGGTGAGAGTACCGCTGATGCGGTGGTTTGATGCCCATCAGATCCAACCACGTGTCGTGGGTGAGTTTGATGATAGTGCTTTAATGCATGCTTTCGGGCAGGCCGGTATCGGTATCTTTATCGCCCCATCGGTGATTTCTGATGAAGTACGACGCGAGTATGGTGCCACCGTCATCGGCCGAACCGATGAAGTTACTGAGCAGTTCTATGCCATCTCCATGGAACGCAAGTTGACCCATCCTGCAGTGGTCGCAATTAATGACACTGCTCAGCGCAAGCTATTTGCTAGCTTCAAGACTCGCTAACATTCATTAATACGAATCAGGAGATTAGAAACCAGAACCGGATGAGCAGGACAGAACTAAACCGTCGAGATCGTTGTAGATACTACGACAGGTAGTTAGTAAAGACTGGTGGTAGGATGCGAATATAGCTCCCAGCGGGGTTTGTGACGAGCGGTCTGATCGTAGCTCTCAGGAGTAGCAGGCCCGTCACATCTCCGACTCAGACCCTACTTTCCGTTCAGAGTGGTCGACAGCAGTAGCTCGTTAAGTCTTTTGACAAATCCGGCTGGGTCCTCGAGTTGACCACCCTCTGCTAGCAGAGCCTGATCAAATAGAATATGGCTCCAATCGACAAAGCGCTCCTCCTCGTACTTCAACCGTTGCACCATCGGATGGTGTGGATTAATTTCAAGGATCGGCTTGGCATGGTTTACCTTCTGACCCGCTGATTTAAGGAGTCTTTCAAGGTTACCACCCATATCATG
>JACDSH010000043.1 GCA_013450215.1 Nitrosospira sp.
AGATTCCCCTTAGAAATTGTGAAGAAACGGTAACCAGTCTAAAATAGCAAACATGCATCTAACTCGTCCATGCAAAGCATCAATCTGACTCACCATTTTCTGATCGCCATGCCCGCCATGGAAGATCCTTCATTTTCTAAGACCCTCACCTATATCTGCGAACACAACGAACAAGGCGCACTAGGATTGGTAGTCAACCGGCCCACTGACCTGATGTTGGAATCCATGTTTAATGAGCTTGGTATCCCCTTTAATAACCCTTCCATCAGAGGCTTACCCGTACTATTTGGCGGACCAGTACAGCTTGACCGCGGTTTCGTATTGCATCAACCAGTTGATGGCTGGCAATCCACCATGGCCGTAAATGAAGAGGTGAGCCTCACTACTTCTCTTGACATCCTGCAGGCTATCGCAGATGGAAGGGGCCCCAAACAGGTGCTCGTAACGTTGGGGTACTCAGGTTGGGCGCCTGGCCAACTTGACTACGAGCTGGCCCATAATGCTTGGCTCACCGTACCAGCATCACCAAGCATTATGTTCGAACTGCCGCCAGAAAAACGATTAGCTGCAGCGATGGATTTACTGGGAGTTAACTTCTCCAGCCTATCCAATGAGGTAGGTCATTCGTGAAGACTGCATTCATCGTTGAGCGACTGTCTCATGGGGAGTACGGTCTATCAGCTCTCGACATCTATGTCTCATAAGACTCTTATGGGGACAGTGATGGCATTCGATTTCGGTGAGAAGAACATCGGCGTAGCGATCGGCGAGATGCAACTCCGGTTAGCACATCCTCTTGCCACAGTGAATGATGTACATACCGAGCGCCGTTTTGATAGCATCGCCTTACTGATCGATGAATGGAAGCCGGTACTGCTGGTGGTTGGATTACCCACCCACGCTGACGGGACTGAGCACGAACTCACCCGTCTGAGCCAACGATTCGCACGTCGCCTTAAGGGACGGTTCGACATCAAGACTGAGCTAGTGGATGAGCGTTATACTTCCATTACCGCCGGTGTAGCGCTGCGAGAGTCTGGCATCAGGGGGAAGAAACAAAATCCGCTATTAGACCAAGTGGCGGCGCAGCAGATTCTGCAATCTTATTTCGATGGACACTATGCAACTGCCTGACGCAGAAATATTACTCACACGCCTGATCGGGGAGATACAACCCGAGATTTCAGGCAGCACTGCCTTGGTGGGGATCTATACTGGCGGGGTATGGCTGGCGGAACGGATGCATCAGAGTCTAGGGATCAGGCTCCCGTTGGGAACGCTGGATGTTTCATTCTATCGAGATGATTTTGATCAGATCGGACTCCACCCTAAGGTCAAGCCTTCGGACATCCCTTTCGAGGTGGAAGGGAGCCACATCATCCTAGTGGATGACGTACTCTACACCGGTCGTACTATCCGCGCCGCCATCAACGAGCTATTTGATTACGGCCGGCCGGCTAGCATCCGCCTTGCTACATTGGTAGACCGCGGTGGGCGGGAAATGCCCATCACTGCTCAGTTTGTGGGGGCAACGATTGTCTTACCAGAAGAAAAGATGTTGGCCTTGGAGCAGGGGAATGACGGAAGATTGAGCCTGAGCCTGTACAACAAGAACCCCGTAGAACAATGAATAAAAATCCACAACTAAATAAGCATGGTGAGCTACAACACCTCCTCACCACCGAGGGGCTCCCGTCTCCCATTCTGCTGAATATACTCGATACTGCTGAATCCTTTGTCGGCGTCACCGAACGAGATATCAAAAAGGTCCCGCTACTGCGCGGAAAATCCATATTCAATCTCTTCTTTGAGCCGAGCACTCGTACCCAAACCACCTTTGAAATCGCAGCCAAACGACTGTCAGCAGATGTGGTCAATCTCAATATTGCTGCATCTTCCCAGTCCAAGGGAGAAACACTTCTGGACACGGTGGATAATCTCTCGGCCATGCATGCGGATATGTTTATCGTACGACACTCGCAAAGTGGTGCAGCACACCTAATAGCACGTCATGTACGACCTGAGATTCATGTCATCAATGCCGGTGATGGGCGCCACGCTCACCCCACTCAGGCATTACTTGATATGTTCACTATCCGTCACTACAAACGTGACTTTAATAATCTACGCGTAGCTATCGTTGGAGATATCCTGCACTCACGAGTAGCGCGCTCTCAGATTCATGCCCTGACCACGCTTGGGGTGCCAGAGATCCGCGTCATTGCACCCAAGACCTTGCTGCCTAACAAGGTTGAGCGTTTGGGAGTGCATGTCTACCATGACATGGAACAGGGGTTAAAAGATATCGATGTGCTATTGATGCTGCGCTTACAAAATGAAAGGATGTTAGGTGCAAGCCTCCCGAGCTCTGAGGAGTATTTCAAGTACTACGGATTGACTCAGGAGAAGTTATCACTTGCCAAGCAGGATGCCATCGTTCTGCACCCCGGCCCGATGAATCGAGGCATCGAAATTGATTCTGCGGTGGCCGATGGAAAGCAGTCGGTGATACTGCCTCAAGTGACATTCGGTATTGCCGTAAGAATGGCAGTGATGTCGATCCTGACGGGGAACTGAAGAGCTATATGAAAATTCAGATTAAGAATGGACACCTGATCGACCCTAAGAATGGGATTGATGCTGTGATGGACGTGTTCATCGCCGCCGGTAAGATTGTTGCTATCGGCTCAGCACCGAACAACTTTCAGGCTAATCGCGTGATAGATGCTGAAGGATTGGTGGTATGCCCTGGCCTGGTGGATTTATCGGCACGACTACGTGAGCCCGGATATGAATACAAGGCCACTCTTGAGTCTGAAATGGATGCAGCGGTAGCGGGAGGAATCACGAGCCTTGCATGCCCGCCCGACACCGACCCGCCACTCGATGAGCCGGGTCTGGTGGAGATGCTCAAACACCGAGCACGGAGCCTGAACCAGGCCCGGGTCTATCCCATTGGCGCCCTGACTCAAGCGCTAAAGGGGAAACACCTAACCGAAATGGCTGAGCTTAGAGATGCGGGTTGTGTCGCTTTTGGTCAGTCGGATGCGCCCCTCACTGATACGCTGGTAATGATGCAGTCGATGCAGTATGCCGCCACCTTCGGCTTTGGGGTATGGCTGCGACCTCAGGATATGAGCCTCTCCAATAACGGAGTGGCGCACGATGGTGAAGTGGCGACCCGGTTGGGACTGCCACCAATCCCCGTGTGTGCAGAAACGATTGCGCTATCGAATATCATAATGCTGGCAAGAGAAACCGGTGCTAAGGTACACCTGTGCCGACTATCCAGCGCTGAAGGGGTCTCCATGGTCCGGGCGGCCAAGAAGCAGGGTATGTCCATCACCTGCGATGTTGCGATCAATCATATGCATCTCTCCGAGATGGATATCGGCTTCTTTGATTCAAATTGTCATCTTGTACCGCCGCTACGCGGACTGAGTGATCGAGATGCGCTACGTGCGGGCCTGATGGACGGTACCATAGATGCAGTCTGTTCAGACCACACACCGGTGGATGAGGATGCTAAGCTACTGCCTTTCGGCGAAGCTGAGGTCGGTGCTACCGGTCTAGAATTGCTACTGCCGCTTACTCTAAAGTGGGCCCTAGAAATGAAATTGCCGCTGTCTACAGCCATCGCCAAGATTACCGTAGAGCCTTCAAAAATACTGGGTGTAGATACCGGTCATCTCTCCCCCGCTACCGCCGCTGATTTGTGTATTTTTGATCCAAACCAATACTGGAAGGTGGAGCCTGCCGCACTTAAAAGCCAAGGGAAAAATACACCATTCTTAGGAATGGAGTTACAGGGCAGGGTGAAATATACTCTGGTCGATGGCAGCATCGTATATGAACGTTAGTCACTGCTTGCAATGTCTATCCGTTTCTCCCATCTCAAATAGTCAAAATCGCCTTCCCCATAGGACAGTATGATCAATCCCCTGCTTGATTTCTCCGGGCTACCGTGCTTTGCGGATATCCGTACCGAACACATCACCCCTGCAATAAAACAACTAATTAGCTCTGGCCGCGCAGCAACCGAACGAGTACGCAACGATAGCGTTGCCCCGACATGGCAAAACTTTGTTCTACCGATGGAGGATGAGAATGAGCGCTTATCACGAGCCTGGGGACAGGTATCTCACTTGAATGCCGTGATGAACAGCCCAGAACTGAGAGATGTGTACAACACCAATCTGCCACTGATCACCCAGTACTTCGCTGAACTGGCACAAGACCAAGTACTCTTCGAGAAATTCAAGCGACTCCGCAACAGTCTAGAATTTGACCGGCTAGACCGTGCCCGCAAAAAGATAGTTGAAAATGAGTTGCGAGACTTTCGTCTGGGTGGGGCAGAGTTATCATCCGAAAAAAAGGAACGCTTTCTCCGCATTCAGGAAGAGTTGTCTGCCCTCTGCGCCAGATTCAGTGACAATCTATTAGATGCAACTAATAGCTTTTCGCTGATTATCGATAACCCAGATGAAGTATCCGGCATTCCGGATGATGTACTACAAACGGCCCACGAGATCGCGGAAGATGACGTCACTCCCTCCGCGGCGCAGCAAGATAAAGAACAGAATCAAGATCACATGGAAGTTAAAGGCGTTACTCCAGTGAAAGATCGCTGGAAGTTCACACTTCATGCACCCTCCTATCAACCCATTATGCAGTATGCCGACTCACGAGAACTTCGTGAGAAGATGTACCGAGCCTACTCGACCCGCGCTAGTGAGATCGGCATAACCGCCCCCATCAATGATGGGGCGGATTGGGACAATACCCCCCTCATTGTTAAAATCCTCACGTTGCACCAAGAGGAGGCACGGTTACTTGGATTTAACTGCTATGCTGAAGTATCTCTGGCAACGAAGATGGCCACCACTCCCGAACAGGTACTGGACTTCCTCAGCGAACTTGCTGCCAAGGCTCGACCTTATGCCGAGAGAGACCTGAAAGAGTTACGTCAGTTTGCTGCGAACAAGCTGGGGTTACAAAATCTAGAGTCATGGGACCTGGCCTATGCCAGTGAAAAATTACGCCTTGAACGCTACGCATTCTCCGACCAAGAAGTGAAACAGTACTTCCCGGAAGACAAGGTCTTGCCGGGCATGTTCAAGTTGGTAGAAAGTCTTTACGACATTACCATTGCACCTGCAGAAGAATCCTCTGGCATTCAGCTCTGGCACCCTGATGTAAAATTTTTCAATATCAGTGACGCTGAAGGGAGATTGATCGGTCAGTTCTACATCGACCTCTATGCACGCCCCAGCAAGCGCGGTGGTGCGTGGATGGACGATGCCATCTCCCGTCGCCGCATTAGACTTGAAGGAAGCGACGATCATCATGTACAAGTACCGGTGGCCTACCTCACTTGTAATTTTGCTGCACCCGTCAATCTCAATGGCCAGATACGCCCGGCGCTATTCACCCATTATGAGGTCATAACCTTATTCCACGAGTTTGGCCATGGACTACACCACCTGCTCACCCGGATAGAGGATCTTGGTGTATCGGGCATTAATGGAGTGGAATGGGATGCAGTGGAGCTGCCCAGCCAGTTCATGGAGAACTTCTGCTGGGAATGGGATGTTCTGACCAATATGACCCAACACATAACGAGTGCAGAACCGCTACCTCGGGAATTATTCGACAAGATGGTGGCTGCTAAAAATTTCCAGAGCGGGCTCCAGACTCTACGCCAGATCGAGTTTTCCCTGTTCGATATGCACCTCCACTTCGACTTTGACCCCAGTGGTGAAAGAACTGTGCTACAGCTACTGGATAAAATCCGTAAGGAGGTTGCGGTCATCTCTCCCCCAGAATTTAATCGTTTTCCTAACAGCTTCTCGCATATCTTTGCGGGGGGCTATGCAGCGGGTTACTACAGCTACAAGTGGGCAGAGGTATTATCTGCCGATGCTTACAGTCTGTTTGAAGAAGATAGTCTGGGCGGAGTGCCCAATGCTCAAACCGGTGCTCGCTTTCGCGATGAAATTCTTGCCGTAGGCGGAAGCCGGTCGGCATTGGAGTCGTTTATTGCATTCCGTGGACGTGAACCAAAGATCGACGCACTTCTAAGACACAGCGGCATGGCCGATGCGCGTACCTAACAGCCCGTTCTTGGTATGTTCTGTAAGGATTTCAATAGCCTGATAACTAAATGGCACTATTGAAAGTATTGCCACCATCAACTACCATTAATCTAATGCTTCCCTTCAACACATTTTTTAGATAGGATGTAGATAATTCACTATCAATTGCCCCTCTGTAACTACCCTATCCTGACCGACCCTGATATAGCATTACCGATAGACTAAGCTTCTAACCCATCTACCATTAACAACTATAACGTTTACATGAGGATTCTATGAGTGAGCATATCCATTACGTCTCCGACGGAACATTTGAAACCGAAGTGTTGCAATCTGCCGTGCCTGTCCTCGTTGACTACTGGGCAGAGTGGTGTGGGCCATGCAAGATGATTGCCCCCATCCTGGATGAGATAGCGAGGGAATATGCAGGTCGCCTTAAGGTGGCTAAGCTCAATATCGACGAGAATCAAGCAACTCCACTTAAATATGGGATCCGTGGCATCCCCACACTGATGCTACTCAAGAACGGCAATATTGAAGCAACTAAAGTCGGCGCCTTGTCCAAATCTCAGTTGACAGCATTTATTGACAGCCATATCTAAACCCGTTAACCTTATAAACAGATATCCTCTTGAAGCGGGATAATAATAGAGTTGCCGCTTCTGGTCCCTGTCTCACCCCATCAGTAACTCCCTCAACCGCTCTCTAAAGTTTTACACCCTACGTTCTTCCACCTTTCCACCTGCGAGTTCCCGCCCATGCATCTATCAGACCTTAAGAACCTCCATGTCACCGAACTGGTCGATATGGCCATTACCAATGAAATCGACGGCGCCAACCGGCTACGTAAACAGGATCTGATTTTTGCTTTACTGAAAAATCAGGCTCGCAAAGGGGAGAGTATCTTTGGCGAGGGCACGCTAGAAGTCTTACAGGATGGTTTTGGTTTCCTCCGATCACCGGACACTTCATACCTAGCAGGACCAGATGATATCTACGTCTCACCCAGCCAGATCCGGCGGTTCAATCTCCATACCGGCGATTCAATAGATGGGGAGATACGTACCCCAAAGGATGGTGAACGCTACTTCGCACTGGTGAAGGTAGACAAGGTCAATGGCGAACCCCCAGAAAATTCAAAGCACAAGATCCTGTTTGAAAATCTCACCCCGCTATTCCCCACCAAACGACTGCAACTTGAACGCGATATCAAGGCCGAGGAAAACATCACCGGCCGCATCATTGACCTTATAGCACCCATCGGCAAGGGACAGCGCGGTCTACTGGTAGCGAGCCCAAAATCTGGGAAGACGGTGATGTTGCAGAATATAGCGCACGCCATTGCAGCCAATCACCCAGAAACTATACTGATGGTGCTACTGATAGATGAACGTCCAGAGGAGGTGACCGAGATGATCCGCTCGGTCAGGGGAGAAGTCATCTCTTCCACCTTCGATGAGCCTGCGGTACGTCATGTTCAGGTAGCAGACATGGTGATTGAAAAAGCCAAACGCTTGGTAGAGCACAAGAAGGATGTGGTGATACTGCTGGACTCAATCACCCGTCTAGCACGGGCATACAATACAGTGGTTCCGGCATCCGGTAAGGTGCTGACTGGGGGCGTTGATGCCAATGCACTACAACGTCCAAAAAGGTTTTTTGGTGCCGCCCGTAATATTGAAGAGGGCGGCTCACTCACCATCATCGCAACTGCACTGGTCGATACCGGTTCACGGATGGATGATGTGATCTATGAAGAGTTCAAGGGTACCGGCAATATGGAAATCCATCTCGACCGGCGCATGGCAGAGAAACGTACCTACCCGGCCATCAATGTCAATCGATCTGGTACACGTAAGGAAGAGTTATTAATCAAATCAGATGATCTACAAAAGATTTGGATATTGCGCAAGCTTCTCTACCCGATGGACGACATGGACGCGATGGAATTCCTGCTCGATAAGATTAAGGCTACAAAAAGTAATGCGGACTTTTTCGATTCGATGCGACGCGTCTAGTTACTGCCTACACTAGCAACTCGTTACGCTGATGCCGATGCCATAGTTGCAACCCCTTCCAGATTAAAGGATAATGTTCTCTTTTGCGCTCTGCAATTCGCTGGGCGGGAGCAGATCAAGGATAAAAGTCATGAAAGCAGAAATTCACCCAAGTTATCAGGAAATCACCGTGACATGTAGTTGTGGCAATACTTTCCAGACCCGTTCCACGATGAGCAAACCGTTGCATGTTGAGGTATGCTCAAACTGCCACCCATTCTATACCGGCAAACAAAAAATCGTGGACACCGCAGGACGGGTTGAGAAGTTCCGCCAGAAATATGGCAAGAAATCGGAAGGTCAGGCAGCCGTCTGAAGAATTTTTTTAGGCCCTCATGGAAAGGCAGCTGCGGGCTGCCTTTTTTATTGTCAACGAATCGAATGATGCCATGCAATTCTCCATTGCACTCCGACTAACTGCCCTCCTCGTCAGCTTACTTCTACTGTCTGGTTGCGCGGTTAATCCGGTTACTGGCAGACAGAATTTCACCCTCATGTCGGAAGCAAAGGAGGTGAGCACCGGTCGGCAAGCTGATGCTGGCATCCGCAAGGAGTACGGTGTCTACAACTCACCCACTCTGCAGTCTTATGTCAACAAGATTGGGCAGAAGCTCGCAAAGAAAAGTCATCGCCCCAGCCTTAACTATCAATTTACCGTAGTCGATAGCCCTGAAGTAAATGCTTTTGCTCTTCCCGGCGGATATGTCTACATAACCCGCGGCATCATCTCTTATCTCAACTCAGAAGCAGAGCTCGCTGCGGTTCTGGGGCATGAGATTGGTCATGTCACAGCACGTCATGGGGTACAGCAATACACCGCCGCTACCGCAGCAAATGTAGGTACGGTGGTCCTGGGTATTCTGCTATCTCAATACATTGGCCCGGCTGGGAGTCAGCTCGGGCAGAGCGCTCTTAGCGTAATGGGTAACGCGATTCTCTCAGGCTATGGCCGCGAACATGAACTGGAAGCTGACCGTCTCGGTGCTGAGTATCTGGCACGCAGTGGCTATGACCCTCAAGCAATGATCAAGGTCATCAGCATACTTAAGAATCAGGAGCTATTTGATATTGAAGTCGCTAACCAGGAGGGACGGGAACCTCGTCGCTATCATGGAATTTTCGCCAGCCACCCAGACAATGACACCCGATTGCACGAAGTCATTGATGAGGCCAAACAATTCGCCTTAGTAAATGCAGCCGATAACCGTGCCGAGTTTCTGCATCAGACTGAGGGTATGGCTTATGGGGAAAGCTCTGCTTACGGAATCATACGAGAGAATACATTTCAGCATGGGGAACTTGGATTCGGCGTGACATTCCCTCCAAGTTGGCACATCCGCAATCAGCAGGACAAGGTACAGGCGACTAGCCCGCAAGGCGAAGCATTGATGGAACTGACCCTGATTGATAATCCGCGCGGATCACCGGCTGACTTTGCCCGTCAGCATTTTCAAGTAGGAGCCTCCGACGAAGTTTTAGCTATCAATATCAAAGGCCTCCCTGCCGCGATACTCACATCTGCAACGCATGACGGCAGACCCTTCATGGCAGGTGTATTTTACTATAATGGACAGGCATTCATCCTGACGGGGGTCGGCGCTTCTCTCGCCATATTCGATCAACACCATGCCGAGATTAACGATGCGATCAGAAGCTTCCACGCATTAACTGCAGCCGAACGAAGATCCATCAAACCACTTGCAATCAGAACCATCACCGCTAGAAAAGGTTTGAGCTACGCTGAACTTGCAAGCCAATCGCCGCTGGGCGCGAATGCAGCAAACTATCTACGACTGATCAATGGACAGTATCCAGACGGTGAACCGGTAACCGGCCAGATAATCAAGATCATCAAGTGAATCTTATTATGTGATCGTCACGTCGGGTGATAGATACACATCCTGAATCGCGTTCAGCGACTTCACCCCTTCTGAAAATGGTTTCTGCAAAGCCTTACGCCCTGAAATTAGTCCCATCCCACCGGCACGTTTATTGATGCCGGCGGTACTCACCGACTGATGCAGATTATCCTTGCCAGACTCACCTTCAGAATTAATCATTCCGATTCGTCCCATATAGCAGTATCAGCCTCATCCCCAAACATTGCGCAAATTTCAGTCATCTTCCACCTCTTTACACTTATGAAATCTGAATTTTCATAGTAGTTGATGAAACTGACCTTAGCTAAATATTTGCGCCAAAAGGGGGTGATCAGTGATCACTCCATCAATACCCACATCACGGCAGTGCTGGTGCTCGGATTGCGTCACAGGACCATAGACAAAGTTTCGAAAACCATCTGCAGTGGCCTGCTTTAATAAGAGTTCATCCAATACGTTGTAATCCCAGACGATATGATCAATCCTTGGACTCCCTTCACAATTAGCCAGTAAGGAGTCAAGAGTCTGAGGCCGATGTGCCACCAGCAAACCGCACTCCATCTGGAGGGATGCTGCGCAGACTGAAACCACATCGTGTCGGAATGAGGTGATGAGAATTCGATGTCCAACCTGATACCTTTTCAATACACCAATCACTAGGTCCAATGACTGGGTGGTCTTGATCTCGATATTCCACAAAATGCCGGGGAAGCACTCTAAAGCCTCATCCAGAGTCGGCACCTTGTGACCGAGCACTTGTTCGATCTCATCACGAGTAAGGTCTGCTACCGCGTGCCCAGATGCAATCACCCGATCATGCACCAGGACCGGTTGGCCGTCATGGCTGATCCGTACATCAGTCTCAATCCCATTAACTCCGAGTGTTATCGCCGCCTCGAACCCAGCCATAGTATTTTCTGGAACTGAGGCGTGAAACCCTCGGTGAGCAATTACCAGCATAATCTTCTCCTTCTCATCAAACTGTAACGTGTATCGGTCGCGATCTGAAGTAATGGCTATCGTCGTAGTAGCTCTCGTTTAAGTTGTCTTCTGACCAACCGGGGTAACCTAGAAGCGGTACCGGCGACAAAGTAAAATTTTCCACTTTCCCGCTGGATAATAAATCCTCAAGCATCGAATCAATCATAGCAAGCTGCACTGCCAAGGATTGATTAAAAAAATCCCGCTCTACTGAAAGGATGATACCTTTTCCTGTCATGCCCACGTATGGTTTTAACGATTTCTCATAAAGCCCATGACCAAAAAGAAAGAACCTCATATGATTGCACACCGCCTTGCGCTGCTTCCAGAATAACTGCTTCCATTCGAAATCTTGTAGAAGATTACATAGCCCCGCATCACTGCTCACAACGACCACCCCAGACTCGTCAAACATTGTTGCCGCATCACGCAGTGTGCCTCGTTGCTTTTTATCATTACCGTATTCCTGCAGCAATGCCTGATAGTGCAACCGGTTAAGTTCTGCCTTTGAACGGGCAAAGGTGAGCCATACCAGCGCATTAAATAGATCATGCCAGTTATTTGGGCGGGTCTGGACCTCTCCAGAGAGATAGATACGAGGCTCGTACTGTTGGGAAAATTCTTGGGGTGCGGCACTCTGAGGAACAAAGTGAACCAACTTCCCGGAGTAGGTCATGGGCTTTACGGTAGCGCTATTCCGCAAGCGCTCCAAAACTGAGATATCAGGCCAACCGTGAAGGTGCTCAAAACCTTGTGAGACGCGACTCAGCGGCATGAACATTGGTGAAGTCCGCAAAAAATAAGGTATCCAGCCGAGCGAACTCACTTGGCAATACCCTCTTCAAAAGAGCGCAACCTAGCTGTAAGACAAATACAGATAATAGTCGAGATAGCTGCGATGATTCCCACAATACCAAATTGCGTCAGCTCACCTTCAGCCGATTTCCCCATAATCGATCCCGCCATCAAGGAGGCGCATCCTGCGGAAATCTGTTGCACTGAGGAATTGAAACTCATAAAACTACCCCTTAACCTTGGCTCCACACTGGAAATTATCAAGGCCATCGCTGGCACAAAACGTCCCGAGACAAAAATCATGAATAGCGTAGTCGTAGCAATTGCTAGAACTACCGGTACCTTTGTCATGTGCGTGACCAGCAGAATTGGCACGATAGAGATGACTGCAATGATGCCAAACACCTTGCGATTACCGTGACGATCAGAATATTTGCCGATCAAGCGCGCGGTAAAAAATGTTGCCAAGCCGCCTGAAAAATAAAGATACGGGAGGTCTGTTTCTGTCAGTCCCACATTCGCTACCATATAGAGACTAATGAAGGGGATTACTGAGAAGCCAGCGAACATCAGCATAATTATTAAAGCGAATGCATTTAGATGATTACAATTTGAGAAGATCGTCTTCAGCTGATTCAATGGGTCACTTTCACGATAGTGCTCAAGATGACCACGCAATGGTGGCAGTACCAAAAAAGTGGCGATGACCGTCATGACACCTAACGCAGTTAGAAAAAAGAATGGTGCGCGCCAATCTGAAAAATTGGAAAGAAATAATCCGATCGGCAACCCCACCACCGCTGCTAACGAAAAGGCTGACATTACCGTGCCGGTGGCAGCACCGCGGCGATATTCTGGAATGATGTCCCCTACGATAGAAAATACCATTGCACCCATCACTCCACCAAACGCCCCCGCTACTGCTCTCGCTACCAGCAACATTGAATAGCTCGGTGCCAATGCACAAAACAGTGTGGCGCCAGAAAATCCGACACACAGGACAATCAAAACTGCCTTACGGTCAAACCGATCAATCACAAGGGCAGCAAAGAAACCGCATACCCCTGCACTAAATGTATAAATCGACACCAGAAATCCGAACTGTGGTGGAGTAATCTGAAATACGCGCATGAACTGAGGGCCCAGCGGCATCATGATCATGAAGTCCATGATATGGATGAAATGCACCGCCACTAGAATCGCTAGAACTGACCATTCGTGCGGAGGGGTCTGATGCGGAATTGCACCGCACTCCATCACTTCAGAGCTGTCACCCGCTTGAAGAATATCTTCGGTATTTTGCACTTTTAGCCTCTATTCAGTGCGAACTGGTCCGGTGAGATTCATCTACACCGCACTCGCCCTAAATTATAAAGCGGCACCGTGTTCTCGCCAATGAAATCCCCAAACGCAGGGACCCATGTCTATAATGGCAATTATCTAGTCATCAGGTGAGAAAATGAATCTTGATCGAGTAAATTCTGGCCGTGATCTTCCCAACGATATCAACGTCATCATCGAGATACCGATGAATGCAGATCCCATCAAATATGAAGTGGACAAGGAAACTGGTGCCATGTTTGTGGATCGTTTCATGTCCACATCGATGCATTACCCATGTAACTATGGCTATATTCCACACACACTGTCGGATGATGGTGATCCTGTTGATGTTCTAGTTCTTTCGCCGGTGCCGCTGATCTCTGGCGTCGTGGTCCGTTGCCGGGCGTTGGGTATGTTAAAGATGACTGATGAGGCCGGTGAGGATGCCAAAATTCTAGCGATACCGATCGACAAACTTTGCAGTCTCTATCAAAAAAATAAATCGTACAAAGACCTCCCGGAACTAGTGCTCTCGCAAATTGCACATTTCTTTGCACATTATAAAGATTTGGAACCTGGCAAGTGGGTCGAGATAGTCGGCTGGGCTTCGGTCAAAGATGCCAATGCTGAAATTATGGCAGGGGTAAAACGCTATAAAGAAACCAAGAAGAAACCGATGTTCTAAGTTTTTTAAAAGATCCTTACACTCGAACTGAGCTTATAAAAAGATACAAAATAACATTCAGAGCGCCCAAGACACCCGCTCCATCTCCACCCTAATGACTAATTAGCAGTTACAGTCGCGTCTGTGAAGATCTCATACTCCCTAGCAATGTCATGACCACCTCCCTTACTCGCCAGTGGGCATTGTTCGGAGGGCCCGTGCTCGCACTGGCAGTTGCAATGGCCATGAACTCGTTCGGATGGGAATCCAAGGCAAGCTGGACCGGGGCTGTCGCTATTCTGTGCGTAGTTTGGTGGGTCTTCGAGCCCATCCCTATTCCCGCGACCTCCATCATTCCTCTGGCAGTATTCCCGCTCGCTGGAGCTCTTCCGCAGGAGAAAATTGCCAGCGCCTACGGGAGCGATTTAATTCTTCTGTTGCTAGGTGGTTTCATCATCTCTACCGCTATGGAACGCTCCGGTGCGCACCGACGAATTGCCTTAGGCATGGTGAGTCTGGTAGGTGGGCACACCAGCCGTCGCATCGTATTAGGATTCATGTGCGCAAGTGCCGCACTAAGCATGTGGATATCAAATACGGCAACAGCACTCATGATGTTGCCGATCGCACTGGCAGTGCTAGAACGAAGCCAAGATAAAAAATTAGCTGTACCACTCCTACTAGCGATCGCCTACGGGTGTAGCATCGGTGGCCTGGGAACGCCAATCGGCACCCCTCCAAATCTAGTATTCATGCAGCAGTATCAGATATTCACCGGGAACGCGATCGGATTTACACAGTGGATGAGTTGGGGATTGCCAACTGTTTTGCTAATGCTCCCGCTTGCGGGTTTGTGGCTGACTCGGAACCTGAACTTCCATGGCGAGTTGGTTATTCCACCACCCGGCGCATGGCGTCCAGAAGAGAGGCGGGTGCTCGTCATCTTTGGACTTACGATCCTCGCCTGGATGACACGTATTGAACCCTTCGGGGGATGGAGCACTTGGCTCAATCTAAAAAGTGCAAACGATGCTGCGGTCGCATTAATCGCCGTAGTCATCATGTTTCTGGTTCCCAACGGGCGTGGTGGAAGACTTCTAGATTGGGAGACTGCGGAAAAAATACCGTGGGGCATACTCATTCTTTTTGCAGCTGGCATTGCAATCGCGCATGCTTTTGTTGAGTCTGGTATCTCGAGCTTCATCGGCGGTCAGTTGACAGTTCTGGCAAGATTGCACCCGCTGATCATTATCGGAGCCATCGCTCTGGTAGTAACATTTCTTACCGAGACAACCAGCAATACCGCGACCACTGTTCTATTGATGCCGATTCTTGCAACGGCCGGCGTTGCAGCTGGAGTCGATCCTAGTCTGATGATGGTACCTGCTGCCATGAGCGCGAGTCTCGCATTCATGCTGCCGGTTGCAACTGCACCCAATGCGATTATCTTCAGCACTGGAAAGGTGCCTATTACTGAAATGGCACGCGAGGGTCTGGCTCTTAACTTTATTGGCGCTGCAGTCATTACTGTGGTCTGTTATTTTATAGTTGCATAGCAAGTGTCTGCACCCTCTGATATTGATGCCCGTACTCGCCTATGGCAAGATTAAGGAAAATTTTATAGCACTGCATGAACCAAGCAAATAAAAGGATTAGGTGCCAGCTAATGAATTGGTTAGAAGATATCGAACTCAGGGGATCGATAGTAACCCTTGAACCCCTCAATATGGACCATGTCGAGCCTTTACAGACTGCTGTTAAGGATGGTGAGTTTTGGAAACTCTGGTATGCACGTGTTCCCGCACCTGAGCAGATGGAAGACTACGTAACAACTGCCATTGCTGATGCGGGGAGAGGAAATATCGCATTCGCCGTCAGAATCAATGAAACAAAAAAAATTGTCGGAACAACGCGTTTCTACAATGTCGACGGATTGAATAGAAGACCGATGCTGGGCTATACGTGGTACGCAGAATCGGCGTGCAGAACTGGAATCAATACCGAGACCAAGCTACTACTATTGCAGCACGTCTTTGAACAAAAAAATGCTATCGCTGTGGAATTTAGGACGCATTTTTTCAATCAAACCTCCAGAACCTCGATTGAAAGATTGGGTGCGAAGCAGGATGGTATTTTACGCAGCCACCAGATCATGCATGATGGATCAATCCGAGACACCGTAGTCTATTCTATACTGAGGCATGAGTGGCCCACCGTCAAAGACAATCTTCTGAACAGGTCTAATCAAACTTAATTGCATGGGTATGCCAGATGAATCTGATCCGACGGTTATCCCTATACTTATTGACCCCGATAATTATCGCTGGGTGCTCTACAACAAAATGAAATGTTGTAGAGGGGGGTTACTGATTCCCTCTCAACAACTTTTCAATGCCCTTGCCGAACTGGACTACTCTAAAAATACGCGACGTTTCGATGCAATAAAGGGACTGCTTATTTTCGATAAGAATGGATTCATCTATATGGTCTAGAGTGAAATGAGCTCTGTCTTTGGCCGGGCCGACCCCTCTTCATTGAACGCTAAGTAGATTGAATCTATCCAGGATACATTGAACGTCCAAGAGACGGCATGACCTTAAAATAAAACACACCTCACCTGCTTAATAGTGATAATTAAGCTCACTCTTTTCCGTAGGAGTCCCTCTTGAAAAATAAGGCCACCGTAGAAGAAGTCTTATCCCATATACCAGGGCCCATCACTGCAGAATGGCCCTTGGGAGAACCTTTTGCCGTAGCACTCTCTCATGGAACCATGTCGGTTGAGTATTATTCGCCGCTCGGTCACGACCCTCAGACACCACACGAGCAGGATGAGGTCTATTTTATTCACCGCGGGATAGGCAAGTTAGTTATCAATGGCGCACACCATTCATTTAAAGCAGGAGATTGTCTATTCGTGCCAGCGAACGTCTCACACCGTTTTGAGAATTTTTCAGATGATTTTGGTGCGTGGGTCGTTTTCTGGGGACCGAAGGGGGGTGAGAAAGCTTGACCCTTGGCGCTACATTGAGCAACTAAAGACTGAGTTGGTTCTACATGCTCGGAAGCTTGCGAGACAATTTCTGATATTTACTGCAGCTCCATTAGCAATCACAGGTGGCATCCTGGCTCTGTGGTTACGGGATATCCCATTATTCATTTCCGCTGGGGCGAGGTTTATTGCTATGTCGGGGGTGGCGGCACTAGATGGACTGGTACTGCTATCATTTATCCGTAGTCTGCGAGAAGAAGGTATGACACTAGAGGATCCCATCCCGACCGGATCACTCCTCAGGTTACGTCGAGTTTTGGTAACCACTTGGATTGAGACTCTCAGTTTCCTACCGAGGGCACTCAGCACTGGCACCGGTTATGAGGTGCAGCGGACCTTAGCAACAGTGATGGTCGGTAGCACCCTCTCCAAATCCTTGCTGACGCTGCTGGTATTGCCCGTACTGTATCAACTCGCACATCGACACGATGTTCCATCAGTTATCGTGGCACCCCAGAGCTGATTCAGGGAATCCTCTTCGGATCATGCTTTGCTGCGCTCATTGCCTTGAGGTAAGCAATGATCTCCTGTATGACCTGAGCCCGGTTTGGAGTCTCCTTAGCCAGTGCCGGCATCGTCGTGTTGTAGCGAATGCTGGTAGGATTCTCAATCCAGCGCACCAAGTAGTCCGGTTTAAAGTACTCGACCACGCTGTTTGGATAGTTGAGTTCTGGCGCTTTACCGCCGCCTTCTCCATTGATCGTGTGGCATGCCAGACAGTGTTTTCTAAAATGTAAAAACCCGCGCTTTACTTGTGGAGATACCTTTCCTACAGGGGAGAGATTCGGATAACGAATTGAGAATATCGTGGTCTCGATACCTATCACCTGGTAAGGCATCCCGGAAGCGCCATCATTCAGCAAAGACTTTGACTGTAAGTTATCCCATACCAGATAGAGCGGCCCGAGCTTAACCAACTCATCATTCTGAAGGATGTTAATCAGCGTGAACGGCGTACCGTCAGCGCTGGCAAAAGCAAAATAGGCATCATGCGAGAGAAACCGCGCTACCGGGATACTCGGTTGGTATCCATCTGTGCTGGTAAATACAATCTCCTCCGATTGCTCCCAACTCTTACCAAAAATGGCATCCAATAGTTGGCGCACTGGGTAGGCGTGGTAGATCCGCTCTCTCTTCTCGTGTGCTTCGAAAACCTTGAGCGGGATTGAGTCAGCCATGTTGCTTAATTCAGTCAGAGTCAATGTCCTGACAATCGAGCCCTGATCCTTAAACTCGATATTTATTCCATCCTGCGAGAATGCCGGCGCAGGCAAAAAAATATTGCCACTCGATAGGATCAACAGAAACAGAATGTAATAAGAACTACCCGGAATTTTCATGCCGTTGCTACCAATTTTGTCGATACTAGGCAACACCGTATTGCGCGCGGTATCTCTGCACCGCATTTAGATTATTCACCAGTCCGTCTCTATCTTGCAGGTAGTGCATGATGCTGTCCATATTAACGATGCTGATGACTGGAATTCCATACATATGCTGCACTTCCTGTACCGCAGACTTTTCTCCGGCGCCCCTCTCCATCCGATCAAGAGCGATGACAACCCCGCAAGGTTTTGCACCGGCTGAACGTATCAACTCGACCGACTCACGCACTGAAACACCAGCAGAGATGACATCGTCCACAATTAGCACCCGTCCAGCAAGAGGCGCGCCAACGGTGTTACCACCCTCGCCATGATCCTTTGCTTCCTTACGATTAAAACAGAAGGAGTGGTTATGTCCACTCTCGGCAAGGGCGATGGTAATGGCGCTGACTAATGGGATGCCCTTGTAGGCCGGACCGAATAGCATATCAAACGGAAGCCGGGCACCGAGTATAGCTTTCGCGTAAAATTGGCCGAGCCTCCGCAACGACTCGCCATCGTTGAATAATCCAGCATTAAAAAAATATGGCGAGATCCGACCTGCTTTGGTCTTGAATTCACCGAAGCACAGTACATTACGTTGAATGGCGAACTCAATGAACTCCTGTCGGAAGTCGGACATGGCCATGACGAATCAGAGAAATAGACGTGCGAATTATAACGCTTAACCTGAATGGTGTGCGCTCAGCCGCGACCAAAGGATTTTTCCGCTGGCTCCCTCTTCAGGGCGCTGACATTGTATGCGTGCAAGAGCTGAAGGCTCAGATCCCTGACCTCAGCGGCGAAATACTAAAGCCTGACGGATACCATGGTTACTTCCATTGTGCTGAGAAAAAAGGGTATAGCGGAACAGGTATTTACTCTCGCCACAAGCCCGATCAGATTATCGAAGGAGTAGGCATTCCTGAGATCGATATAGAGGGTCGCTATATCCGTATGGATATCGGCAACTTGAGCGTGATTTCAATCTACCTCCCCTCCGGCTCCAGTGGTGATCACCGGCAATCCGCCAAGTTCTTTTTTATGCGTGCATTTTTACCGATACTCAAACAACTGGCAGCCAGTGGCAGAGAGATCATTTTATGCGGTGACTGGAATATTGCTCACCAACAGATTGATCTAAAAAATTGGCGCGCCAATCAGAAGAATTCTGGCTTCCTCCCGGAGGAGCGTGCCTGGCTCAGCGAGATTCTTGACCGGTTGGGATGGGTCGATGTATTCCGCCGAATCAACCCAGACCCGGAGCAGTACACCTGGTGGTCCAACCGTGGGCAAGCATGGACCAAGAACGTTGGCTGGCGGATCGACTATCAAATCGCCACCCCTATGACTGCCAGCAAGGCTACGCAAGTTTCAATTTATAAGGCAGAACGTTTTTCTGATCATGCGCCCCTCATCATCGACTATGACTATGACCTATGACGCCAGTTGAGCCATCGAGTTGGCTGCAAGCCTTCCGTATTTACACTCATCCTCGGGTGCTGGGAATGCTTTCACTGGGATTCTCTGCTGGACTACCGCTACTGTTAATCCTTGGCACACTGTCATTCTGGCTTCGGGAAGCCGGGATAGACCGGTCGACCATCGGTCATTTAAGTTGGATCGGATTAGCGTATGGTTTTAAGTGGTTGTGGGCGCCATTGGTCGATCGACTGCCGCTGCCATTATTAACCCGACTGCTCGGTCGTCGACGTGCCTGGCTGCTATTATCGCAAATAATCATCGCCATCGCGCTGATGGGTATGGCCACTACAGACCCGCTAGAAAACCTGACGTACATGGTATTTTTTGCATTGGCAGTGGCCTTCGCCTCGGCCACCCAAGATATTGCACTTGATGCCTACCGCATTGAAGCCGTTGCCCCGAGATTGCAAGGAGCGATGGCCGCCACCTATCAGGCGGGTTATCGCATGGCGATGATCCTAGCTTCTGCTGGCGTATTATGGATAGCCGCTGCGATGGCTCCGACAGATGCAGTGTATGATCACGCGCCATGGCGAGCCGCCTATCTGGTGATGGCGGCCTGCATGATGGTCGGTATTGTTACCACACTCATCATCCGAGAGCCCGAGGTTCCTGTCAGTTACCTGGTCTCGGAAAATGAAGCACACGCTCGCCAAGCCATTGCCCACTGGAACTTGAGTCCCACACTCACGGCTATGCTGGCATGGCTGTATGGAGCGCTAGTAGCTCCGTTCCGTGACTTCATCGTACGCCATGGTCGTCAGGCTCTGACGATACTGGGACTGATTGCGTTGTACCGTATCTCAGATGTGGTAATGGGCGTTATGAGCAATCCATTTTATGTGGATATGGGTTATACCAAGGACGAGGTGGCAACCGTGTCAAAAGTCTACGGCGTCATCATGACCATCGTCGGAGCAGCCATCGGCGGAGTACTCACCGCTAAAATTGGAATCATGCGAACACTATTCATCGGGGCGATTCTGTCGGCCGCAACAAACCTTCTTTTCGTCTGGCTGTCTGGACGTGGTCACGATGTGGCCGGACTGGTGTTCACCATCTCCGCCGACAATCTGTCAGCCGGCATCGCATCGTCGGCCTTTATTGCCTATCTCTCAGGCCTGACCAACTCAGCTTACTCCGCCACACAGTATGCGCTATTCAGTTCAGTGATGTTACTGCTGCCGAAATTCATTGCTGGGTTCAGTGGAGATTTCGTTGACGCCTACGGTTATGCGAGCTTCTTCACCGCCACAGCGGTACTTGGCCTGCCGGTGCTGGTGTTAGTGTGGTTAGCTGGGCGGGCACAGTTCGAGACTGTCAAGCCCCATCCTCCCCAAGAGTAGTCCCGAAGGGTATTCTACTTCTGCTGTTCAAACCGATAGAACGCGAGCATTCCCAGTAGGTTAGGGAATAGGGTGACCTGATGGTCACCATTCATCACCCTGCGTTCGAGGACACGTACACCGTGTTGATGACAGAATACTTCAAAATCATTCAGCGTGCAGAGATGGGTGTTGGGGGTGTCAAACCATTGATAGGGTAACGCTTCCGAGATGGGCATGTGGCCGAATGAAACCTGCAGACGGTTTCTCCAATAACCAAAATTAGGGAAGGAAACAATACCCTCACAGCTAACCCGAAGCATCTCCCTAACTATGCCCTCGGTATGCTTCATTGCTTGTAAAGTCTGTGACAGAATTACGTAATCGAATGATCCCGATTCGAAACTAGACAGTCCCGACTCCAGATCACTCTGGATAACATTTACCCCGTTACCGAGACACCTCAATACATTAGCATCGTCGATCTCAACTCCATATCCACGGATATTACGTACATCCTGCAGATAACGCAGTAGGGAACCATCTCCACAGCCAAGGTCGAGTACCTTCGTACCCGGTTTCACCCATGCCGCGATAGCAGCGAAATCGGGTCTAGAGAGGCTGGTTGGTGTAGTTACAACATTAGTGGCCATATCGTCAGATTAACATTAGCAGCAGCTGTTCGATGAATGGAGTGCAGTGAGTGCTCGCTTATTGTATCGTTGAAAATTGTAACTGTTGCGAAGTTTCATTGTATCCCCTGCGCCATCGAGACCAAAGCACTCCGCGCCTGCTGTGCATCCAATACCTCTTCTGCAAAATCGATCCGCAATATTTTGCTATCCGCGCACAGATCAAAACCATCACAGTCAATACCCAGCATCACCACTTTCAGCGCCGCATCTTGATGAAACGGCTTCCAGCAGCGGCTTAGCGTATCGCGGTGATCTGCGTTCATATGCGTGACGACATCATCCTCCTGCTCGGCCAGCGGATAAGATGGCATTAGATAACTATCCGCTGAAACCCAGTGAATCTTTCCAAAGCCACCAATAAATCGCAGTGTATGAGGAACAATCCGGTAAAAGGAAAAATCATCCATTGCGAAGAGATTCTGCGATTCCGGGAAGTAACGCAGATACCGCTTACCTATCTGAACTTTATTCGCCGCTGGTTGCGCCTCTCCCACTAAGGTGATACGCCCCTGAGACTGGATGTCCGGACTATCTTGACTATGAGTGACCAAGCTCACACGAGGGTCAAACTGAATGTTCCGGGTATGCTCCGCCAAAGAACTGATCAGAATGAGCAGGCTACCATCATGATCCACTAGATACGGAACGATGGAGCCGAACGGATGACCATTGAACTTTTTGGACAGGGTGCATAACGCACCATAACGGTGGGAGCGTAACATCTGACGAGCTGCATGCGCGTTACTCATGGAGTTACGTAACTATATTATCCATATAGGCTCGAACTATTTTATGGTAATGGTGGTCTTCCATCAGAAAGGAGTCATGACCATGACTGGACGTAATCTCTGCATAACTGACATTAAGTTCATTATCCAGCAACGCTTTGATAATGCTGCGTGACCGTTCTGGTGAGAACCTCCAATCCGAAGTGAACGATACCACCAGAAAGTCTGCAGTAGCTCCATGAAAGGCCGCAGTCAAGTCTCCATTATGCTCATGCGCCGGGTCAAAATAATCCAGCACCTTAGTCATCAGTAAATAGCTATTGGCATCAAACTGATCAGCAAATTTATCTCCCTGGTAGCGCAGGTACGATTCGATCTCGAACTCGACATCAAAACCAAAGGAGTAGGTACCATTACGTAACTCTCGTCCAAATTTGGCTGCCATCGAGTCATCTGACAGATAGGTGATGTGCCCCAACATACGCGCAAGTCGCAATCCACGGCGGGGGATTGCGTCATGCGAATAATAATCTCCACCATGAAAGTCCTGGTCGGTGATGATCGCCTGACGCGCGACATCATTGAAAGCAATATTCTGTGCTGTCAGCTTAGCGGCAGACGCGATGACTAAGGCATGCTTCACCCTCTCCGGAAAATCTATCGACCAGCGCATTGCTTGCATCCCACCCAAGCTCCCGCCCATGACTGCAGCGAAACAATTGATTCCAAGATGGTCGGCCAGCCTGACCTGCGTCTCTACCCAGTCTTCAACTGTCACCACTGGAAAGTCTGCACCATAGGGCTTGCCGGTATTGCCATTGATGCTGGTAGGTCCGGTTGAGCCATGACAGCCACCGAGATTATTGACTCCAATAACAAAAAATCTACTCGTATCGATCGGCTTTCCGGGGCCTATTATGTTGTCCCACCAACCCACGCTCTTAGTATCGTCCGCGTAAGATCCTGCGACGTGATGATTGCCGGATAGAGCGTGGCATACCAGCACGGCATTCGACTTAGTCGCGTTGAGCTCGCCATAAGTCTCATAAACTAGCTCGTAGCTATCAAGTACGGCGCCACTCTTCAGATGCAACGACGTATTAAAAATCGCACTCTGGGGGGTGACGATACCGATCGAAGTGGAATCTCGCATTTACGTTATCAAGAGAACTAGAAAGGACTAATCATTTAATTTTTTTAGCAACTGATGAATCTTTACTGGATCGTCAGCCTTAAGAATTTTATGCGTTAGTGGAGTAACCACGGGCACATTGCTCCTCAACACTTCCTGCTTTACTCGTAGCAGTTGGGCCGGGTGCATGGAGAACTGGCGCAACCCAAAACCCAGTAACAAACGAGTGAATGAGATGTCCCCAGCCATCTCTCCACAAACTGCCACAGGGACCTTAGCACGACTGGCACTGCGAATGACATGAGCTACTAGCCTCAGCACTGCAGGGTGCAATGGATCATACATGTGCGCAACCGAATCGTCAGTGCGATCAATCGCGAGCGTATACTGGATCAGATCATTCGTTCCGATAGATAGGAAGTCCAGCTTGCGCATGAAAATATCAAGACTCAGTGCCGCAGCAGGAATCTCTATCATGCCCCCGACCTGTATCTTTTCGTCGAAGGTGATTTTTTCTTCTCGTAGACTTTGCTTGGCATTCTCAATCAGCCTGAGCGTCTGATCAATCTCTGAAACACACGACAGCATCGGGACCAGTATACGAATCTGGCCATGACGCGAGGCCCGGAGAATTGCTCGCAATTGAGTATGAAACATCTGCGGCTCAGCTAGGGATAGTCGGATGGCGCGGAGTCCCAATGCCGGGTTAACTGCAACACGCTTGGCACTGTCAAGATTCTTATCAGCACCAAGATCAAATGTGCGTATCGTCACCGGCAGACCCTGCATCTTACGCGCCACAGTCCGATACGCTTCAAACTGCTCGTCCTCGGTTGGCAGATCATCACGATTTAGAAATAGAAACTCGCTGCGAAATAAACCGATGCCAGTGGCCCCACTCTCCTTCACCTGCTCGATATCCTGCGGTAATTCGATATTGGCAAACAAATCCACAGAACAACCATCTAACGTTGTAGCAGCGGTAGTCTTGATACGCTTAAGCTTACGTTTCTCCAGCTCCAACTGACTCTGACGTGACCGGTACTCCGACAGAACGTGTTTATCTGGATTTATGATTACCACACCCTGACTACCGTCTACGATCAGCAGATCATTATCTCGAATCAGTTGTCTTGCATGGTGCAACGCGACGATGGAGGGGATGTTGAGACTACGTGCGACAATGGCAGTATGGGAGGTCAGTCCACCCAGATCAGTAAGGAATGCGGTAAAGCGGTGCCGCTTGTACTGGATTACATCGGCGGGGCTTAGGTCATGGGCAACCAAAATACTGTCCCCATCATGCTTCACGGGGGGCGGAACATAGCCAGGATGCCCCAGCAAGGCCTTTAGTACACGTTCAACAACCTGCACCACATCGGTTTTACGTTCTCGCAGGTAATCATCCTCAATCTGTTCAAACTGTTCCAACAATACGTTCATCTGCTGGGTTACGGCCCACTCGGCATTACACTGGTTCTGAGTGACGTAAGTCTTAGCTGCAACAGACAGCGTAGAGTCATCCAAAATCATACGATGCAAGTCGAGGAATGCACCGTACTCGGCAGCGGCGGGTCCACTGACAGAGGCGTGCAATGAATCGAGCTCTGCGCGTACCATATTAAAAGCACTATCCAGACGAGCTACCTCATTCTCGATCTCACTTTGCGGCACTGCATAATGTGCCACTTCTAGAGTGACATGCGATACAAGATGAGCATGACCGATGGCAATGCCTCCGGAAACACCGACACCGCGCAATGTGAAACTCACTCGTTCTCTCCAAAATAACTACTGACCAGATCCACCAACGCCAGCATTGCCGCGTTTTCATCCTTGCCAGTGATCTCGACTCCCAGTGTGGAGCCCTTGTTCGCCGCCAGCATCATTACTCCCATGATACTTTTTGCATTTACTTTTCGTCCGTTACGCGATAGCCATACCTCACTCTGAAACTGACCGGCTAGCCGAGTGAGTTTCGCGGCTGCACGGGCGTGCAGCCCCAGCTTATTACGAATCTCAACCTCCCTAGTCTGCACAATGGACTCCCGGATGAATATGCATGACACCCTCCCTTCCGCCGCTAAGCGCTTTCTCAACAACCACCGCCAGTGATTCATTTCGATAAGTAAGCGCCCTCACCAGCATCGGCAGGTTGACGCCAGCGAGACATTCCACCTTGCCTGGATTACTCAATCGGCTGGCAATGTTGCAGGGCGTTGCACCGCAAATATCACTCAGCACCAGCACCCCATCACCATGTTCAAGCTGCTGTATCAATGCCAAACCCTGGGACAGACTGATATCGGGATCGTCCTTGATCGTGACATCAAGATGCAGTAACTGTTGAGGCCTCTCTCCCATGACGTGATTGGCACAGTGGATTAGGCTATCGCCGAGATTTCCGTGAGAGATAATTAGGATTCCAATCATGTTTAATCTTGCTGTGTAGTATTGAAGGTTGAAAGGTGAAAAATGGAAAGTATATTATTCTAGCATTCCCGACGCCGTCTATTTGCTGTCCCTTTAATACTCAGAGAGTTCTAGTTACAGACCCTCTCGAGCGCATCGATCATCATTCCGGCCGCATTAAAACCAACCTGATCGGCGATCTCACGCATGCAGGTAGGGCTGGTAACATTGATCTCTGTGAGATAGTCGCCGATCACGTCCAGTCCCACCAGCAATAAACCCTGTTCGCGCAATATTGGGCCCAGTGAAGATGCGATCTCACGGTCTCGATCACTGAGCGGCTGCGCTATACCCGTGCCACCCACAGTCAGATTGCCGCGTGATTCACCCGCCTTAGGAATTCTTGCTAATGAGTAAGGCACAGGCTCGCCGTCTATAAGCAGGATGCGCTTATCCCCCTGAGCAATCTCGGATATATAACGCTGGGCCATGATCGTTCGGGTACCGTAGTGCGTCAGAGTCTCGAGGATCACGCTGATATTATGATCAGCACTATGAACGCGGAACACACTCGCCCCACCCATACCGTCGAGTGGCTTCAAGACGATGTCTCGGTGTTCTGCCAAAAAATCACGGATCAAGCGCTCCTGCCGAGTGACCAGTGTTGGCGCAATAAATTGAGGAAAGCTCGCGATCGCTAACTTTTCATTATGATCTCGTATCCCGCGTGGACTATTGAAAACACGTGCCCCCTGACTCTCCGCCAATTCCAGTAGGTAGGTGCTATAAACATACTCCATATCGAATGGAGGGTCCTTACGCATCAGTACTGCATCAAACTCCTGTAACGGGGTCTCCTTGGCCTCTTCTGCTCGGTACCACTCATGCCCGTCGCTCTCAACCCCCGTTAATTTCAGTGGGCGCGCGAATCCGACCGTCATGCCACCCTTCCACGCCAAGTCTTCCTGATGCATAACAAATAATTTATGACCTCGAGCAGCTGCCTCGCGCATCATAGCGAAGCTAGAATCCTTATAAGTCTTAATCGAATCTAGTCGGTCGAGGATGAAGGAAAGTCTCATTGCTGATCACGGATTATGTTTTAGCGGGAGTGGCTACAACGCCCCTCTCCAGCTCACGGGCAGCGGCCAAAAGTGCCAACCGGGCCACAACTCCATAAGCATAGAAACGGTTAGGAGCGGAATCTGGGTGGCCCTCACGATCAGGCAACAAGCTCGTCGTTGCAAAGGCTAGGGGTTCGAAGTGCATACCCGGCGCGTTGAGGTTCTCGTCTATGCCTCGACCTGTGTGCACCCGATAGAACCCCCCGACTACGTAACGATCGATCATATAAATTACCGGTTCTGACACCGCCTGATTAATACTTTCAAGGGTATATACCCCCTCCTGCACCAGGATCTTAGTCACCGGTAGACCACCCTTGGCTACTGACATTTTATTTCGTTGTTTACGGCTCAGTGCCCGTACCTCGTCACCATCTCTCACCGTCATAATACCCATTCCATAGGTACCAGTATCGGCCTTAACGATGACGAATGGATCCTGCTTCACACCGTACTGTGCGTACTTCTCCCGGATCTCACGCAGGATCTCATCTGTATTCCCAGAGACACAGTCCTCACCTTTTTTCTCATGAAAATTGATCTCCCCGCAATAAGCGAAGTAGGGATTAATAAGCCATGGATCGATACCGATCAGCTTGGAAAATTCTTGAGCCACACCATCGTAGGCCATGAAGTGCTGAGATTTTCGCCGCGTTGCCCAGCCAGCATGTAATGGTGGGATGATTGTCTGATCCAGGTTCTGCAGAATCTCGGGTATTTCACTTGAGAGATCGTTATTAAGCAATACAGCACAGGGGTCAAACCCTTCAACACCTAGTCGATTCCCCTGTCTCAAGACTGGTTCGATCATGATGCCGCCTCCATTGGGGAGGTCGATCGTGGTCGCAATCGTGATCTCTGGCAGCAATGTCCCAATACGAACATTGAGTCCGGCATGCCGCATGATGGCCTGCAAAGTGGCCACATTTTGCAAATAAAAAATATTGCGTGTGTGATTCTCCGGGATCAGCAGCACGCTATGGGCATCTGGGCAGATTCTCTCAACAGCCGCCATCATTGCCTGGACACAGAGCGGCATGAAGTCTGGATTTAGATTATTGAATCCGCCAGGGAACAGATTGGTATCCACCGGCGCCAGTTTGAAGCCACTGTTGCGAAGATCCACCGAACAATAAAACGGCACAGCATGCTCTTGCCACTGTCCACGCAACCAATGCTCGATAACAGGCATCGCATCAAGGATGCGCCTTTCTAGATCGAGTATCGGCCCGCTCAGAGCGGTGGTGAGATGAGGAACTAGCATGGGGGAGGTAAGATTAATGCGCACTGAACTGCTACATTGTAGCATCAGGGCTTGCTGGAACCTGTCAATGTGCGGCAAGAACGGCTTAGCGCTATCACATGCAGACCACATTCAGTCTGCGGCACCCTCCTCACCCTCCGAGGAGAATTTATTCAGACCCCTAACCTCCTTCAGTCTGATATGGTAGAGGCATGCTGTACAAACAGATTCTTGCCCGGTCACCTCTTTCCCATGAACCTTATCCATGCTTAGCTCTCTTGAGCTTGTCCTAGTCCTACTTGCCACCGCTGTGATGGCGGTTGTCGCCTTTCGTTTACTGCACCTGCCACCCATACTGGGCTACCTACTTGCGGGAATCGCTATTGGTCCGCACGCATTGGGTTGGATACCGGAGGCATCAGAGGCCCTCCATCTGGCAGAGTTTGGCGTTGTATTTCTGATGTTCAGCATCGGCCTCGAATTCAGCCTGCCCAAACTTGTCACCATGAAGAGCATCGTGTTTGGGTTTGGAGCAGCTCAAGTCGGCTTCACCATGCTGACCGTCATGGCCGCAACCTTCATGCTGGGATTGGATTGGCGAGTGGGGCTTGCTTTGGGGGGGGCATTAGCGATGTCCTCCACCGCCATTGTCAGCAAGATGCTGTCTGAACGGCAGGAGCTTAACTCCCCTCACGCGCGGCAGATTATCGGTGTGCTGCTATTCCAGGATCTGGCAGTTGTGCCGCTTCTGATCATGATTCCAGCTCTGGCTAGCACAGTTGACAGTGGTGGTGACAATCTCGCCATGACACTCGGTATTGCCCTACTTAAAGCAGTAGCGGTGCTTGCGCTTATTTTATTTTTTGGACAGCGACTGATGCGCCCCTGGTTTCATCTGGTAGCTCGGCAGAAATCCTCAGAGCTGTTTGTACTGAATGTTCTGATGATTACTCTGGGTCTAGCCTGGTTTACCGATATTGCCGGACTGTCGCTCGCGTTGGGGGCATTTCTTGCGGGCATGCTCATTTCAGAAACCGAGTACCGCTATCAGGTCGAAGATGATATCAAGCCATTCAAAGATATATTGCTGGGCCTGTTTTTTGTGACCATTGGTATGCTACTGGACGTTCAGGTCGTCATGCAGAATTTCTTGTGGGTTATGATCCTGCTGCTGGCACTGATAACCCTAAAGGCAGCATTGATCGCCGGACTGTCGCGATTATTCTCAGCTGATTCTGCTATGGCTGTCCGCACCGGACTTAATCTAGCCCAAGCGGGAGAGTTCGGTTTTGTCCTGCTAGCAGAGGCAGGCGCACTCAGACTGATCGATAACCCCACCATGCAACCGGTACTAGCAGCGATGGTGCTATCTATGCTGGCTGCACCCTTCATTATCGAACGGAGTGAACAAATGGCGAGGCGTTTCTCCGCTGCCGAGTGGATGAACCGGGCTCTCCAACTGACCACTATCGCCGCGCAAACCATGAAAGAAGAGAGTCACGTCATTCTCTGTGGCTACGGGCGTAGCGGGCAGAATCTGTCGCGCCTGCTAGAAAGAGAGTCAATCCCATTCATCGCATTAGATCTCGACCCTCAACGCATTCAAGAGGCAAGGGCCGCAGGTGAAACAGTGGTCTACGGTGATGCGGCTAAGCGCGAGGTTCTGATTGCTGCGGGGCTGATGCGTGCCAAGGTGCTTGTGGTGAGTTATTCCGATACCGTTTCTGCTCTCAGAATTCTAAGCCATGTACGGGCACTGCGCCCGGAGTTGCCGGTGGTGGTCCGTACACTGGACGATACGGATATCGATCGACTAAAAGAGGCGGGAGCAGCGGAGGTCGTGGCAGAGGTTATGGAAGGCAGTCTGATGCTTGCATCCCATGCATTGATGCTGTTTGGCCTGCCGATCAACCGCGTAATGGACCGCATCCAAGAAACGCGCGAACAACGGTACAGTCTCTTCCGCGGATTCTTTCATGGCGTTACTGACGAGAAAAATCCAATCGAAGAGCAGATGCAGCCTCGGCTACATACCGTCCCAATCACCCCCGGATCTGCTGCAATTGGCAAGACTCTTGGGGAGTTAGATCTGGGTGGTCTGTTGGTGGACGTCACCGCAGTTCGTAGGCACAATACACGCGAATTGCTGCCTAGTGACGCGACTCAACTGGAAATCGGCGATGCACTGGTATTACGAGGCACTCGGGAGGGCCTAGCAGCAGCCGAGATTAGGTTGATGCAAGGGTAACAAGGTATGCCTTGTCTTGACCCCTTCTGCTGGAGTATAGTTACCACTCTGCCATATACATCCAAGCGGAAGAGCGCGCCGGTTTCTGCGGCGCCGCCGAAGGCGCAACCCCCCGGAATCGCTCAGGCATAGATCAGGTCAGCCCTGATCCCTAAAAACCGCTTGCGACAGGCATTCTGGAGAGCGCTTGGCATTTAGTCAGGCCACCGAAGGGGCACACGGAACAATGTTCTGTAATCTCTCAGGTAAAAAGGACAGAGGGGTGAGGTCATGTGACATGGCTTCACTTTTTTTAATTCCAGGATAA
Organism: Nitrosospira sp.; assembly: GCA_013450215.1. Lineage (GTDB taxonomy): Bacteria > Pseudomonadota > Gammaproteobacteria > Burkholderiales > Nitrosomonadaceae > VFJL01. Next base: position 30,911 of record JACDSH010000043.1, read on the forward strand.
TCATCTGTGCTGAAAACAACGCCTCTTAACCAGACCCACCGAGATCAGAATGCCAAGATGGTCGACTTTGGCGGTTGGGATATGCCGCTGCATTATGGCTCGCAACTTGATGAGCACCACAAGGTGCGGAGTGATGCCGGTATGTTTGACGTGTCGCATATGCTGGCAGTAGATATCAAGGGCGATAGCGCTCGCCCTTTCCTGCGTCAATTGCTTGCCAATAACGTGGACAAGTTGACTCAATCAGGTAAAGCTCTCTACTCCTGCATGCTGAGCCCAGAAGGCGGAGTGATTGATGACCTGATTACCTATTACCTGACCGAGTCTTGGTTCCGGATTGTAGTGAATGCCGGTACTGCTGAAAAGGATATCGCATGGATACAGGCACGGCGTGATGATCTTGCCCCTGACTTGGAGATCACCCCTCGCCGTGATTTGGCTATGATTGCGGTGCAGGGGCCTAATGCTCGCGCCAAGGTCTGGCAAGTCATTGCGGGCTCTCAAGCAGCGACAGAAGACTTGAAACTGTTCCAGGCGGTCACGTACGGTCAATATTTTATCGCGCGAACTGGCTACACTGGCGAGGACGGTTTTGAGATCCTGCTGCCTGCCGCTGATGCCCCCAGTTTTTGGAATGCGCTCTGTGATGCTGGTGTGGCCCCTGCTGGACTGGGAGCACGTGATACCTTGAGACTTGAGGCCGGCATGAACCTCTACGGCCAGGATATGGATGAGACCACCAATCCACTCGAGTCTGGATTGGCCTGGACGGTCGACTTGAAGAGCGAACGAGACTTCATCGGCAAGCAGACTCTTCTAGAAAATCCAGCAAGACAGCAGTTAATCGGCCTCTTGCTGCTGGACCGAGGCGTGTTGCGTAGCCACCAAAAGATCGTCACGCAGTATGATAATAAAGAGGGTGAGATTACCAGCGGCGGATTCTCGCCCACACTCAATCTATCCATTGCACTGGCACGCTTACCGTCAGAGGTATCCCCTGGAGACGAGGTACAGGTAGTGGTTCGCGATAAGATGCTAAGAGCGAAAGTAGTGAAATACCCATTTGTGCGAAACGGCAAGAGCTTAGTCTAAAGAACAGAACAACATCACTTAATCCCGGAGCGAAGACATGGATATCCCAACCAACCTAAAATACACCAAGTCCCACGAGTGGGTGAGACTTGAGGACGACGGCACTGCAACAATCGGCATTACCCAACATGCCCAGGAACTGCTGGGAGATATGGTATTTGCAGAAATCCCACCGGTGGGACGCAATCTCAAACAGGGGGAAGAGTGTGCCGTAGTGGAGTCTGTTAAGGCCGCTGCTGATGTGTATGCACCCATCTCGGGTGAAGTGACCGCAGTCAATACCGAACTTGAGTCTGCGCCTGAAAAAATAAATCAGGATGCCTATGCGGCTTGGCTCTTCAAAGTTAAGCCAACCAACACCTCCGATCTGAGTGGCCTAATGGATGCCGGAAGCTACCAGAAGGTACTTGAGAGCGAAGCACATTGACAAGTCCGATCAGATACAAGTGAAGTGTGAGTGACATCTTCATACTTTCAACTTTTTGTACAGACCTTACCTTCCCTTATCCACGATTTACGGAAATAAACCATGCCGTTCATTCCACATACTGAAGAAGACATCAGCACGATGCTTGCAAGCATCGGCGCAAACACGATTGAAGATCTATTCGATGAGATCCCCCTTGCCCTGAAGAGCGGGAGTCTCAAAGCCCTGCCTGGTCTGAGCGAGATGGAAATCTCACGTCTGATGCAGGATCGGGCAGAGGTGGATGGACGGTATCTCAACTTCATCGGTGCGGGCGCTTACGAACACCATATCCCCTCCGCGGTGTGGCAGATTACTACCCGGGGCGAGTTCTACTCCTCCTATACCCCTTACCAAGCTGAGGCAAGCCAGGGAACACTTCAACTGCTCTACGAATACCAGACCATGATGGCCTCACTAACTGGCATGGATGTATCCAATGCCAGTATGTATGACGGCGCTTCTGCCCTTGCTGAAGCGGCATTGATGGCGGTACGTTCACACAAATCCTCTCGCCGCATACTGATACCCACATCCTTGCATCCGATTTACCGGCGGGTGGTACGTGCCATTGTGAAGAACCAGGGTATCGAAGTTATAGAGATCCCCTACAATTTAGAGTGTGGTCACACCCTGGTGGAGAGCCTCGCACCCTATGCTGGTCAAGATATTGCCGCCTTGGTCATCCCCCAACCAAATTTCTTTGGTGTGCTCGAACCGGTGGATGCCCTGACAGACTGGGCACATGCCAATAGCGCGCTCGCCATTGGGGTGGTTAATCCCATGTCCCTAGCACTACTCACCCCTCCCGGCGAATGGGGCAGCACCGGCGCAGATGTGGCGGTGGGTGAGGGTCAGCCACTGGGAATACCACTCTCCAGTGGTGGCCCCTACTTTGGATTTATGGCCTGTAAGCAAGCCCTAATCCGTCAGATGCCGGGGCGTATTATTGGCCGTACGACCGACCTGAATGGCAATCCCGGGTTCGTCCTCACGCTACAGGCGCGTGAGCAGCATATCCGTCGCTCCAAGGCCACATCCAATATTTGTACCAACCAGGGTCTGATGGTCACTGCCGCCACCATCTACATGTCCTTACTGGGCCCGGAGGGTCTGAGACGGGTGGCCACCCAGTCCCACGCCAATACCTTATCACTGGTCGAACAACTGGAAACCTTGAAAGGGGTAAAAAGAATTTTTAGTGGAGACCTGTTCCATGAGACGGTAGTGACACTACCCGCACCGGTTGCGGGCGTACTTAAAACGCTTAAAAATCACGGGGTATTGGCTGGATTAGATTTAAGTGAGCATTACCCAGAGCTCGGCAATGCGCTACTGGTATGCGCAACCGAAACAAAAATAGCAAGTGACCTGGAAAAGTATGCATCACATCTGGCCCAAGCATTGAGTTAACAGGCTGTACCGAAGTAATTCTTAACGTAGTCTTGATCGACCTTTAATTATTCTTAACCAAGGAGAGAATCATGGTCACTCTTGCAGGCAACCCCATTAGAGTTGAGGGCACCTTCCCGAAAGTTGGTGATAAGGCAGCTTCATTCTCGCTGGTAGGTAAGGATCTGAAGGATGTGACACTGACAGACTTTACTAGCAAGAAGAAAGTCTTGAATATTGTGCCAAGCTTGGACACGCCGGTCTGTGCTATCTCAACTCGTAAATTTAATGAGAAGGCCAGCAGCATGGATAATGCAGTTGTACTGATCATCTCAGCCGATCTGCCATTTGCAATGGGCCGATTCTGTGATGCGGAGGGACTGGATAAGGTGGTGACACTCTCGACCATGAGAGGCGGCGAGTTTATGAAAAATTACGGCGTCGCGATCACCGACGGACCATTATCCGGTATCACTGCGCGTGCAGTGGTGATTCTGGATGAGAACAACACCGTGATCTATGCCGAACTAGTACCAGAAATAAAAGATGAACCCAACTATGATGCAGCCCTGGCTGCATTGAAATAAACTTTATAAATACTTAACCGCAAAGGCGCGGATCTAACCATGCTGATATTCGAACACTCACGCCCCGGGCGACGCAACTACTCACAGGCTCCGACCATTGCTGCGGAAGTTAAAAATATTCCAGCGAAGATGCTGCGAAAAATACCGCCTCTATTACCAGAAGTCTCTGAAATGGATACGGTCCGTCATTTCACCAGACTGTCACAATTAAACTTTTCAATCGACACACATTTCTACCCGCTGGGTTCTTGCACCATGAAATACAACCCACGTGCGTGTAACTCACTGGCCATGCTGCCTCAATTTCTGGCGCGGCACCCCCTAGCTCCGGAAGATACCGGACAAGGTTTTCTGGCGTGTATGTACGAGTTGCAAGAAATACTCAAGGATGTAACTGGCATGTCTGGGGTGAGCCTCACGCCGATGGCCGGCGCACAAGGGGAACTGGTCGGTGTGGCGATGATTCGTGCCTACCATGAGTCTCGTGGAGATTTTGCCCGTACCGAGATTATCGTCCCCGATGCAGCTCACGGGACTAATCCAGCCACGGCGGTGATGTGTGGTTATACCGTGGTAGAGATTCCTACTGGCAAAGAGGGCGATGTCGACATGGACGCGCTGAAGGCTGCAGTAGGGCCAAAAACAGCCGGATTAATGCTTACCAACCCATCCACGCTCGGTGTATTCGAGAAGAATATTGCCGAGATGAGCAAGATCGTTCATCAGGCCGGTGGACTACTCTACTATGACGGCGCAAACCTGAACGCGATTCTTGGTAAGGTAAAACCGGGGGATATGGGCTTTGATGTGATTCATATCAATCTGCATAAAACATTCTCAACCCCCCACGGCGGCGGCGGCCCAGGATCTGCCCCGATTGGAGTTGCTGAGCGCTTATTACCCTTCATGCCGGTACCGATTGTGACGCTTGAAGAGGGAAAGTATCGTTGGCTGACGGAGAAAGAGATCCCCCTGTCCATCGGCAGACTTTCAGCTCATATGGGTAACGCCGGTGTACTGTTGCGGGCTTATATTTATATCCGTCTACTCGGTGCCGAGGGGATGTACCGAGTGTCAGAGTTCGCAACGCTCAATGCCAACTACTTAATGGCAGAATTGAGCAAGGCCGGATTTGAAATTGCCTACCCAACTCGCCGTGCCAGTCATGAATTCATCGTTACACTTAAAGATCTCAAGGATAAGACCGGCGTGACGGCGATGAATGTTGCTAAACGTCTGTTAGACAAGGGTTACCATGCCCCAACCACCTACTTCCCGATGCTCGTACCAGAATGTCTGCTGATCGAGCCGGCTGAGACCGAGTCTAAGCAAACCCTCGATGCCTTTGTCTCATCCATGAAGGAGATCCTAGCCGAAGCGTATACCGACCCAGAGATGCTTAAAGCTGCGCCGCATAATACACCGGTTCGTAAAATGGATGATGTAAAGGCTGCACGGGAACCGGACCTAACTTGGAAGCAGTCGCCCTGATACCACTTGCACCGCCCCTTGTTAAAAAGGCTCATCCGTAATATATGTTGCATATCGGACTCACCAAAATGATCGCCAGGTTCGCGGCCTCCCTGACCGCTACCAGTTATAGAGAGTCCGTCTAGGCATCGAAGTCCAATTTCTCAAACTAGCATGTTGCATTAAACTGTCAGAAAATGCATGTGCAGAGTTCATCCACTGGACTTTCAAACCTGATCGCATAACAAAAAATCCAAGCAAGCTCCCACAACCTGCTAACGACTCATTCCTCTTGAGCCGAAATCGAGTCGTGATACTGCTACTATAATTTAAACTCCTAGTCGCACACTTATAAATATGCATACACTCATCTGCGGTTCGATCGCCTACGACACCATCATGGTCTTTAAAGACCACTTCAAGAATCATATCCTGCCGGAGAAGATTCATATCCTGAATGTTGCCTTTCTTGTTCCTGATATGCGCCGAGAGTTTGGTGGCTGTGCCGGTAATATTGCCTATAATCTACAAATGATTGGGGGATCTCCCCTGATCATGGCTACAGTAGGGGATGACTATCAGCCCTATGACTATCGTCTCCAGAAACTGAATTTGGCACAGACTCATATCCGTCCCGTGAGTGACACTTTCACCGCACAGGCATTCATCACCACTGATCTGGCTGACAATCAGATCACTGCATTTCACCCCGGCGCAATGAATTTTTCTCATCATAATCACGTAACTGATGCCAAGGATGTAAGTCTCGGCATCCTCGCGCCGGATGGGCGTGATGGTATGTTGCAACATGCCCGCGAATTTCATGAGGCCGGCATTCCATTCCTGTTCGATCCCGGGCAAGGGCTACCAATGTACAACGGTGAGGAGCTGCTCGATTTCATCGATAAGGCCGATTACATTGCGGTCAACGACTATGAGGGTCAGCTATTGCAAGAGCGTACTGGTAAGACACTGGAAGCTCTGGCGAAACTAGTTCAGGGACTTGTGGTCACGAGAGGGTCAGAAGGGTCTATTATTTATGCTGATGGACAGCAAATTGAGATCCCCTGTGTCAAGCCTGAGGAGATGCTCGACCCGACAGGTTGTGGTGATGCTTATCGTGCCGGGTTGCTATACGGCATCGCAAACAACATGGACTGGCAAACAACCGGGTCCCTTGGATCGCTCATGGGCGCTCTGAAAATAGCACGACGAGGCGGGCAAAATCACAATTTCAGCCGAGATGAAATCGGTCAGCGCTATTTTGAGGCTTTTGGTAATCGGATTCTCTAAGGAGACGCTATAAAAAATATTCTGGCGGCAATTTTGATTGGCCTATCCACAATCATACTGAGCGACTGAGCAACCGGCTTAGGGGGTGGCACATATTCGCGTGATTAGGCCCGGCAAGAGCAGGTCGTTCGAACCGGCATAGTGGAGAGTGTGCGCGAGGTATAGATTGAGGGCCCCCGTAGCATGGTAGGCCCAGTTTCAGTTGGGGTGGCAGGTGGTATCGGGGGAAGTTATATGTGAGATGGCGCACTCGGCGCAGTACTCGGTGCTGTCGGAGGAGGACTGTCGGGGCAAGCAGTCGAGGGGGGGTAACTCGCAGGAAAGGGATAGAGATCACTATCAAACTCGATAACGGATCGCTAGTCGCGATCACCCTGGAATCTGAAGAAAACGAAACTTTCAAGCCCGGTGAACGGGTCCGCATCCTGTCAGGAGGTGGAGTCTCACGGGTAAACCATTAGGGAAATCGTAAGACTGTCATTATTGATGCAATAATGGAAGTATGAATAGCACTCCCAGTCTCCTGATACGAGTCTTCCGCGCAACTCGATTATTTCTGCATGTCCTTTCCGGACTCATTCAGTCCGCCATATATCCACATCTCAGTCAGCCCACGCAGAAGAGAATGGCGCAGAAATGGTCATCCGGTCTGCTCGCGATACTCTGTATCAGATTACGCTGTGGCGGGACGCCACCACCCATCTCGGTCCTGCGAGTGATGCTAGCAGCCAATCATGTCTCGTGGCTGGACGTGTATGCCCTCATCTCGTTGTGTCCTACTCGCTTCGTTGCTAAGTCTGAGATTCGCAATTGGCCTCTACTTGGATGGCTAAGTCAAAATGCGGGCACGTTATTCATTGAACGCACAAAGCGCAGCGACACTGCTCGTATCAATAAAGATATCAATAATGCCCTGACTATTGGGGATCGAGTTGCAGTATTCCCGGAAGGTACCACCAGTGACGGTACCGAATTGCGGCATTTTCATGCTTCATTATTACAACCGGCAGTGATTGAAGAGACTTGGTTATACCCTGTCGCGATCCGTTATCATGATTCGACAGGGCAGATCAGTCAGGCGGCTGCCTTCGTTGAGGTCTCCCTGCTGGGCTCGCTTCAACAAATATTACGACAGCCTTGGATTGAAGTGGAATTGATCTTTTCTGATCCAGTCAATAGCATCGGGAAAAATCGACGGGAACTGGCCCGCTTCGCTGAACATGCTATCGCCACCGCGTTATCCCTGCCGGTGCCTCACAAGCGACCTGAAAAACTTCCCGGTCTTCCAACCGAACAGCTGTAAGACTCCCTCCCCACAGACAGCCTGTATCCAGCGCAATAAGGTTGTCCCTTATCTGCAAACCCAATGCCGACCAGTGGCCACAAATGACAGTAAAATTCTGGCTAGCCCGGTGCGGCATTTCAAACCATGGAAGATAGCCGGTCGGAATATCCTTCAACTGACCCTTGAACGCAAAATTCATTCTCCCATCAGAGCTGGATACGCGCATACGAGTCATGGCATTGGTGACTACCCTCAAACGATTATATCCGGTCAGGCTGTCATCCCAACGATCAGGCTGATTGCCGTACATATGTGAGAGAAACTCATGAAATTTACTACCACGTAAAGCTGACTCAACCTCCTTAGCGAGCATTTCAGCCTGCGCTATACTCCATGATGGCAGCAGACCGGCATGCACCATGACAGAGTTATTCTCCACATACATCAGCCTCTGTTGCCGCAACCAGTGGAGTAGATCATCCCGGTCAGGGGCATTCAATATATCGTGAAATGTGTCGCTACCATACGGCTTTGCATAACCTCCTGCAACCATGAGCAGATGTAAATCGTGATTTCCCAGCACCATGACGACCGAATCGCCTAATGACTTGACGAAACGCAACAGAGTTAAAGACTCTGGTCCACGATTGACGACATCCCCCACCAACCACAGCCTATCTGCCACAGCATCAAAAGTAAGCATGTCAAGAAGCTGTCTGAACTCTTTATAACAGCCCTGCAAGTCACCGATTGCGTAAGTAGCCATATGGGGAATAAAAGAGGTAGCGTCAGACCTTACAAAAAATAAAGGGCGGCTCCGGGCCGCCCCTACATTGACCTAGATGTCACTACAAATCATCTCGCCTGACTCAACATGTAGTCCACCACCGCCTTGACATCATCATCGGACAGGCTAGCATTGCCACCCTTAGCAGGCATCGCATTCTTACCTTTGATTGCGCTGGCATAGAGCACTCCAATGCCGCTCTTGATTCGCAAGGCCCATGCTGCCTTGTCACCCTGCTTAGGTGCACCCGCTGCCCCGCTTATGTGACACGCAGCACAACTAGCGTTATAGATTTCCTGGATCTTGTCTGCACCACTAGCAGCCGGGGTAGACGCTACTGATGCTATCTGAACAATTCCCGATCCCGAGTTCGCATCAGTTGGCGGCAAATCACTTGCCATCACCAACTCACCCACAGGCTTCAATCGTTTGGCTACTGACTCATCGGTCAAGGTGGGGTCATTTTTATCAACTGAAATACCGCCCGTGGCGTACTGTGCCAGCATCACGACAATCGCGATTGGGAACACAATAGCTAGCAGTAGAACTGTAATTAATTGTTTCGGCGTCTTGATTCCGCCGGAATCTTCTTCAGTATCGCTCACCATATCTACCCATAAAAAAACGGTTAATTGTATATCTTCAGATTCTATGATGCAAAAATAAGCACCCAACTGCGTTGGACGGACGCCACAAAAAAAGCTATCCTAGCGCCCGTTGCAGCACCAGGCTCTGTAATTAAGTCTGGTACTACTCCATTTGCGCCCATAGCTCAGCTGGATAGAGTACCGCCCTCCGAAGGCGGGGGTCACACGTTCGAATCGTGTTGGGCGCACCAAGACTCTAACCAGCGATTACTCCGGGCCCTCATCAACCCCATCACCGCCCGAGACTACCTGACTTTAAAAACTTTAAAGCCCTGTACGCACAGCCCCTTCAACCAACCTATCCTGGTAGGCGCGATTGGACTCGAACCAACGACCCCCACCATGTCAAGGTGGTGCTC
>JACDSH010000003.1 GCA_013450215.1 Nitrosospira sp.
GACGACCGGACAGATGTCGCGCTACAGAACCGGACAGATCATGAACTCTCAACACGCTTAAAAAAATACCATGCGACTCCTCAATTAATTTGGCAGAATGTACCCTATCGTTGTAGTTGTTCCTTAATGAGGGGGAGATCAGGATGAAATATCAGAGCTTTCAAGAGTTCGGCACTTACATCGCAGAGCGTAATCCAGGCCAGCCAGAGTATCTACAAGCGGTAGTTGAAGTGATGGAGAGTCTCTGGCCCTTCATCACCAGTCACCCACGTTATGCCGAGCACGGTCTGCTAGACCGCTTGATCGAGCCAGAACGGATTGTCATGTTCCGCGTATCTTGGGTCGATGACCACGGCGAAGTAAAAGTGAACCGTGGCTACCGGATCCAACACAGCTCTTCAATCGGACCCTACAAGGGCGGCACCCGTTTTCATCCTTCGGTCAATCTGTCCATTCTCAAGTTTCTGGCCTTCGAACAGACCCTCAAGAATTCCCTGACCACGCTGCCGATGGGCGGCGGCAAGGGCGGCGCTGATTTTGATCCTAAGGGGCGTAGCCCCGGAGAGGTGATGCGTTTCTGCCAGACCTATATGAGCGAGCTATTTCGCCATATCGGTTCTGACACCGATGTACCTGCAGGTGATATCGGTGTCGGTGGTCGGGAGGTCGGGTTCATGGCCGGGATGATGAAGAAACTCTCTAACCGTTCTGATGCCGTCTTTACTGGCAAGGGATTGAGTTTTGGGGGGTCACTCATCCGACCAGAGGCCACAGGCTACGGAACGGTATACTTTGCTGAGGAGATGCTTAAACACACCGGTCGCTCTTTCGATGGTCTACGGGTCTCCGTCTCGGGCTCCGGCAATGTCGCTCAATATGCTGTGGAGAAAGCAATGTCACTGGGGGCTAAGGTGGTTACAGTCTCCGACTCGAGCGGCACGGTTGTTGACGAACAAGGATTTACTTCAGAGAAGCTGGCCATCCTGATGGAAGTGAAGAATCACCTGAGGGGACGTGTCAAAGACTATGCTGAAAGGGCGAAGGTAAATTTTGTTGCAGGTGAACGGCCTTGGCATGTTCCGGTTGATGTGGCCTTACCGTGTGCGACCCAGAACGAGCTGGATGAGAAGGATGCATCCACCCTGATCAAGAATGGGGTGATCTGCGTAGCCGAAGGGGCCAATATGCCCTCCACAGCAGAGGCTGTGAAACTATTTGAGCATAGCAAGGTTCTATTCGCTCCGGGCAAGGCCAGCAATGCAGGCGGGGTTGCGACCTCTGGCCTAGAGATGAGTCAGAACGCAATGCGACTCTCCTGGTCAAGAGAAGAGGTTGATGAGCGCTTACTAGAAATCATGAAGGCGATACACCGGTCCTGCCTTCAGTACGGACAACGCAAAGACGGCAGCGTCAGCTATGTGGATGGTGCCAACGTAGCCGGCTTCGTCAAGGTTGCAGATGCGATGCTGGGTCAGGGCGTGATCTAACGGATCCAAATCGACTTAACATTCACAAATTCGCGAATGCCGTGGGAGGAAAGCTCCCGGCCAAAACCGGATGACTTGATCCCTCCAAAGGGCAGCCTCGGATCGGATCTAACTATCCCATTGATGAAACTACTGCCGGCATGTACTTGCCGAGCAATCTTCTCCGCTCGTATCGAGTCACAACTCCAAATACTGGATCCCAATCCAAAACGAGTGTCATTGGCAATATGTATGGCCTCACTCTCATCTGTAGCTCGGATCACGATCGCCACCGGCCCGAATAACTCTTCATGGTAAGCACGGGTCTTTACCGTGACTCGGTCGAGTATTGAGGGTGAGTAGAATGCGCCCTCCCCCGAGATGGGTTTGCAACCGAGTAGCGCTTCTGCACCTTGTGCAATCGAGTCACACACCTGCAGATGTAGATACTCCCTCAAATCAAGACGCGCAAGAGGACCCATTTGGATATTCTCACTCAACGGATCACCCATCTTAAGATCTCTCGTTTTTTGCATAAAAATGGACACGAACTCGTCTGCAATTTCTGCAACGGGGATGATCCTCTTGGCGGCGATACAAGACTGCCCGCAATTCTGAAAACGTGATTTCACTGCATTGGTCGCAGCCAATTCCAAATCGGCATCTTTCAGAATGATGAATGCATCCGATCCACCCAACTCTAGTACACACTTCTTAAGATGCTGTCCGGCATGGGCGGCGACTACACGACCCGCAGCCTCAGAACCAGTGATCGTCACCGCATGAACATGACGGCTCGCAATGGCCTCGACCACATCAGCAGACTCAATCATGAGGGTGGTAAAGAGAGATGCTGGGAATCCCGCATTGAGAAATAATTGTTCTATCGCCAGTCCGCATTGAGGCACATTAGAAGCATGCTTCAGGACACATCCATTCCCCGCCATCAGAGCAGGTGCGGAGAAACGAATCACCTGCAGGAACGGGAAATTCCACGGCATCACGCCCAGCACCACGCCAAGCGGTTGATATGATACATAACTCCTACTGGCCTCAGTCTGGGCCATCTCATCGCGCAAGAAATTCTGGGCATGTACCGCGTAGTAGTCGCAGATAAGTGCGCATTTCTCCACCTCATCGTAGGCCTCTCGTATCGGCTTACCCATCTCGATCGAGATCATCCTGCCATAATCAGCCGCACGCTCTCGAAGTAGTCTGGCGGCACAATTCATCTTTACCACACGCTCATCGAAGCTGGTCTGCGACCATTTCTGCTGGGCAATGTCAGTCTGCTGCAGCGCGGTGGCAAGATAATGACTATCCCAACTAGTGTATGTCTTAACGATCTTATTGGTCGCCGGGTTCAGACTGATATAAGGCATGATGTGCTATCCTCTAGATAAAATTTTAAGGGTAACAAGGGAGCCTGAATTAATTAGGGGGTTGCTTGCCGCTCGCCTCCCTCGTTCCACTTTATTATCTTAATATAGCAGTCCATGAAAAAGTCTCTACAAGTAATATTATTACTGGCTTTGACTGGAGCAGCTTTTGCCAGCCAGGACGAAGATTTCATGGCTGCCCGTCAGGCATTCCAGTCCGGGAACGCTGCCCGCCTGGAGACTCATGCCAAACGTTTGCAGGGGCATGTGCTGGAGCCGTATGCATCCTACTACCAGTTAAGTCTTTATCTGGAAAATGCCCGCCCTGATTCAATCAAAAAATTTACCTCTCAATACCGGGATAGCTCACTCTCTGATCGGCTACACAGTGAATGGTTAAAGAGCCTGGGTAAGAAACAGCAGTGGGATCTATTCGCCGCAGAGTATCCGGCCCTAATTAACAAGGATACTGAGCTCATCTGTTATTCCCTGCAGCAGCGCATCTCATCCGGTGATGAGACCGCAATGATTGAAGCTCGCCCTCTGTGGTTTAACGCCCACGACCTGCCAAAGAGCTGTACCCCGCTCTTTGAAGCGCTCTCTTCAACCGGTCTAGTCACCACAGAAGATGTATGGACACGTCTAAGGCTGACCCTTGAGGCAGGCAACGTGAGCGTTGCAAAGCATGTGAATCGCTACCTCCCGAATGGTCAATCGATCAATGACCATAGACTGAATGAGGCCACCAGCAACCCTCTGCGCTACTTGGACCAACACCGTCACGAGATCAAGACCCGTGCCGATCGTGAGACTGCACTCTATGCACTAATACGTCTACTCCGGAGCGGCCCAGATCAGGCCTTTGCATACTGGCCCAAGGTCCGTGACCGTTTCGATCCCTCGGAGCAGTCCTACTTCCTCGGACATCTAGCAAGTCAGGCGTCAAGACGGCTTGACCCACGTGCTTTGGGCTGGTTTCAGCGGTCTGCAGAAACCCACCCTGCAGCACCCCTCTCAGACGTCCAACTCGCCTGGCAAGTCCGGGCAGCTCTGCGTGCTTCTGATTGGAAGACCGTCCTCAGAAGTATCGATACTATGTCCGCCGCAGAACAGCAGTCTGGCGTGTGGCGTTATTGGAAGGCACGTGCGCTCAAGACTGCGGGCAAGAATATAGAGGCCAATGCGCTCTTGGCACCCCTCAGCTCTGAACACAATTTTTATGGCCAACTGGCCGAAGAGGAGATCGGGATTGTGATCGGTACCGCGGATGAGCCCTATAAAGCAGGGCCCAAGGAGATTACCGCGATCCAGCAGTTGCCTGGAATCCAGAGGGCTCTTGCCCTATATCGTCTTAATCTGCGTAACGAAGGGGTGCGAGAATGGAACTGGAGTATCCGAGGCTTCGATGACCGGCGCCTACTCGCTGCAGCAGAGGTAGCTCGTCGCAGCGGGATCTATGACCGAGCCATCAGCACTGCTGACCGGACCGTGCATCTGCATGACTTTAGTCTGCGCTTTCTCACCCCACACCGCGAAACCATGCAAGGCCACCTTCAGCAACAGCAATTGGATGAGGCATGGGTATACGGACTCATCCGCCAGGAGAGTCGTTTCATTAATGATGCCAAGTCCAGTGCTGGGGCGATGGGTCTGATGCAACTAATGCCCGCCACTGCGGGATGGGTGGCGAAGAGAATGGGTATTAAGAACTACCACCACGGTTTGGCCAACGAAGTGAGTACCAACCTAGCCCTGGGAACCTACTACCTCAAACACGTCCTAACCTCACTCGATAACCAGCCATTACTGGCCTCGGCAGCTTATAATGCCGGCCCCGGGCGTGCCCGGCGGTGGCGAGACACAAAACCGCTAGAAGGCGCGATTTATGCTGAGACCATCCCCTTCACCGAGACGCGCGACTACGTTAAAAAGGTCTTAAGTAACTCGATGTATTACGCCAGCACACTCGGCCACCGGACCCAGACTCTGCAGTATCGTCTCGGTGTGGTTGCACCCAAATCATCTGCAAATAATTCACCCGAAGGGGGAGACCCATCACCATGAAAATCAGAAAAGTCTGCATCATAGGTGGCAGCGGTTTTGTTGGTAAACATATCGCTCACTGGTTGACCGCAGAGGAGATCTCTGTACGGATTGCCACCCGTCATTACGAGCACGCCCGTGAGATGCTGGTACTTCCGACAGCGAGCGTGATGGAAGCGAATGTACACAATGATGCCGAGCTCGATCGGTTGCTGACTGGGATGGATGCAGTCATCAACCTGGTTGGAATACTGCATGGTAATTTTACAGAATCGCATATCGACCTGCCACGCAAGATAGTTGCTGCATGTCACCGTAATGGCGTCTCACGTCTGGTACATATGAGCGCGCTTCATGCCGATACGAACGGCCCCAGCGATTATCTGCGCTCAAAAGGTGAGGGCGAGAAGATTGTACAGTCCTCGGATTTACAGACAACCGTCTTCAGACCATCGGTCATCTTCGGCCCCGGAGACTCCTTTCTCAATCTCTTTGCCGGCCTAGTGAAACAGATGCCTCTGATTCCACTGGCATCCCCGAATGCCAAATTCCAACCGGTCTTTGTAGAGAATGTAGCGCAGGCATTTGTTGCAAGCCTCTCTGACCACACGACCTTCGGACAGCAATACGACTTATGCGGACCCAAGGTCTACAGTCTGCGTGAACTGGTTGAGTATGTGGCACTGACCACTGGGCGAGATCTCACCGTCATCGGGCTGAGTGACAGACTCTCCTATCTGCAGGCACTGTTAATGGAGTGGCTGCCCGGCAAGCTCATGACCCGTGACAACTATTATTCGATGAAGGTAGACAGCATCTGCGACTGCGCCGGTAGCGGCAACCTTTCGAACGTATTCGGAATTCGCCCGACCCCATTGGAAGAGATAGCCCCTCTCTATCTGGCATTGCAACGACCACGCGATCGGTATACCCGTTTCCGCGATCAGGCGCGACGATAAATAGCTATCCCATGAAGATTTATTTAGTAGGCGGTTCAGTTCGAGACGAGCTGCTAGGTCTCCCCATCAAGGACCACGATTACGTCGTTGTTGGATCCACTCCGGAGGAGATGACACGCCTCGGCTACCGCCCAGTGGGTAAGGACTTCCCGGTATTTCTCCACCCCCAAAACCACGAGCAGTACGCTCTGGCCCGCACCGAGCGCAAGATCTCACGCGGCTATAAGGGCTTTGAAGTCTACGCCGCTCCAGAGGTCACTCTGCAAGAGGATCTGGCACGTCGTGATCTGACCGTCAATGCCATTGCCAAGGATCAGGACGGCAACATCGTCGACCCATTTAACGGCGTCTCTGACCTCAAGATCGGCATGCTGCGCCACGTCAGCCCAGCCTTCAGTGAGGACCCTGTGAGGGTCCTTCGGACCGCTCGTTTTGCTGCACGATTCGGCTTTCGCATTGCCCCAGAAACACTCTCTCTGATGAATGAGATGGTACGCAATGGTGAGGTTGATGCGCTGGTGCCGGAGCGGGTGTGGCAAGAGCTTGCGCGCGGATTGATGGAGAGTAAGCCCTCACGCATGTTCTATGCATTACGTGAATGTGGTGCTCTCGCACGTATCTTGCCAGAAGTGGATGTCTTGTTCGGCGTACCCCAACCATTGCAACATCATCCAGAAATTGATACCGGTTTGCACAGTATGATGGTGGTCGATCATGCCGCCTTAAAGAATTATTCCTTACCTGTACGTTTTGCAGCGCTTACTCATGACCTCGGTAAGGGGGCGACACCACCTCATGAGTGGCCGCAACATACCGGGCACGAGACTCGTAGCGTACAGCTGGTCAAGGATCTCAGCGATCGTATCCGCACTCCCAACGCCGAGCGTGATCTGGCCCTACTAACTGCTCGGTATCACGGAGATGTGCATCGGGCGGCGGAACTACGTCCTGATACCATTGCAGACATGCTTCAGTCGGTAGATGCTTACCGCAAACCGGACCGCTTCGAAGAATTTATGCAGGCCTGTGAGTGCGACTTCCATGGTCGACCCGGTTATGCTGAGCGACCCTACCCTCAGTCGGAGCGTTTACGTAGTGCATTCATCGCCGCCCGAAGCGTCGACGCAGGGGCCATTGCCGCTGAACTATCCAGTACCATTAGCGACCCCAGTCTCCTCTCCCCCGCTATCAACTCACGGATCCGCGAGACCCGCACCGCCGCAATCAAAGCAAGGCTGCTGTGATTCCAGATCGCCTTAATGAGACCACAAATCATCGCGTTGCCATTGTGTATCTGAGAATGATCATTCAAAGAGATAAAGAATGAAATAATGAAGAGGAAGCGAGTGAATACTCCTTTGGTGTCGATCAAGATCCCTGTACATTGATCGTGTGTGACTGCCCCGTTATCCATTGCAAGACAACATAAACCTAAGCGCCCTGTCATAAGTAACGATCAGTGATAGAAATAAATAGCCCACTCCCACAAGACTTCTCCACACTGCCCCCTGACCGCGTATTGGACGCGGTGGAGAGCGTAGGATTTCGCAGCGACGGTCGCCTACTAGCACTCAACAGCTACGAAAACCGCGTCTACCAGATCGGACTTGAAGAGGGCGCTCCACTGATTGCAAAATTCTATCGGCCGAAGCGATGGACCGATGCGGCCATACTTGAGGATCATTCCTTCGTGCAAGAACTGGTCGATCACGAGATTCCGGTGGTGCCGGCGATGTTACTGAATGGAAAGACACTGCACACTTTTGAGGGGTTCCGGTTCTCTGTTTTCCCAAAACATGGTGGCCGCGCACCCGAACTTGAAGGCCGCTCGACACTTGAATGGATGGGGCGATTCTTGGGGCGCATTCACGCGATCGGTTCCCTCAAACCATATCAAGAACGTCCCACTCTAGATATCAAGAGCTTTGGTGAACAACCGCGCGATTATCTGCTTTCTCATGAGTTCATTCCGGCCGATCTCGATACAGCCTATCGCAGCGCAGTCGACCTGGCACTTGATGGTGTACGGCACTGCTTTACCCGTGCGGGTGAGGTGGCTAGCCTACGCTTGCACGGAGACTGCCATGTAGGTAACGTGCTATGGACGGATCAGGGTCCTCACTTCGTAGATTTTGATGACAGTCGAATGGGACCTGCGGTGCAGGATCTATGGATGCTATTGTCGGGCGACCGCGCCGATATGGTCCGTCAATTAACCGATGTACTGGCCGGGTATGAAGACTTCTGTAATTTCAATGAAAGAGAACTTCACCTGATCGAGGCACTGCGGACCCTACGACTGATCCATTACGCGGCATGGCTCGCATACCGCTGGGATGACCCCGCCTTCAAGCAGGCATTCCCCTGGTTTAATACCCAACGGTATTGGCAGGACCGCATTCTCGAATTGCGTGAACAGATTGCACTGATGGATGAGCCGCCTCTATGGCAGGCATAAATCATCGACTCTGAAGGGATCCAGAATCTCTCTCAAAATAAAATCGGCATGACTAATCAGCCCATTCTTTGCCCTTGCGGAAACGCCAATAAAGAATATACCGACTGCTGTGCCGGCTATCTGAAAGGTTGTAAGGATCCTACTACTGCAGAAGCATTAATGCGTTCTTGATACACCGCATACACGCTCGGGAATGAAGATTATCTACTCTCGACCTGGCATCCAAGCACCCGCCCGGATTCACTTAAACTGGCGGATGGCCCTCACAAGAAATGGTTAGGGCTACGCATCAGTCGTCATGAACAGACCGGGAAAGATCATTCAGTTGTAGAGTTTGTCGCACGCTACAAGGTGGGAGGGCGCGCCCACCGGCTGCATGAGATCAGCCGGTTCGTTCGTGAGTCTGGGAGGTGGTTCTATGTGGATGGCGTTACACCGACCGAAACAGGTTGACTAGCGCGTCATTGATGCACGATAAAGCTGCCTTGCCTCCTCCTCCTTGAGAGTGTCGTTAATCTCACGCATCACCCCCTTCATATCGACCGGTTTCTCGACACGCTCGAAGTACCCGGTCAGGACACTCTCCGGGCGGAGTTGGTTCTTTTGGTAGAGAGACCACATCTCCATACCATAGTTAGTCGTCAACAACTCGGGTGCAAATCGGCCAAAGTAAATAGCCAGATTTTCAACATCCCGGAGCAGCATCTTGCAGGCCTGGTTGTTGGCAGCTGCATCGATTGCCTGAGGAAGATCGATGATGACGGGTCCTTCGGTATCAACCAGTATGTTGTATTCTGATAAGTCACCATGCACCACCCCAGCGCAGAGCATACGCACTACCTGAGTGATCAGTATGCGGTGGTACTCACGTGATAGCTCTGGGGTGAGCATCAGGTCATTCAGCCGCGGCGCAGCGTTCCCCTCGCCATCGGTCACGAACTCCATCAACAGCACGCCCTCATGAAAGTTATACGGTTTAGGAACGCGCACACCTGCAGCTGCAAGGCGGTACAGGGCATCTACCTCTGCGCTCTGCCAGGCCTCCTCCTGTGCCTTTCGTCCATAACTGGTTCCCTTCTCCATAGCCCGAGCGCGGCGACTATTCTTCACCTTGCGGCCTTCGGTATAGTCGGTACTTTGGCGGAAGCTACGCTTATTGGCCTCTTTGTAAATCTTTGCGCAGCGTACTTCTTCTCCGCAGCGGACTACGAAGACTGCAGCCTCTTTTCCGCTCATCAGTTGCCGAATGACCTCGTCAACTAGGCCATCCTGGATTAATGGTTCAATTCTCTTGGGGGGTTTCATCAGTGTCGCGTTACTCTCAAATTTTCCTGTTCGCCCTGAAAAAAATCGCTACTAGGCAGAAGCACATGAAATATACAGGAAAGGATAGAGCCTTTGATCTTCCAGTACATCATCAAGTCCCCGATCTTTGGGCTACAAAACTTGCCCATTGAGCCTACCCATCATTTTCACTCATCCCCACGGCACGAACTTCAGCCATCGAATAGGCTCCTACTTCGTTCTGGATGAGCCACCTTTTGAAATAAATAACACGAACCTTGCCAGCGGCCATCTAAATAAGATTAGATATGCGATATGCATTGCAGCAATGGCCAATAGCCAAAACTGATGCTGCAATTTATATCATAGTACAGTTTAGAGAATGTTGTCGTCATAAAGGCAGTCTTTCTACTCACATCATCACAACCGCCCATTACCCTCTCTCCTCCTGCTGGCTCTCATCGTAAGGATGGAGAGGGATAAAAATGATCTACCTACAGCTTTTTACCTCTTTCATATTTATGTAACAAACCCCGTGTATATTCCTGTCAATATGATTTTTTCTCCTATTAAAATATTTGATCGTGCGATCAATCTAATATTTGGGGTGTTGCTGCTTTTTATCACCATCGGGGTTGCTGCCGGTGTCGTTAATTTATTCTTACAGTTGCGCGAACTGGTTACAAATACCGATATCACAGGACACTACGTCCGCCTTGTTTCCGATGTCTTGACTCTATTTGTATTGATCGAACTCTCTCGCTCTCTTGTCTCCCACTTTGATGAGCACCGCCTACGTCTAACATTCATCGCAGATGCGGGTATTGTATTTGTTCTGCGTGAGATCATGATCCAGCTATTTGAACATAAGATCTCGGCAGACCAGATTTATGCCTTGAGTGCTTTACTGCTGGTGTTGGGCTGTCTTCGAACCGCAGCAGTCCTAGTCTATCAACGTGAGAAGCGTCTCTTAGTTAAAAGCAGCAGGGTCAAGCAACCCTTTATGCAAAAACCTTGAATAAGTTTTTTGCGATGATCTACGAGCGAATTTATTAACTACCGTCATTCAGAGGCATCCTCCGCCTTTAATGAAGTCTTCATAAAACCTTCATCGAAATGCAATCTCTTGTAATTACTCTGAAACTCTCTGAATAACGTCTACTGCCGGAGGGTCTTCATATGATATCTGCCCGCGTCACTGTCATGACTGCAATCCTGGTCTCTGTTCTCACCCACTCGTCCCCCGCATTTGCGGGGTATCTTGATACAACTTTAGGTGGGTTTATAATGCTCGTCCATCTGAATCTAGCCATCATCTTATTCTTGGGACTCTATGTGTCGGTCACTCTAAAAAAGGCCCAACACAATCTCCCCAGAAAGAATGAACCTAAGAACGTATCCGATCTAGTCAAGCACAACGGCCAATCAGTAGATTAATCCAGTAGTGCTCTTATCGATGTTCTGAGACTACGCACCAATCAGGAAGGAGGCTCGCATAAAAAGACTAAGGCTCTGCCGAGGACTTGGCCGGAGAAGCCAGCTCAGTCCAGACTCCACCCGCATAGTATTGATGCGCGCTGGATTAAGACCAGTAAAGAATCCTGCTATGTGAGGGGTCCCGACAGTCAGAGTATTGGCACATGATTTTCGAGTGGACAGCCTTCCCTATGCGACGACAGGTCTAAAAATATACTTGCTATACCTGGCATATCTCTCTCACCCATGCCCTCTTCGGATGCCGCATGAATTGTCCCATGTCAGCAAAGGTTTGTTGAGAGCATAAAAGGGTCACCTCTCACATCTGAAGAAGCTTCAGTCCACTGACTCTGCTGTGTAGACGCCGGTCAGATGCGTTGAGAAGTTACTAAACTATCGGACTGATTTGATCGAGGTGATCTGTCGGTCAGCGCGGTTTGCGAGGAGCGTTGGCAAACAAGCGGTCATAAATAAAGTTAGGAAGTAGTCTTAGTGCCCGTGCAACGATCGCCATTTGCCACGGAATCACGGCGTATAGCTTTCTACGATCGACGACACGGATGATTTTATCGGCCATATCTTCAGCCGACATGAGGAAGGGCATGTAAAAAGGGTTACCCGTTGTCATCGGAGTAATGATATAGCCCGGGCAGACAGTGATGACGGAGACACCGCTTCCGTGCATCTCTACTCTTAAGCTTTCTAGATAAGCAATGGCAGCCGCCTTGGAAGCGGAATAAGCGCCGCCCCCGGGCAATCCTCGGTAGCCTGCAACACTGGCGATCCCGACCAAGCGACCGCTCCCAACCGAGCGCATATGGCTGATGAATGGCTGAAAGATGTGGAGCATGCCATTGACATTGGTGGCAAGAATATCCGCAAAAACCTCACTATCTTCGGCATATTCGGTAAGTACGCCGCGGCTGATGCCGGCATTAGCAATAACAATATCCGGTTGGCCGTGGTGTAGTACAAAATCGTGTGCAACCGCTTGCATGGCATCAGAGTCACGCACATCTGCAACATAGATGGCTGCATTGGGAATCTCTTGCGAGAGATCCTTCAGCAACTCCCTCCGACGCGCTATCAGCCCCAAGGTCGCACCTTGTTTTGCGTACTGCAAGGCAAGGGATCTACCCAGACCGCTGGAAGCGCCGCTGATGAGGACTGTTAATGACACTCTGGCAGCGTCAGGAGACTGTCTGACATGTTACTTCTTCGCCCTCTCCTTGCGCACTTTCAGGATCAACTCTTCCAGCGCTCTGATGGTGTCTTGCGGCGTACCACCCATCTTGCCACTGGTCAGGTATCTACCATCCACCACCAATGCAGGCACGCCAGAGAGGTTGTAATCCTTGGACATCTGGGCCGACCGAGTTGCCTGGTTCTGAACAGAGAAGGAGTTGTAGGTATCGACGAACTTCTGCCGCTCGATACCCTGCCTTGCCATCCAGTCGAACAGCAGCTCATCCTTGCTCAGGTCGATCTTGTCTAGATGGATGGCATCGTAGACTTTATCGTGTAGCCTCTCCCTAATACCAAGGGCTTCCATCGCGTAGAAGGTCTTAGTGCCGGGAATCCAGTTAGCACGAAACACCGCCGGGATATAGCGGAAGCTCACATCCTTAGGCGCTTTTTTCTGCCAGGCCTGAATCAGTGGATGCAGGTCATAGCAGTGCGGACATCCGTACCAGAAGAATTCGAGTACTTCAATATTCTTGCCGCTCTCAGTCGGCCGTGGTTCGATCAGGGTCGTATAGTCACGTCCCTCCACAATCTCAGCGCGGACGCTCGCGACTGTTACTAAACCCAAACTAATAAATAACAACAGTGTCGTAAGAAAACGTATTAGCTTCATTTTTTTCCTCGCGATAAGAATTGAATGCGAATTACTGTGGCCCTTCATGCACCTTGATTAGACTGGTCTGAATACCATTCTGTTGAAGGGAGGCACGTACCCGATTCACCTCACCTATCTCCGCAAAGGGACCCACACGTACCCTGTGCCAGATTCCCCTATCTGCCAGATCAATCGCCTGTACGCTGGCCTCCAGTCCCGTCATCGCGAGCTTCGCTTTCAAATTCTCGGCATCCTCGGCACTTTGAAATGATCCTGCCTGAATGAAGTAACTATCATTAGACGAGAGCTGTGGAACGGCCTGATGTGCCTGCTGCTCGGCGGCCAGTTCCGTAGCGCCGGGTAGGATTTTGTAAAACTCGAACCGGGGCTTTCCGTCCTCAGTCTGCGCTGATTTGTCATCTTTCCCGGTTACCTGCCCACCCTTTTGAATAATTGGGTTTAGTTCGCTCTTGACTGCACTATCACCAGCCCTCTCCTGTGTAATGAATGGGCTCTGAGTATGGTTCATATACATCCAGATGCCCATCGCACTGATCAGACCCAATACATAACCAATAAACAGCCCCAGCACCAAAGAGCTGCCCTTGCCAGAGCTCTTGGAGCTAGATGGATCCTTGTAATCCCGACTCATGGAAATCCTTCATGGAGTTTATCTGCCCGATCACATCTTGTCGGGCGCGCTGACGCCCAACAGTGTCAACCCATTCACCAGCACCTGCCTCACCGCCGCAATCAACGCTAGGCGCGCATGCCGCAGCGGCACCTCAGGAACGAGGAATCGAGTTGCATTATAGTAACTGTGGAATTCGGCTGCCAGTTCTCGCAGATAGAAAGCGATCAGATGTGGAGAGAGCTCTCTTGCTGCCGCATCCACCGTCTCGGGATAATCGATCAGCCACTGCAACAGAGCGAGCTCTGCGGGACTGGTAAGAAGGCTGGTATCGACGGTTGCCAGTATCGATGGGTCCTCTCCCCACTGGGTCAAAACGCTGCAGACACGGGCATGGGCATACTGCACATAATAGACTGGATTCTCATTACTCTGCGATTTAGCCAAGTCCAGATCAAAGTCCAGATGCTGTTCACTCTTACGCAACACATAAAAGAATCTTGCTGCGTCATTACCCACCTCCTGGCGCAACTCCCTCAGCGTTACAAACTCGCCCGATCGGGTGGACATGGCCGCCTTCTTTCCGCCTCGATAGAGTACCGCAAACTGCACCAACGCGACCTCGAGTCTCGCAGGGTCGAGCTCCAGTGCCTGTAGGGCTCCCCTCACACGCGGGATATAACCATGGTGGTCAGCGCCCCACACATCGATGACACGATCAAAGCCACGTTCAAATTTATTAAGGTGATAAGCAATATCTGATGCAAAGTATGTAAACTCACCATTCGCGCGTCTCACAACACGGGGCTTCTCGTCGCCGAAATCGGATGACCGAAACCACATCGCTCCATCTTCCAGGTATAGATAACCTTTCTGTTCGAGTAGCTGAACTACGCGGGCCACTAGTCCGCTATCGAACAATGACCGTTCCGAAAACCAGTTATCAAATACCACACCGAACTCCATCAAGTCGTTGCGGCAATCACCCAGCTGCTCGGTCAAGACAAAGTTATGGATGTACGCATAATCCTGTCCCAATAGTTTTTTTGCGCTGGCGATCAAGCTATCAAGCAGAGCCTCACCAGAGCCCTCCTCTGTTGCAGGAGGCACCTCTGCAAACAGCAATTCTGGCTGGTGTACATATCGATCACCGTGCGCCTCATGAATCAATCTCGCCATATCGCGCACGTAGTCACCTTGATAGGCATTCCTAGGAAAGGCGATCTCGGCATCCCCTATCTCCAGGTATCGTAGCCAGGTTGAGAGTGCAAGAATATCCATCTGACGACCCGCGTCGTTGATATAGTACTCACGCTCAACGGTGAATCCCGCGGCCGTCAGCACATTGGCTAGACTCGCACCAAATGCTGCACCACGTCCATGGCCGACATGCAGCGGCCCGGTGGGATTAGCTGAAACGAACTCCACCTGAATTTTCTTACCCAACCCAATGTCGGTGTGGCCAAAATGATCGCCAGCTGTCAGGACGTGGCCTGGAAACTGCTGCTTGGAAGAGGTCTTAAGAAATAAATTGATGAATCCTGCGCCCGCGATTTCGATTTTTTCTAGGTGAGGTGAGTCTGGCATCGCTTCTATTAACAAGGCGGCAACTTCTCTCGGGCTCTTGCGCAGCGGTTTAGCCAACTGCATCGCAAGATTGCAGGAATAATCTCCGTAACTGGCTTGTTTGGGCCGTGCAAACTCGATAATGACACCCTGCTCCGCTGGTGCAACTCCATGCAGAGCATGGTGCAAGATTTCACTTAAGTGAGACTTAAAATTGGGTTTGGGTGACCGGGTCATGGTTACGTCATGTCAGCAGATTGTTTATACAACATCTATTATAGCGGGGTTGGTAAGAGTTACGTTCACCAGTTTAGTCGGCGCAATCATCAAAATAAGTTACAGCGAAGAACAAGATGAATTCAAAAAAAGATGTGGTCGTAATCGGCGCCGGGGCTGCTGGCATGATGTGTGCACTGGAAGCTGGTAAGCGGGGTCGCAAGGTGTTGTTACTGGACCATGCGACCAATCTCGCCGAAAAAATTCGCATCTCTGGCGGAGGTCGTTGCAACTTTACCAACCGTTATGCCGGTCCAGATGGTTTTCTGTCTCACAATCCCCACTTCTGCCGCTCTGCACTGGCACGATTCAGTCCTCAGGACTTTATCGTCTTAGTTGAAAAATATGGCATCCATTACCACGAGAAAAAGTTAGGTCAGCTCTTTTGCGACGAGAACTCCCAGCAGATTATCGACCTACTGCGGAAGGAGTGTTCGGCGGCCGGAGTGGAGTGGAGGATGCCGTGCTTGGTTCAGAGTATCAGTCTGCCTGAGCCCGGTCCTGACAGCGGTGGCAGATTTCTGCTTAAGACCGATCAAGGTAGCGTGATCACCGATTCACTGGTGATCGCAACCGGAGGACTGTCCATCCCGCAAATCGGCGCCAGTCCATTCGGTTATCGTGTCGCTGAGCAGTTCGGCATTGCGGTGACTCCGCTACGCCCGGGATTGGTCCCTCTGACATTCGCACCTGAACAGCTCCTCCAGTTTGCCGGACTGACAGGGGTGACGATTGATGCTGAGGTCAGCTGCAACGGAAAGCATTTCCGTGAGAATGTATTGATCACTCATCGCGGCCTGAGCGGACCCGCAATATTACAAATCTCCTCCTATTGGCTGCCTGGCGATGTAATCCATATCAATTTATTACCAGATCTCAATCCGACCGCGTTACTACTCGATCAACAACATAGCTCCACCATGCTACCCAATCTTCTCGCGCAATATCTGCCCAGACGGTTCACCCAAGCCTGGTGTGATTCCACCCCCGCAACACAGCCTCTGAGGATGCTACATCACTACACCGAGCGTGAGCTTCAAGAGATCGCGGCACAACTTCAGGACTGGCAGGTTATACCGAGCGGTACTGTGGGTTACAGAAAGGCGGAGGTGACACTCGGTGGGATCGATACGCGCGAGCTGTCATCCAAGACAATGCAATCAGAAAAAGTGAGTGGGCTATATTTTATCGGGGAGGTGCTCGATGTGACCGGCCACCTAGGTGGGTTCAACTTTCAGTGGGCATGGTCATCAGGCTACGCGGCCGGACAGTCTGTATAGCCTTACGATTAACGCCCGCGCCCACCAGAACGTTTCACTGCAGGCGTTTTGCCGGTCGGTGTGCGAGAAAACCCTGCCGTACGTCTCGCTGCCGGCTTAGCACTCGTCCGTCCGCTTGGCTGGCTACGTGTGGATGACCCTCCCCGAGAACCGCCACTACGCCCATTAACAATCGGTTCGGCCTTGATGCGAGGATCTATCTCGAAACCAGCGATAATTTTACTAGGCAGATCTCGCTTGATCAGTCTCTCTATATCGGACAGCAGCTTACGTTCATCCACGCACACCAACGATACCGCATCACCCTCGGCCCCAGCACGGCCAGTGCGACCAATTCGGTGGACATAATCCTCTGCCACATTGGGGAGCTCAAAGTTAACCACATGAGGCAGATCGCTGATATCAATACCACGTGCGGCGATATCCGTTGCCACCAGAACGGGTAACGTACCAGTCTTGAATTCTGCCAATGCCCGGGTACGTGCTGCCTGACTTTTATTGCCATGGATGGCGAGTGATGGAATACCGCTCGCGACCAAGTACTCTGCTAACTTATTGGCGCCATGCTTAGTCCGGGTAAATACGAGCACCTGCTGCCAACGACGTAACTTGATCAGATGTGCGAGCAGATCTCGCTTACGTTCACGGTCTACTGGGTGCACAACATGGGTCACCTTGTCAGCGGTCGCGTTACGACGCGAGACCTCGATCATTACCGGTTTATTGAGCAGATTGTCCGCTAGTATCTGAATCTCATCCGACAGTGTGGCCGAGAACAGTAAGTTCTGCCGTTGCTTGGGCAGCAGCGCGAGTATCTTTCTGATATCTCGAATGAAACCCATATCGAGCATGCGATCGGCCTCATCTAGCACTAGAATTTCAACATGAGACAGATCGAGTGTCTTTTGTTGTACATGATCCAACAGACGTCCGGGTGTTGAGACCAGGATATCCACCCGGCTTTTCAGGCGGGTGATTTGTGGATTGATGTTGACCCCTCCGATCATGATCATCGAACTTAGTTTCAGGTATTTTCCGTAATCACGCACACTCTCTTCTACCTGTACTGCGAGCTCACGTGTCGGAACAAGAATCAGCGCTCGTATTGGCGGGCGCCCGCTAGACGGCCCCTTGACGCTCTTGTCGGAGAGACGGTGCAGTATGGGCAGGGTAAAGCCAGCCGTCTTACCGGTGCCGGTCTGAGCCCCGGCGAGCAGATCGCCGCCGGCTAATACTGCAGGGATCGCCTGCAACTGAATCGGGGTTGGAACGGTGTATCCACGTTCAGTGACAGCACGAATGATTTCATCGGATAAACCGAAATTTGCAAAAGACATAAAACTCCAAGGGGTGGCATCGGCCTGTCGTTACAGTTACGGAACGCCAGTCTTAGGCAGATGAATGAAGGATGGCCTTATAAATCTGAAATCCTCAGATCAATTCAGGCACCCTAAAGAGAAAAAGGATGGTCGGTGCGAAGACGTGGAACTAACACCGCAGGCTTGGATTATAACAGGCTAGGCCGTATCACGCTGCCCTATGGAGTCAGCCGAGATGGAGACTACAACACGTACCGGGCTAGATCTTCACTCTGAGATAAATCCTTGAGACGGGTATCTACATAGGCAGAATCTATTACAACGGTATCTCCGCGGTGTCTTGCCGCATCGAATGAAACATCTTCCAGTAACTTCTCCATCACGGTATGGAGGCGTCTTGCACCGATATTCTCAGTCTTCTCGTTGACCGCAAAAGCGATCTCCGCCAATCGTTTAATCGCATCGGTCATGAACTCGAGCTTGACCCCTTCAGTTTCAAGAAGAGCCTCGTATTGCCGCGTCAGACAGGCATCGGTATTAGTGAGGATTTGGATAAAATCATCTGCACTGAGACTCGACAGTTCAACGCGAATTGGAAAGCGGCCCTGTAATTCTGGAATCAGGTCCGAAGGCTTTGCAAGATGAAATGCCCCACTAGCGATGAATAGGATGTGATCGGTCTTGATCATTCCATACTTAGTGGAAACGGTAGTGCCCTCGACCAGCGGCAGCAAGTCTCGCTGAACCCCCTGGCGCGATACATCGGCACCCGAGGTCTCGGACCGACTGGTAATCTTGTCAATCTCATCTAAGAAAACAATCCCATTCTGCTCGACATTTTGAACTGCTCGTAACTTCAGCTCTTCATCATTGATAAGTTTAGAGGCCTCTTCATCGGTGATGAGTTTAAGAGCCTCACGGATTTTAAGCTTGCGAGTTTTTTTTCTTTCTGCACCCATGTTCTGGAACATTCCCTGAATCTGAGTGGTGAGTTCCTCCATCCCAGGTGGTGCAAAGATCTCCATATGAGCCGAATGAGTTGCCGATAGCTCAATCTCTATTTCTTTATCGTCAAGCTCGCCCTCGCGCAGTTTCTTACGAAATTTCTGACGGGTGGCACTATCTGGATCCGCATCCTCTGATTGCAGGCCAGACTCCCTCGCAGACGGAAGCAACACGTTGAGGATACGATCCTCCGCAAGATCCTCAGCACGGGCCCGCATCTTGGCCGTTTCTTGCTCTCGCAACTGTTTGATAGCGGACTCCACCAGATCACGAATGATCGAGTCCACATCCCGTCCGACATAACCCACCTCGGTGAACTTAGTCGCTTCCACCTTAATAAATGGGGCATCGGCAAGTCTTGCCAGCCGTCTCGCAATCTCGGTCTTGCCCACACCGGTGGGTCCGATCATCAGAATATTTTTTGGCGTGATCTCCTGCCTCAAGGGTTCTGTTACCTGCTGCCTGCGCCAGCGGTTCCTAAGGGCAATGGCCACAGCTCGCTTGGCCGCTTGCTGACCGATGATGTGCTTGTCCAGCTCTTGGACGATTTCTTGTGGGGTCATTTATATGAGTGTATGAGGGGGCAGCAGTACGTTACTCCAGAACCTCAATGATATGGTTCTGGTTGGTATAGATGCACAGATCACCCGCAATGGTCAGGGCCTTCTTGACGATCTCAGGAGGTGCTTGGTCGGTATTTTCTAACAGAGCACGTGCGGCAGAGTGCGCATAAGAGCCCCCACTACCGATGGCTGCAAGGCCGAGTTCTGGCTCAATCACATCCCCTGACCCGGTGATGATGAGAGTGGTCTCACGATCGGCCACGATCAGCATCGCTTCCAGTCTTCTCAAGATACGGTCGGTACGCCAATCCTTGGCCAGCTCAACTGCGGAGCGCATGAGATGGCCTTGATGCTTTTCTAGTTTTCCCTCAAACCGTTCAAATAAGGTGAACGCGTCAGCAGTCCCCCCAGCAAATCCGGCAAGAATTTTTTCATGGTACAGTCGACGCACCTTGCGTGCGCTGGCTTTGGCAATGATTGTGCCTAGAGTCACTTGTCCGTCACCCCCAAGCGCTACCTGAGTGCCACGCCTTGCGGAGAGTATGGTGGTGCCACGGTGTTGTTGCATAAGTTTATTTCATGATCGTTAGGGAGTTTGAATTATAACGCCGATTCATGTGAAATACGTATTTCAGCTCTTCTTCTTCGCTCGCGGATGTGATGCATCGTATATCTTTGCCAGATGCTGAAAATCGAGATGCGTATAGACCTGAGTCGTACTGATACTTGCATGTCCCAGCATCTCCTGCACCGCCCTCAAGTCACCGCTAGATTGTAGTAAATGAGACGCGAATGAATGCCTCAATACATGAGGGTGGACATTGGCGCTGATACCTTGTTGCAATGCACGGGCCTTAAGCTGTTGACTAATTGATCGCGGGCTGATGCGTTTGCCATGCCGTGACAGAAAGAGCGCATTCTCTCCCAATTTAAGCAATCCCGTTCGAGATCTCATCCACGCATCCAAGGCCAGCGCTGCTTGTTTCCCTACTGGCACTACCCGAGTCCTTCCACCCTTGCCGGTAACTCGAACAGTGCCTTCGGAGAGGCTCAGATTCTCAGGTTGAAGACTGGCAAGTTCAGCCAACCTCAACCCGGAAGAATAGAACAGCTCAAACATTGCTTTGTCGCGTAATGCCATCAGGTCATCGGTCGGGAACTGAAGTAGCCTCACAGCTTCGTCGGGTGAGAGCGCATGAGGCAAGACTTTAGGTGTTTTCGGCGCACGCAATCCGGCACAGGGGTTGCTATTGTAATGGCGGTTTTTCACTAGATAGTTATACAGCCCGCGCCAGGCCGATAGCATCCTGGCTAAACTTCTGCCAGAAATCCCTTCTGCGTGCCGCTTGGCAATAAACCGTCGGATATGATGAACTTGCAGCTGATCGAGCGGCGTCGATTCTGCCAACTGCAGCAGAATGCCAATATCATGAGAGTAGCTCGCACATGTCAGCGCAGACAATCGCCGCTCATTGGAAAGATGGGCCAGATATGAGGCCACAAACGCAGCTGAGTTATCGTCTGTTGCCAAGCTCATCCTCTTTCATCATCATCTCTTGCCGCCGGCTGCATTTACTCTATATGTGCGATCGCCGTTCCCACCAGATCACCTAACCGTTTCAGATGCATTGTGCCCATTTCCTGGTAGAACCGCTGCGGATCCTCGCTCGCGAGTGCCATTATCCCGACCGTCTGCTCTGAACGTAGTGGCACCATTGCGAACGAGCGCAATTGAGATGTGTCGCCTCCAAACCATTGCTTAATCTCATCGACGACGTGGGGGCCACAATAAGGATGCACCAAGCTCTCCGCAATGATATGGATATCGTCACTGGTCGGTGTAAATTCAGGCAGATCGGGAACTGAACTTGGCAAGTTCCATAATCTCAGCACAGTATGCGGAATAGCGAAGTCTTCACGTAGATTGAAGTACAGACCGTTCAGAGAGTTTCCCAGATGAGTGTATGTGAGTAAGATAACAGCCAGTCGGTGCATCTTTTCACCGATGACGTCATTCTCCTTGCCGTACTTAATCAGTTCGCGCAGCTTTTCCTGCAGGATATGATTTTTATCCCGTAGTGTGACGATCTGTCGCTCGCTGATAGAGATGGCCCTTCCTCCGTGAGGATGGGAGACAAAAATATCTGCCAGCATGTCTGCATATTCATCAAAAAACTTTGGGTTTTCCCGCAGATACTTGGCCACCTCTTCTGAACCGAACTCCATGACTCCCCCTATTTAGATTTCATAGTTCAATTTCACCATCGAATACCGTCACAGCAGGTCCTGTCATCCAGACCGGCTGATCTTCGCCTTCCCAGCGTACGGTCAAGTCACCGCCGCGCATATTGACTTGAACTGTTGATTGCAGCAGTCCACGTTCTATTCCAATCACAACCGCGGCACAGGCGCCTGTGCCACAAGCGAGCGTTTCACCCGCACCTCTTTCATACACACGAAGCCTGATATGGGTTCGATCCACCACTTGCATGTATCCGGCATTCACCCGTTTTGGAAAGCTAGGATGATTTTCGATCAGAGCGCCCTCCGTTATGACTGGTGCCCCATCTACATCTTCTACCAGCTGCACCGCATGGGGGTTACCCAGAGAAACTGCACTGATTTCGACCTGCCTCCCGCTGATATCGATCGAGTACGTCATGGCACGTTTCTCAGCAATAAAGGGAATCTGTTTCGGCTCAAATTTCGGCATCCCCATATTAACGCTCACCTCGCCATTGGCCTCTAGCCTGGGAATGATCACCCCCCCCGAAGTCTCCACGCGAATCTCATTTTTTTGCGTCATCCCTCTGTCATGCACATACCTAACGAAACAGCGGGCACCATTACCGCATTGTTCGACCTCACCACCATCCGCGTTATAAATTCGGTAACGAAAATCAGCATCACCTACAGCCCCCTCCACCAGCAGTATTTGATCGCATCCGACGCCAAAATGACGGTCGGCCAGCAATCGACGCTGCGCTGGACTGAGGCACACGGATTGATTCACCGCATCAATCACGACGAAGTCATTGCCCAATCCCTGCATTTTAGTGAACTTAAATCTCATCAATGAACTTTTACTATTTTCGGCTGATGATGCGGATGATTGCTAGTCTTAGCGAGGCTTTAATGTTATCAATAAATACTGCTGCACATATAAAATCATTCAGTTACAATAAACGCAACTGTGTTGCAATTATATTATTTATGGCTACTGACCTCCAAGAACAAGCTAAAGAAATCATCCGACGGATCGGCGGCCGCGTGACGCCCAGCAGGGTTCAAACGCTTTTCATTCTGTTGGCTGAACAGAGGGCCATCACTCACCATGAGATTGAGACCCGCTTGCAGGGCAATCGAAAGTTGGACCGAGTTACGCTTTACCGGGTGCTCGAATGGCTGAGTGAAAATGGCCTAGTGCATAAGACAACAAGCGATGACCGGGTGTGGCGTTTCCGTGCCAGCGGTGATATGCACGCTCACCCGCATGCCCACTTTAAATGCACTGACTGTAACAAGGTAACTTGCCTGGATGAAATCGATACCGCACATAACTGGCCTCTACCGACTGGTTACCACTTCCAGATGGCGGAGATAACGGTCAAGGGATTATGCGCTGAGTGCGTGTGATCAGGTCTCTCGTCTACAAAACAAGAACTCTTTGAACATTTAGAAATCTGCTTTGATGATGCTGTTTAGAAGCTTATTTATTTTCCTTGTGCTGGCGCTACTTGCCGTGCCTGTCCTACAGACAGCGCATGCGGTTACACACTTCGCGCACATGGATACAGTCGACATCGTCACATCTGATCACTCTCAAGATGATGACGGCTCTGACACCGACCAAATCTGCCTAGACTGCCTGGCCTTAACGGCGTTCAATGCCGCACTGTCCTTCCTGACATTCCTCTTCGTTGCCAAGATACTACGCCAACTATCATTGTTGAACCATCGCCCCGTCCTACGAGACTTCTCTACCCCCTACCTCACTCGCGCTCCACCACTTTAGTCTAGTCCTTAGCCGTTCTCAGTTTTTGATCCATCTCTGTCGGCCATCCGACGGACTCGCCATAATTGATTCTAATACCGCAACTCAGTTGCGAATTAATCGGCTAACTCCATCTTTTAAAGAATCTATATGGTAAAGAAATTCGCACTTAATTTGACATCATGCACACGACTCCATGAACCTAGCACCTTGTGGAAGGCCGTCATTACTGCTCTGTTGCTTTCAGTACCAGGCATGTTGCTCGCTCAAGTAAAAGATAGTGGCAAGATCACTGAGCTGCCCCCTGTCGCCGTGACGACGATCCCCTTCAAAGATCGGGGTGATCTCGAGCTTTCAGTACCAGGCATGTTGCTCGCTCAAGTAAAAGATAGTGGCAAGATTGCTGAGTTGCCCCCTGTCGTCGTGACGGCGATCCCCTTCAAGGATCGGAGTGATCTCGATATGACGCAGCCTGTCACAGTGCTGCAGGGTGAGGATTTGCGTCGCAAGCGCGAATCAAGTATCGGTGACACGCTCTCACGTGAGCTCGGCGTGGCATCAACTGCCTTTGGCCCAGGTGCCGGGCGCCCCGTCATTCGCGGTCTAGATGGTCCGCGGGTCCAGGTATTGGAAAATGGTGTTAGCACACTCGATCTCTCGACCACCAGCCCGGACCACGCGGTGGCAGTAGAATCTTTCAATGCTAAACAAATTGAAATCCTCCGCGGTCCGGCAGTTCTGCTTTATGGCGGCGGCGCAACCGGCGGAGTAGTTAATGTTGTAACAGACCGCATCCCGAGCCGACTTTTCAAGTCTCCTACTGGCGATGTCGAGGTACGTGGCAATACAGCAACAGAAGAACGTAGCGGCGCCTTCAATGCAAAGGGAAGTGCCGGCCAGCATTTCTCATGGAGTGTCGGCGGCTTTAAACGTAAAACTGGCGATTATGATACCCCGGTTGGACGAGTCGGAAACAGCGCGGTTAACGCAGAAGGAGTATCTATAGGCGGGTCTTTTGTCGGTAGTAGGGGTTTCTTAGGAGGCTCGGTCTCACGCCTCGAGAATTTGTATGGGGTGCCCGGTCCAGAAGGAGCTAAGATAGATCTCAAACAAACCCGCTACGACCTGTCTGGTGAACTTGACAGGCCCCTTATTGGTTTCGAAAAACTCAAGGTACGTATGGGTTATAACGACTACAAGCACAATGAGATTGAGAGTAGCGGCGAGGTTGCGACTCGCTTCAATAATCAAGCAATCGACAGCCGAGCTGAACTCTTACATGCACCAATCGCAAAATGGAAGGGTGTGATCGGCGTGCAAGTCCAGAATCGAAATTTCTCAGCACTCGGCGCCGAAGCCGTCGTGCCCGTCACGAAATCAGGTTCCGCTGGTATATTCCTACTTGAGGAGCGCAACTGGGACCGCTGGCGACTCGAGTTTGGCGGACGAATTGAGGGGGCTACGCAGGACCCACAGAACAACGTTAACCCATCACGCACATTCGGCCTCTTCAGCGGCTCTGTCGGCTCTCTGTGGAAATTCGCCGACGGCTATGGGCTAGGCTTGACTGGTACACGCGGGCAACGAGCACCAACAACGGAAGAACTATATATGCTTGGTGCACATCACGGCACTGCCACCTACCAGACTGGCAGAAATGATCTGAGCAAGGAGACCTCAAGTAATATTGACCTTGCTCTACGCAAGACTACAGGTTCGATACAGTGGAAGGTCAATGGATTTAATAACCAGTTTAATAACTACATTTTCGCCCATAGCGCCGACACTAATGCAAACGGGGTAGCAGACCGTTCTGATTCTGACGGAACGCTCAATGAAAGCGATGGGGAATTCCTGATACAAAATTTTTCCCAGGCCGGCGCAAGATTTTATGGTGTGGAAGCGGAGACAGTCTTTAAACTGAAGCCAGAGACGCTTGATTTGCGATTGTTTACCGACTACGTCCGTGGAAAGTTAGATAGTGGTGGCAATATCCCACGCGCCACACCTCCCAGGTTTGGACTGGAACTCAATCACCGGGTTGGTCCCTGGACGGCCAACCTGAGTGCGACCCGCGTGATGCAGCAAACCCGCACGGCAGAGCTCGAAACGGCCACTCCCGGTTACACGCTGATGAACATCGATATGAGTTATCGCATCATCAAGACCAAAACGAACGGCATCAGAGTCTTTCTGCAAGGCAAGAATCTGCTAAACGAAGAAATGCGGCTACATAACTCTTTCTTGAAAGATTATGCGCCGTTGCCAGGACGCGCGCTGGTGGCAGGGTTCAGAGGAGAATTTTAAGAGTTCTCTGAACTTTAGATCAATCTGCTTGAGAGTGCTAACCTCCTGTGAGTCCGATCGTCTCTCAACAGCCTGTTAAGCCCTGCCGGAATGTGGCAAACTTCACAATTCCCTCTATATCCG
This sequence comes from Nitrosospira sp., assembly GCA_013450215.1. Taxonomy (GTDB): domain Bacteria; phylum Pseudomonadota; class Gammaproteobacteria; order Burkholderiales; family Nitrosomonadaceae; genus VFJL01. Next base: position 25,970 of record JACDSH010000003.1, read on the forward strand.
GACGTCTTAATCCGTGTCTGCCTACGAACTCTTCATCGGTCTGCGCTATACCCGTGCCAAGCGCCGTAATCATTTTATCTCATTCATCTCTCTGATCTCTCTGCTGGGTATCACGCTCGGCATGACCGCCCTGATTACTGTGATGTCCGTCATGAATGGGTTCCAGAAGGAAGTACGAACTCGTATCCTCGGTGTGGCGTCGCATGTCCAGGTGAGCGGCATCGATGGCACTCTGACTAACTGGCCCCAAGTCGCTCATGAGACAACCAATCATCCACAGGTAGAATCTGCTGCGCCTTATGTCGGCGCTCAGGGCATGGTTTCGGTCGGACAGGTCGTGCGTGGTGTGATGGTTCGCGGGATCCTGCCAGCTCTGGAAGACAAGGTGGCCGATCTTGATCGGATGATGGTGAGTGGAAAGCTTGATGCGCTTGTGCCAGGTGAGTTTGGTATCGTCGTCGGCACAGAGCTGGCTAGGACCTTGGGAGTGTCTAGAGGCGATAAGATCGTGCTGATTTCACCACAGGGGCAAGTCACCCCCGCAGGGATTCTGCCTCGTCTCAAACAATTCACCGTCACCGGTATCTTCGAAGCAGGACATTTTGAATACGACTCTTCTCTGGTTCTGATCCATATCCTAGATGCACAAAAACTCTATCGTATGGAGGATGATCAGGTCTCGGGTGTGCGGCTCAAGCTACTTGACCTCTTCCTAGCGCCACAAGTGGTAAGAGAATTGGTCCCGTTAATATCCCAAGACACTCACATCACCGACTGGACCCGTCAGCATGCAAATTATTTTCGCGCGATCCAGATTGAAAAACGCATGCTCTCGTTAATTCTGGCCCTGATCATTGCAGTTGCCGCATTCAATATCGTTTCCACCCTGGTGATGGCAGTCACCGATAAACAGCCCGACATCGCCATTCTAAGAACGCTAGGAGCTAGCCCTCGCAGCATTATGAAAATTTTTATTGTACAAGGCACGTTAATCGGCGTTTTCGGTACGTTATTGGGGGTCGTCGGGGGAGTTCTTCTAGCGTACAACGTGAGCGACGTCATCGCACTGGTCGAACGCCTGTTCAGCGTTCAATTTTTATCTCGTGAAGTCTATTACATCAGCGAAATTCCATCCGATCCGCAGATGGCCGATATAGTGACAGTGGCGGCTGTGTCATTTTTATTGACACTACTGGCAACGATTTATCCCAGTTATCGCGCTTCCAAAGTCAATCCAGCAGAGGCGCTGAGGTATGAGTAGACCGATCATTTCCTGCCGTAACCTGCGCAAGAGTTACTATCAGGGTGAGATGGAAGTCCCGGTGCTGATGGGTATCGATCTAGAGGTGGCGGCGGGTGAGACACTTGCCATTGTCGGTGCATCTGGCTCCGGCAAGAGCACTCTGTTGCATTTACTGGGCGGGCTGGATGCCCCCACTGCAGGCGATATTCGTATTATGGGACAGAACATCGCCACCATTAACGAAGAAGAGAGATGCCAGCTGCGTAACCAGTCTCTGGGTTTTATTTATCAGTTTCACCACCTATTACCCGAGTTCAGTGCGCTTGAGAATGTTGCCATGCCACTCCTGATCCGACGCATGCTCAGCAGCGAAGCCTATGGCCGTGCAGAGACCGTGTTGAAACAGGTTGGCCTTGGGCATCGTCTCACTCATACCCCGGGTGAGCTTTCCGGTGGCGAGCGCCAACGTGCTGCAGTGGCTCGCGCGCTGGTCACACAGCCCGCCTGTGTTCTTGCCGATGAGCCGACTGGCAATCTTGATCGACATACCGCCGGCGGGGTGTTCGAATTAATGCTAGAGCTCAACCGCAACGTAGGTGCAAGCTTCATCATCGTCACACATGATTCGCAGCTGGCCTCTAGGGCCGGAAAGGTCTTGCAACTAGTTGATGGGGTATTAACCGAATAAATATTCTGGCCATTCTCAATCTGACTGGAGATTATGATCTTAATACTCTACCGGTATCGGATCATGACCACGCCACAAGTACCATGTCGCAACAGAACACCACGGTTGCCAGGGTCTCGCAATTGCAACCATCTGGAGCCGACTCACCGGTTGACTGTCATTGTAGTAAAGGCTGATCGCGCGCTGCAGACCAAGATCATCCAGTGGCAGCACATTCGGGCGAAGCATATGAAAAATCAAAAACATTTCTGCAGTCCATCTTCCAATACCCTTCACCTTTGTTAACTCGGCAATGAGAGCCTCATCCTCTGCATCCTTCCACAGTGCCTCGTTTAGTCTCCCACTGGTAAAGTACTGCGACAAGTCTTGCAGGTAAGTCACCTTCCGCAAGGAAATTCCACAGCTCCGCAATATACTGCCGTCCATTCTCAGCAAGATAGTAGGTGAAATCTTGGGGGCTACAGTGGTCAGTCTCTGCCAGACAGTTGCAGCCGCCTTGATAGAAATCTGCTGTCCAATTATGGAACGCACCAAGCTAGTGAAGGCATCACCATGCGAGTTCAGGGCGCTCCCTGATGAGTGCTGAATGAGTTTATGTATCACCTCATCACGCTCGGCCAGCTCCCGTGTTGCTTGTCGCCAGTATTCTGGGGTCATGGGCTTGCCTTACCCTTGGTGACGCCTTCTCGCCCGTGTGCGCCATTGATAGATCATGTATACCCGCCACGCACCGCGCACGGCTATATAGCTAGTGATTGGCAGAATCAGCGCAAGTAATAGAAGGCCTGCCAGCACCGGCTTACCAAGGGAAATTACCCAATCTGCCATCGCAGGGACCCACTCGCTGATACTTTTATCCATCAGGTTTAAGTCGACCACGGGCATCGCGCCGTTACCACCCCCCAAAATAATCTCACCGATAGAATACGCAGCGATATAGATTGGCACGATAGTAAAGGGGTTAGAGTAGAGCGTAGTAAATACCGCTACCGGCAGGTTCACCTTGAATATACGGGCAAACAGTGCAGCGAAAAAAAACTGTACCGGGTTGCTGCCCGGAATCAGGCCAGCGAAAAAACCAACCGCAACTCCACCCGCTACCGAACGACGATGCAGATACCACAGGTTATGATGTTGCAACGATTCCCCAAACAGCCCGACAAAACGATTCTGCCGGATGCTTTCGTAGGAAGGCAGGTATTTCTTGATGTATTTTCGGAGCACGAGCTACCAATGTGACCAATGTGACCAATGACTACTATACCGCTCTGTGACTTTATTTAGATGAACTGATAAGCCATTTACACAGACTGCGGGTTACCGATCTCAGTAGCCAGTCTAGCACCTGCTCTAAAAATATTCTTCTTAAGCAGCGACCGAGTCGGTGAGACTGCTGGACTGAAGGGGTCGTAGCTCCGCCTTACCCTTGGACAGGGTAAATATACGGTCAGCCGCGTTTATCACGGCAGGCTGGTGTGATACTGCGATAATGGTATGGCTCTGAGCCAGTCTCTGTAGTGTCTCGCAAATTACCTTTTCGCTATCAGGATCTAGGGCGCTCGTTGGCTCATCGAGCAGCAGGAATAACGGCCGATGAGCAAGCGCTCTAGCGATTGCGATGCGCTGGCGCTGCCCCCCTGAAAGAAGTCCACCACGCTCGCCCACCACTGTCAGCAGCCCTGCCGGAAGACTGCAGACAAAGTCCCAGGCACCTGCTTGCTGCAATGCCTGCTCTGCATCTGCTTGTGTTAGATCGGGAGCGCCAATAAGAATATTGCTAAGAATTGTGTCGTGCAGCAGGATCGTGTCTTGCGATACATAACCTATCATGCGTCGCCAGTGGCGAAGATCTATTTCATGTAGCGATATCCCGTCAATAAGAATCTCGCCCGACTGAGGTTCGGCCAGCCCGCATAATAGATCAAGCAGGGTACTCTTGCCCGCTCCTGACGGCCCCGTGATTGATGTAAATGAGTTCACGGGTATTTCAATGCTCATATCTTGAAATATCGACTTCTTGTCATAATTAAAGCTTATGTGACGCAGGCTGATTCCTTGTTGCAGGGTCGGCCGCTGCGTTCCCACGGTTATTTCAGCGGCATCCTGCGCATCTTTAATCGCTGTTCGTAATGCCCAGTAGGCGCTCTCCTGCACTACTAGGTGCTGGTAGCGTCGCTGCGCTTTATTCAGCAGACTCTGAACACGTGTCAAAAGAAAGACCATCACCATCACCGAAGCTAGTGAGAGTTGCCACGCCACTAGGGCCAGATACAAGCCCCCTGCGATCAGAATGGCGAGCATGGGCTCCTGCATCGCCAATAAGGCCTCCCTGCTCATAACCTCGCGGCGAGTGGCTTTCTCCAGTTGCTTGGTCTCATCGCGGAGAATTGCATCAGCGACGTCATCACGCGCCATCGCCTTCAACGATTTCACCGATGTAAGCACATCAGCCAGATACGACATCAGGTGTCGCAACAGATGTGTCTGCTTATTCCCTGCCTTGCCTGCTGCGCGTACAAGATTCTGCAGTACCAGCAACATGGCTGCTCCTAGCACGAGGGAGACGAGAGTTGCCTCCCATGAAATGAACAGAGCAACCGTGCTATAGACTATGACCTGAATTGACAGTGCCATGACATTAGCAGCATGCTCAAAACCCTGGGCAGCTCGGTATGCTTCCGTGGCGACGGAGTTAGCAAGAGATCCCGCAGGTTGCCGCAGGTAATACTGCCAGCGACTGGCAATTAGCGCCTCGATCAGTTCCTGTCGCAACTTGCTCGCGACATGTGCTACGGCATATCCCACCTGGCGGTTGGCGAGTAGCAGTATCAAGCTCTTGGTAATCATGCCGATCACGATGATTAGCAGCATCGTGCTTATTGTGGGCTCAATCCCGATCCTCTGCATGGCCTGTAACACAGTCCGTCCAGTTTCAGAACTACTAGCATCCCCTACAGCAACTGATAGTAAAGGGAGTAGAGCGGTCAGGCTGAGCCCCTCGGCAATACCCGCGGCCAATAGCGCAATCATCACAAGTACGCTACGCCGTGGGAAAACCATGATATAGGTGGCTAGGGTATGCATTGACGTATCTTTTAGATCATCACTTTTCTATTTCTGTGGTCTTCATGCTGATACGTCGTGATGCCGAGCAAACGTCCGCCAGGCCGATCATACGTTGACTGGATTAAGAAGCGTATGCTCATCCCGTGGAACAGAGATTCTGCCCTCGGTCACTAAGGACTTCATTGAAATATGCTCTTTCGCAACTCTGCAAAAACATCTCCAACATGGTCTATCTGCTCACTGGTGTGAGCAGCACTCACGCTGCACCGCACCAATGCCTTTCCTTCTGGCGCAGCGGGTGGCAGTATTAAGTTGACATAGATGCCGTGATCCAGCAACCCCTTCCACAGCAACAGAGCTTGCTGAGGGCTATCTAGAATATTCGCGATCACCGGCCCAGGCTGAGGTCCCAATTGATATCCGAGTCCATCAAGCCGCGCATAAAGTTGCCGCGAATTTTGCCAGAGCTGCCGGCGTAACTCGGTACCATCGCGCAACAGTTTAAGTGCCGCCCGCGTCGATGCGATGGTGGACGGCGAGGGTGATGCTGTAAAAATATATGGACGGCTTATATAGCGCAGCTGATCAAGCTGTGGATGATTGCTCACACAATAGCCACCGATACTTCCAAGGCTCTTACTGAAAGTCCCCGTAATAAAATCAACCCCATCAGTGAGCCCTGTTTCTTCCGCCAGTCCTTGGCCAGTTTTACCCAAGACTCCGAGTGAATGTGCCTCATCAAGAAGAAGAATGCTGTTGTAAGCATTCTTTACTCTGACAATCTCTGCCAGAGGAGCCTGATCACCCAGCATGCTGTAAATGCCCTCAGCAACGATCAGTGTGGACTTCGATCGCTCTCCCAGTCTCTTGAGGCGTTTTTCCATGTCCGATACATCGTTGTGCCGGAACCGAATTATCTCAGCACCGCTCAGACGGCACCCATCATAGACACTTGCATGCGAGTCACCATCAATCAGGACCACATCCCCTGCACCCGCCAGACCAGAGATCATGGCAAGATTGGCTTGATAGCCGGTAGTGAATACAATCCCAGATTGGCAGTGGTAGAACTCTGCGAACTCACGCTCCAGCGCTCGATGACTGCTATAACTACCATTCGCCATGCGTGATCCGGTCGTGCCGGTTCCCTCTCGGTCGATCGCTTCATGGGCTGCTCGTAGGCACTCTGGTGCGAAAGTAAGCCCGAGATAGTTATTCGTACCTAAAAATAATATGCGCCGGTCTCCGATCCTGGCCTCTGTCGCAGAGTAGACCTCTTCTATCGGCGTACCGAACACCTCGAGTCCTTCCGGCAGTAATGCTTTCCGGGCTGCTGCTACCGCATCTAACTTGTCTAGTAGGCTCATTATTTATTCTGTGATTTGATTTTATAAATTAAATTCGCAAGCTCATGCACGGTCTGAATATCTGCAAGGGCATTCAAGGACACGGAGATGTCGAACTCATCCTCGATCTCCATAACCAGATTCAATAGCTTAACGGAGTCAATGGCCAACTCATTAATCAGGTCTGTTTCAGGCACAATTACCACGTCAGGACTGGAGAGCTGCTTGAGATGGAAACAGAGCCTAGATAGAATGTTGTTGTAATCAGTTGACATGGATTGAGTGACTCTAAAATGTTTGCGAACTATGCCGCTTGTGGCATAGCATCTCGTAGACGCATGGAAGGCTGCCATTCTGGTAGTGCCTTCCTCAGTGGAGCGATATCGCATACCCAGTCCGGGTGCTGTAACTCCCTGACTTTTCCTGGCGTTAGCATCGGTGAGTAATGCAGCAGTCGTGCCAGACACAGGTTAATACTAGCAGTCATCGAGACCAGCGATACTGGCAAAAAGAGACACCGTACCGGCCTCTTCCATACATCCTGAGCAATGGCCGCGACAGACTGTGCGTTATACCCCCCCGGCATCCCATCATCAAGCTCATAAATGCCACGGATAGGAACTCTAGCACCAACCCAGCCGAGGATCGCCGCGACCAAATCATTAACATGTAATAAACCAAAACGCATATCAGAACCCCCGACCATGGGTAGCACCCCTCGCTGAGTTGCCCTAAAGAGTGGACTCATCTCCTTGTCACCCGGCCCATAGACCGCAGTCGGGCGAAAGACTGCACACGGCATGACACCTGAATAGTCTGCCACGATCTGCTCTGCCAGATATTTGCTAGTCGCATACCAAGAGAGCTCCGGCTGCCTTGCTGCGAGTGAGGATATGAGAAGAAATCGAGGGGCTGAGTCCTGCTCTGTTGAGGCCCTCATCAAATTGGCAGTCCCCTCTACATTGGTGCGGGTGAATTCATCGAGAGAGCTTCCTCGAACCTGCCCAGCACAATGTACAACAGCCGAAACACCTCGTACCAGATTCTCTAATGAGATGGGATCGTTCAGATCACCGTGAATCCATGTGATGGACCCGCTACCAGTTTGTGAACGGCGGGTTAATGCTCGCACCTTCCAACCATCTTTGACTAAAGCCTGCAGAAGTACATGGCCGATAAAACCTGTAGCGCCAGTAACTGCTACCGTCAATCCAGACATATAGTGACTACTTGTCTCCGGACTCAACTGATAGCTGATAATCTGTCATGTTTGTCCGTTGTATGAAACCCTGGCGTGCAGCAAATCGAGATAACTTCCCGGAAGAAGTACGTGGCAGGGTATGCGGCGGGACCAGCTCAACCAGACAGTTAACGCCAAATGCCATATATACTATCCGTTGTAGCCTGTTGATAAGAGACTGCCGATCCGGCACTGAGGTCAAACGACACTCTATAACCAATACGATTGTGGTCGAGTCATTAGCATCTGTTACCCCAAAGGCCGAGGCCTCCCGGGCTCTGACCTCGGGCTGTTGCTCGGCGAGCTCCTCAATATCCTGAGCCCGTATATTACGCCCGTTGACAATGATGACATCTATACGGCGACCCGTAACAAAAAGATCACCTTCAAATAGAAAACCAAGATCGCCCGTATCCAGCCAAGGACCGGGTTGAAGTGTTCTCTGAGTGTCTTCTGGGTTATTGAAATAGCCCGTCATGATACTGCCGCCACTCACCAACACACTGCCCAACTTTAGATCAGATAATTCTTGACCTTCATCATCAATAACCTTGACCGTATGCCCTGGTATGGCGCGTCCGCAATTCACAAATTCATTAAACTTTCTGCCATCTGCCTGGAGCCGAACAGCCATCTTCCTTTCCACCAGCATCGCTGCATCAATCTGCAGGCTCTTAAATCCTTCTCCAATTTTTGAAAAAGTAACCGCAAGGGTCGACTCTGCCAGTCCATAGCAGGGAAGGAAGGCACTCGCGTTAAATCCTGCTGATGCAAACTTCTCCGCAAAGTTTCTGAGGGTCTCTGGGCGTATCATTTCCGCGCCAACCCCCGCCGCACGCCAGCAACTAAGATCGAGACCTTCCAAGTCAGACTCACGAACCCGCAGTGTGCAGAGCTTGAGGCCGAAGGGCTGACTGAATGCGACTGTAGAGCGGTTGCGACTGATGAGCTTGAGCCATTGTAATGGCCTAACCGCAAAGTCCCGCGTAGCCAAATAGTCGACCGAGACCTGTGAAGCCATCGGGGCCATCATCATCCCTACCAAACCCATGTCGTGGTAAAAAGGCAACCAGGATGCGCACCGGTCATTCGGCTGTATCTCTAGCCCACTACGAACAATTCCTTGCAGATTGCTCATCAAGGCTCTTTCTGTGATGATCACCCCGCGCGGAGCACGGGTGCTACCTGAGGTAAACTGAAGATACGCAATATCATCCGGATGGTTTGGCTTCGGCGTCACATCTAGAGCCGGCAGTTCTCCTAGCTCACCCGGAGTTCCAATCCATTGCAGTCCCTGTACTCCCTCTGAAGCCTCTCTAAGGAAGTTAATATAATCTGCACTTGACAAGGCAACGCTTGCTTTACTGCCGTGAAGTATTCCACGAATCTGCTGGACATACACCGCATGACTACCAAGATTGACCGGAATTGGCATCGCGAAAGGAACTAGCCCAGCATAACGGCAGGCGAAGAATAGCTCAACAAACTCTGGCGTAGTATCAGCGATGAGGGCTACGCGTTCACCACGAGCCAGCCCAAGTCCTGACAGACGTTGAGCTGCGACTAGCGCATTTTGCCTTAGTGCCTGGTAGGGAAGAACTGAACGCAGCCCCCCCTTGGCATTATAAAAATTAAATCCCTTAGACCCACTGGCAGCGTACTCCAATGCCTCTGTTAAGGTATCAAAGTCCGCCAGACGTAGGGCTTGTAGCTCGCATATCGTCGGCGTCGGAGAGGCCGTTAGCGTTGGCTCACTTGATAATTGAGAACCAAACGCTTGCGTTAACGGAGCGTTCAACTGGGTTATTGTTGAACTCAAAGACTTACCCTCCAGATTAGCGATGCTTGTCATATTTCTTATACAGAATTCTTGTTTGATACTGCCTTATGATTTGAGATCGACTCGTTACCCGAAGGTTTGCAGATAACAGCCAAGACCATAAATCATAAATAAATTAATAAAATTAATTGGTTGCGCAGGGTATATTAAAGTAAATCCCACTGTTAAGACGTCGCGCCGCCCCCTTCCTGCCATCAAGGCCCCACACTAACCGCACCCATATTCCATATAACACATTGATAACAAATGTATAATAAATGGGAGCTTAGATAAGATATAGCCGTGAAGATCTCACACTAAGACAGGAAGCGATTTTGGAGGAATTATGTTGTAATATAAAGGGTTTTTGCAGTTTTAAAGAGGCGTATGTTGCTTTTATGCAACAAAATCTGGGGAGTAACCCTGCGCTCTTTAATAAAGATTAGCCATATCGACCAACTAGGCTAGTTGATACACTTTGATCCGATTAATTCTCTTTTGAAATCGAGTCATTAGCGACTCTCTTCCCCACATATCCCCTAGGGAGCCCTAAAATGTCAGCTGCCTCAAACTTTCACCCACAACTCAGCCTCGTCGTAATCACCAAAGACTCTGACATCAGCCCCGATAAAGAGATTTGATATCCAGACGCTCCAGGCTTGCCATTTGTTATTGACGACCACCGCCACGCGGTTAAATTCACTGCCATGTTCACGCACAAACTTGATCTCCTCCCACGCAACGTCGAAGGTGTAACTCACCATATCACGCCAATCGAATAGAAGATTAGCCCTGCCATCGAAATGAGACTTGTAAAGCACCTCCTCCTCGAACTCCTTGTAGTCGGTCAAGGTAAACTCGCCGAGTGCAGCGACAGTGATCAGGTTGCCGGTTTTCTGAATAGTAATCATGGACTCATCCCAAAAAGTAACCGCCTCATCATAGGCAACTGCCTACCACAACGCAAATCCTGTCTCAATTAATTGCCGCGATTAGTCGCGTACTGACGGTGAGACGCTGAGACACAGTAACCCACTAACCACGATCATCCCCATACCTAACCATGCCGCCAGTGGCAATACGTCACTCCAGAATAGAATGCCCCACAGACTCGAAAATACCACCGTACTATAGGCCAAAGCACCCACCACCAGCGTCTTTCCAGTTCGGTAGGCCCTCGTCATCGCAAGCTGCGCAAGTGTTGCAGTAATGCCAATACCTAACAACAACAACACATTATCTAGTGTGACCGGACTGAGGGTGTCGAGCAGCATCCAACCACCAGTGACAAGGCTGCAAATCAAAGTAAAATAAAACACGACCTGCCAATCAGACTCGCCCAGACTTGTGAGTTTTTTGACGTTGAGATAAGCGATTCCAGAAAAAAAACCTGAACATAACCCGATCAGGCCAGCGATCCACTGATCCTCCTGCAGTATTGGACGTAGCAATAAAATCACACCGACAAACCCTAAAATCACAGCCGTGACAAGTGCCCCGTGGAAATGCTCTTTCAGAATGACAGTAGTAAACAAGGCCAGGAATAGTGGCGAGGTGTAATTGAGCGTTACTGCTGTCGCCAACGGTAGCTGTACAATGCAAAAGAAAAACATCAGCAACGCACCTAGACCTGAAAACCCTCGCCAGAAGTGGCTCTTCCAGTGTGTAGTAGCGAGGGGGAGTCTCTGTATCCGGACCACCGCATAAATCAATAGCAGGCCAAATAGCGATCGGTAGAATACCAACTCAATACTGGAAAAGTGTGCCGCCCCAAGCTTGACAAATACGCCCATGCAGCTGAACAGAAAACCGGCAACCACCATCCAGAGAGAGCCCATCAGTTGTTCATAAGCAGGAGTGGTAGGCATGCGGCGGCATGACTCACCACTCCAGTATTCAACCCCACCCGATGATCATGAGATATAGCGTCCAACTTCCCTCTGCAAAAATTCATGGAAGTGCACCATGCCATCCTCCATCGGTGACTGATACGGGCCAACTTCATTAATGCCCTGCTTATATAGAGCACGACGCCCAGCAGTCAGCAGTTTACAAATTTCGTCATCTTCGGCCGCAGTCTCACGATAGGCGGCCTGCTCAGCCTCGACAAACTCCCGCTCAAATAAAGCGATATCCTCCGGATAGTAGAACTCGACTACATTGGTGCACCGATCTGCCCCTGCCGGCAATAGCGTACTGATAATGAGCACATGGGGATACCACTCCAACATGACATTTGGATAGTAAAGCATCCAGATGGCACCGCGGGCAGGAATCTTACCAGCAGTTTGTCGCAACAATTGCTCATGCCACTTGGCATAAACCGGCGTACCCGGATGGACCAAGTCGTGATTGATCCCCACTGTCTGTACGCTGTACCAATTACCAAACTCCCACTTCAACTCCCTTGTGTCAACAAAACGACTCAGCCCAGGATGGTATGGCTCGACATGGTAGTCCTCCAGGTATACCTCGATAAAGGTCTTCCAGTTGCAGGCATACTCCTCTATCTGCACCCGCTCTAGCACATGTCCAGAAAAATCAAAATCCTTCAAGACGCTTAGTTTAGCCATATCGCGCATGACATCGCGCCTACCCGAAAAAAGCAGGCCATTCCAACTCTTCAGATGAGTCCTTCCAAGATCAAGACATGGGTTGTCAGGAAAGTGCGGCGCTCCTAGTAGCTTTCCCGCTAAATCATAAGTCCATCGGTGCACAGGGCAAACGATGTTCTTGGCATTGCCGCGCCCCTTAAGTAGAAGAGATTGCCGGTGACGACAAACATTTGATAACAGCTCAATGCCATTTTTATGGCGTACCAATACCTTGGCATCCCCCATCCACTCAAGCACCTGATAGTCACCGATGCTCTGCAGCATCGCCTCGTGACCAACGTAGCCGGCCCCTTGGTCAAACAGAATCTGCGTTTCTAATTCAAGAATATGAGGGTCGAAATACCAGTCGACCGGTAGCTGTACCGGCCTTTGCACGCGTTGCGAGACATTAACAAGATTGGGCATGTTATTACTGTATATCTTCCTGACATGTTAGGAAAGGTAGTTTGAAGCAGGATGTCGCTGCTTAAAATCGATAGCGCCCGACTGGAACTCTAAAGTGCGTTAGAAACCCACATGGCTCTTGGGCCCGTCAAAGTATACCTTCATCATAGTAGCTATGGTTAGCCACTAATGTACCAACCCCCTACTCCACAAAAAACTTCCCTGCCCGTAATAGGTCATTTGAGGAGTAACGTATATAATTGACCTGACCCCTCTTATTGCGTTAAGTTTACAGTTTTCGGCTCGAAAACTGCTCATATAGCCATGAGCCCATCATGACAAAGCTCACCACACACCTTAAATTGGCGCAACCAGAAAGCTTTGAAGCAGCATTAGCAGAGCTAGAGTGTATTGTAGTTGAAATGGAAACAGGACAAATGCCGCTTGAAGCCTCTCTCTCTGCGCACAAACGTGGGACAGAACTTCTACAATACTGTCAATCCAAATTACAAGACGCACAACAGCAGGTACGCCTGCTTGAATCTGGTACACTTAAAAATTTCTCGCCAACCAGTACTGATGATCGCTGACTTCCAAGAATGGGCAAGAGGCCGCCAAGAATGTATAGAAACCTCACTCCAGTCTCTTCTCCCTGCCGCGACGATTGCCCCTGAGCGTCTACACGGGTCAATGCGCTATGCGGTCTTGGGTGGAGGTAAACGAGTACGCCCACTACTTGCCTTTGCTGCTGGAGAGTTGAGTGGAGCCAGCGAAGAACGTGTAACTATCGTCGCTGCTGCTGTAGAGCTGATCCACGCATACTCTCTGGTGCATGACGATCTACCCTGTATGGATGATGATATCCTCCGAAGGGGGAAGCCGACATGTCATGTGGAGTACGACGAGGCCACCGCATTGCTGGTGGGCGACAGCTTACAAAGCTTAGCTTTTGAATTGCTGACGGGATCCCAGTTAGCGGATACTCCACAAGTTCAGCTGAATATGATTAAAAGACTGGCTCAGGCAGCGGGTTCACGCGGCATGGCAGGTGGTCAGGCGATTGACCTCGCCAATGTTGGGAAAACATTGAATCTACCAGAGTTAGAGTTCATGCATATACATAAGACCGGTGCGCTGATCCGTGCTGCAGTAATGCTGGGGGCCCACTGCGGCAATAATCTAAATGATGGGGAATTGGAGAGTCTTGATCACTTTGCTGAGCATATCGGTCTAGCATTCCAGGTCGTTGATGACGTTCTCGATGCGGAGGCCACCACCGCGACCTTGGGCAAGACTGCCGGTAAAGATGCTGAGCATAACAAACCGACGTATGTCAGCATACTCGGTGTCAGTCGAGCACGTGAACTTGCAGAAGAGCTAAGACATGAAGCCTATCAATCGCTGGAGGGTTTTGACGGAACTGCGGTGCGGTTACGTCAAGTAACTGATTTCATCATTCAGCGAGAGTTTTGAAGCCATATTTTTAATCTTCAGGATTAAGATGTACCCACTGCTTGACACTATCAGCTTTCCT
>JACDSH010000030.1 GCA_013450215.1 Nitrosospira sp.
GGCCTCACTCGCCGTGCTAGATGATGAGAATCTGACCGAACGAGCTCTGGTACTTGGTGCACGATTCCGCAAGGGTATTGAGGAGATGGTCCCTCGATATGAGTTTCTGAAGGGTGTTCGTCAGCGCGGGATGATGATCGGGATCGAGTTTGGTAAGCCCGAGTCGCTGGCGCTGAAGGCAGCTTGGACGATGGTCAACAAGATGGACGAGAATCTGTTTTCCCAGGCAATCGTCATTCCACTGCTGGATGATCATCACATCCTGACCCAAGTGGCTGGTCATGCTATACCGATTATTAAGATCCTGCCGCCACTCAATATCAGTGAAGAGGATGTTGATTACTTCCTATCCTCACTAGAGGCTGTGATGATTGGTCTACACAAGTTCCCAGGGCCGGCTTGGGATGTATTGATGAAAATTGGCAAGCATGCCATCACCGCCAAGAAACGGGAGGGGAGAGTCTCCGGAAATTAATCTTTCTGTAGCGGTGTAGAGGTAAATGCTGCTTCTGGGGTGTTCAGCTAAGGTGATAACGGCAGTATGTAGAGAAAACGTGGTTACATACTGGTTACATTTACAGAGTGTTAAAAAGGTGGCTGCGAGATAATCATGCAACCCCATGATTTAGTGGCTCCCCGACCAGGGCTCGAACCTGGGACCTGCGGATTAACAGTCCGTCGCTCTACCGGCTGAGCTATCGGGGAATTGAAGAGGTGCATATACTAATGGCTAGGGCCAAGCCGGTCAATCGAATCCTTAAGAAACGCCCCAAATCATAAGCTTAATCTAACTAGTTGACTCTTATTCTAGGTACTTTAGACCAGCACCTTGCGGATTCTCTCCAGTGCATTCTCTAGATTACTCATTGAGGTAGCAAATGAGAGCCTGATATAGCCCTCGCTTCCGAATGCGGATCCGGGTACCACAGCTACCTCTCCATACTCCAAGAGATATTCACTGAAGGCGATATCAGTACCACTGGATATTATCTTTTTGTCATGCAGCGTACTGATCGCCTTCCTGGTATCAGCGAAGGCATAGAAAGCCCCTCCAGCGGACAGACATCTCACTCCTGGCATGGAGTTGAGTTTGTCTGTCACGTAACGATTACGATCCTTGAACGCGGTCACCATCGGGATGATGCAAGACTGATCACCCGTCAATGCGGTCTCTGCAGCGACTTGAGAGATGGAGGTCGGGTTCGAGGTGCTTTGTGATTGAATATTTTCCATGGCGGTGATGATCGATTCAGGGCCACCACAGTAACCAATCCGCCACCCGGTCATTGCATAGGCCTTCGAGACACCGTTCAGGACCATGGTCCGCGGATACAGATCCGGACATGCATTTAAAATATTTACGAATTTCTCATTATTAAGGAGGATGTGTTCATACATATCATCAGTCGCAATTAGTATCCGAGGATGTTTACGCAAGACCTCACCGATCGCCTTCAATTCATCGACGGTATAGACCGCGCCGGATGGATTGCTCGGGCTATTGATTACAAACATCCGAGTCTTAAGAGTGATGGCAGCTTCGAGTTGTGAAGCGGTGATCTTGAATCCCTGCTCGATACCAGCCTCGATGATGACCGGCTTGCCTTCTGCAATCAGAACAATATCCGGGTAGGAAACCCAGTAGGGTGCCAGGATGATGACCTCATCACCAGGGTTAATGACTGCCAGTGCTAAGTTGAAGAAGCTCTGCTTACCACCGCATGAGACTAGAATTTGTTTTGCGGTGTAGTCGAAATTATTCTCACGTTTAAACTTACTGATGATGGCATTCTTGAGACTGGGTGTGCCACCGACCGGGGTGTACTTAGTGAACCCTCGGTTGATCGCAGCAATAGCCGAGTCCTTGATATGTTGTGGGGTATCGAAGTCAGGCTCCCCCGCACCAAGACCGATGATGTCCTTCCCCTCTGACTTTAGCTTTGCCGCTCGAGCGGTCACAGCGAGGGTGGGGGAGGGCTTGATGGATTTAACGCGATGAGACAATTCCACGGTAGTGTCCTTACACTGATGCAGGTTAGACCCGCATGATAAAATTGCTCTAGTAATAAATAGAATGCTGGAATTATACCTGTGATCATAACCTTCCCCAACAGTCCCTTCAAGTTACATCAGCCTTTTGAGCCTGCCGGTGATCAGCCACAGGCGATCGCAAAACTCTTGGAAGGCATATCAGATGGACTCGCATTCCAAACGCTCTTGGGTGTGACCGGGTCGGGTAAGACATTCACCATGGCGAACGTGATTGCGCAACTCGGACGGCCAGCAATCATCATGGCACCAAACAAGACTCTTGCCGCACAGCTCTATGCAGAGATGCGTGAATTCTTTCCGGAGAATGCGATCGAGTACTTTGTTTCCTACTACGATTACTATCAGCCAGAGGCCTATGTCCCTTCTCGTGATCTCTTCATCGAGAAGGATTCAAGCATCAATGCCCATATCGAGCAGATGAGATTATCCGCGACCAAGTCACTACTCGAAAGAGATGACACCATTATAGTTGCCACCGTGTCATGTATCTACGGAATCGGTGATCCTGTTGATTATCACGGAATGATTCTGCATCTGCGTGAGCATGAAAAGATTACACAACGTGAAGCCATCAAGCGTCTGACAGAGATGCAGTATGACCGTAACGAGACTGACTTTAACCGTGGGACCTTCCGTGTGAGGGGTGATGTTCTGGACATCTTCCCGGCAGAAAGCTCGGAGGAGGCACTACGGGTCTCTCTCTTTGATGATGAGGTCGAGTCTCTCGCTCTCTTTGATCCGCTCACTGGGAGGATCCTTCAGAAGCTATCCCGTTACACGGTCTACCCATCGAGTCATTACGTCACTCCCAGGAGCACGACCTTACGCGCGATCGAGACCATTAAGGCGGAGCTGCGAGACCGTATCGAATTTTTTCATGCGAATAACAAGTTGGTCGAGGTTCAGAGGATCGAGCAACGAACCCGTTTCGATCTGGAGATGCTGAACGAGCTGGGATTTTGCAAGGGGATCGAAAACTACTCGAGACATCTGTCCGGTAGAAATCCCGGTGAGCCACCCCCGACCTTGATTGATTATCTCCCGCCTAATTCATTGATGGTGATCGATGAGAGCCATGTCACCATCCCACAGGTGGGGGGTATGTATAAGGGTGACCGATCTCGTAAAGAGAATCTGGTGGACTTCGGTTTCAGGATGCCTTCTGCACTAGATAACCGACCACTGCGTTTTGATGAGTTCGAGAGGATGATGCCGCAGACGGTATTCGTATCCGCCACCCCAGCCGAGTATGAGCGGGTTCATGCCAGTCAAGTGGTCGAGCAGGTGGTCAGGCCGACAGGACTCGTTGATCCGATCATCGAGGTACGACCTGCTACAACACAGGTCGATGATCTGATGTCCGAGGTCAGCCTACGGACAGCTAAGAGCGAGCGGGTGTTGGTCACAACACTGACCAAGCGTATGGCCGAAGACCTGACCGATTACTTTTCAGATCACGGGATCAAGGTCCGTTACCTCCACTCGGATATCGACACGGTCGAGCGTGTGGAGATCATCCGTGACCTGAGGCTGGGCAAGTTTGATGTTCTGGTCGGTATCAATCTGCTGAGAGAGGGTCTGGATATTCCGGAGGTGTCTCTGGTTGCGATACTGGATGCCGATAAGGAGGGCTTCCTACGGTCAGAGAGATCTCTCATACAGACCATGGGACGCGCTGCCCGCCATATTAATGGTCGTGCCATCCTCTATGCTGATCGTGTGACCGAGTCGATGAAAAGAGCGATCGGTGAAACTGATCGAAGGCGCAACAAGCAGATCCTCTTCAATCAAGAGAATGGGATCACCCCGCGGAGCGTTCACAAGCGGATCAAGGACCTGATCGATGGTGTCTACAATATCGAGACCGCTCATCAACACCTCAAGGATGCTAAGGCGCAGGCCCGTTATGACTCGATGAGCGAGTTGCAGCTGGCGAAGGAGATCAAACGGGTCGAGAAGCAGATGCTGGATGCTGCGAAGAACCTGGAGTTCGAGAAGGCCTCTGGATATCGCGACGAGATGAAGAAACTGAAGAGTAAGTTATTCGTTGGATTCATCGATCCCGATCAGGATCTACCGGAAGAGGTAGCGGAGAATAAGACTAAACTTAAACCACAGAGGAGGAGGGGGAGGTAACTCCGGTCCCGATACAGATCATTTGTACCGGGACGGGGGGTTACATTATTTCTGTACAGTCGCCTCTGTGACAAAGATGATTCGGTCGAAGGTCTTGTTCAGTGTCTTGCTGTTAAAGTTATTCATCACCATACTCTGAACGAATTGGACACGGTCACCCACCTTTACACGGGTGGTCGGAGCTGCGATCCAGAAACGCTTGCCGTTATTTTCTAGTTCTATATAGGTGTAACCAGGAGCATCTAGGGTGGCGAGTATCTTGCCCTCACCTCCGGCAGCAGTCTTTGCAGCACCGGCAAGGGGGTTCGCGGCCGCTGTGAGCGGATTCATCAACGCAAATCCAATCGAAGCAATCACCGCCAAGTAAGATATCCTCACAACGCCTCCAGTATATTCATTGATTATAAAGATCGTTTATGGGGTGCATGATACACCTCAATATTATTTGTTCCAACCCGTCACCCCGCGAGTATCCCACCGATGGGACTGATGTCATGAGATGAGTAGGGGGCTGTATATTGACTCCCTCTATGCGAGGGTCGGTCGAATCAGAACTAGGGGATCTGCTGATCGATAACGATACTAATATCCTTATCACCCGGCTTTACTTTCTGACTCAACCCTTGCAAATCGCCGCTCTCTGGCATGGCCTTACCCGACTTTGAGATTCTGGCAGTGATGATGAGTTGTGGAACGTTAGAGATTTTTAAATCTGGGCGAGCTCCCATTCCATCAGTCAGCAAGAACGAGACAGGCAAGTCTTTAACCTTCTTCACCGTTATGGCTCGAGGCATGGGGGGGCCTTCTGTCGAGCGAGCGAAGATGAAGAGTGTATCCTCGGGTGATGCTTTCCCGGCGATTGAAGCGCTTAAGGTAACAGTTCCAGAGAGGGTTCCTGAGGTTGGGTTTGCAGCCGCAGTAAATGGGTTCATTAGGGAAAATCCAATCGAAGTAATCACCGCTAAGTAAGATATCCTCACAATGTCTCCCGTATATTCATTGAATAAAAATAGTCTTTCAGAGTGAGATGATACGCCCTCAAGACCCATTGTTCAAAACTTCACCGTGAATTGATGCCATCTTCAGGATTGAGTAAAGCAGTTATTGATGACCACCTCGTCCAGCGTCAACTGACCCGGGCGCGGCAAAGCGTCTTGGGTCTTCTTGCCGATCGCAACAAACATCGATACCACGTGATCCTCCGGGAGGTGAATGATCTTACCCACCTCGACAGAATCAAATCCGTCCATCGGGCATGAATCGTATCCCATCGATTGAGCGGCCAGCATCAGTGTCTGTGATGCAATACCACAGCTACGCATCACCTCATCCCTTTGAGTCTGATCCTTACCACGGTAATACTGATCGATTGCGGGGAGCATGAATGACTGTATCTCGCTCGGCGCATTTCGCCAGTAACGATCCGGACGCCTCTCCCATGCCTTGAGATCGGCACAGATGATGATCAAGAGAGATGCATCAGTGACCTGAGATTGATTCCACGATACCTGTCTGATCTGTTTACGCAATGATGGGTCATCCACCACCACAAAACGCCAATGCTGAATATTGAATGCGGTCGGAGAGAGCAGACCCAGCGACAACAGATCTTTAATCTCGGAATCCGTCATCCGGTGAGTGGGGTCATAACTTTTGACAGCCCGTCGTGAGCGGATGGCATCGATCGTATTCATAATAACTCCTCTAATGATAGGGTGTGTGTAATGGATGCCATGACAGATATGAGTCTGAGATTGGGGGTTGCTTAATTATCGTTGAATTCAGTGCTCAGTGCATCCGGCCACCGATAGGCAATCACTCGGCAGGTCGACGATCTTAAGCAGAAAGATGCTGGAGAGTGGGGATCGACCAGACGAATGGGATCAGCTATTGCTCGAAGCGCAGACTGAGGATGATCGTCTGAACCAGATCAGAATAGGGCAGGTTTATCCGTGAATTGAGGGTTCTTAGCTTCTTTAGTGGGTGATAGTCAATTATAAGTTTTAGTGGTATTGTGATATTGGGTGTGAATTGACAGATTAATCGTTTCTCTGACCATCATGGGGGGATTTATATGAGTAGCTGCAAGGAACATCAGAATCACGAGCACCAGCATGGCCCCGGATGTGGGCACTTGGCCATTAACCATTCCGGACACACTGATTACCTCCACGATGGACATCTGCATCATGTCCATGGGAATCACGTGGACGAGCATGTTCTTGAGGTAAGTTCGGCGAATCCCGCTCACTGCACTCCACAGCATGTCTGCGGAGGCCATGACCGCGGGCACGTTCATGGTGATAATTGTGGACATCCACAGATCCCTCATGGGGATCATATTGACTACTTAGTCGATGGTCATCTGCATCACCCGCATTTAGACCACTGCGATTTTCATGGGTCGTTGAACCTGCAATCAGCGTGATTTTTGAGAGTGGTGGGAGGGGGCTTGTCTGGGCAACGCACCTCCTGCCGCCTCGAGTCCGATAACTTAAGACGAGCGATGCATCAATTTCCAGCCAACAGGTGAGCGGTATAGTTCATCGCAAATGGAATGACCAAAATCGCAAGTAGCAGCAGTACCAGCGCGGCATTAAAACTGACCCCGGATCTGCGGCGGGTCATCTTCCTGAACATTCCTATTGTCAGGAATGCAATCCCCGATCCCGTCATCGCTAGGAATCGGGCCAGTCGGTTTATTAGTGCATTGAGTAACTCGTTCATACTTCCTTAACGCCTGTCACAGACAGATCTCGAATCTACCTAAGATTACCCTTCCATACAGTTCTGACGACAGGGTGGGGCCCAGAGTCATTTATATTCCACATTTAACATAATATACATTATGAGCAAACTAAAAGGGACTCTTGGGGAAGGTTATTCGTATAACATACTGATTAAAATAGGTAAAAAATCGTTATAGTCGTATTGACCTCAGATGTCGGCGGATGTGATGTGCTGATCCGTTAGGCCTGGAAGAACTTGGGGTTATACACGACCTCCCACAAGAATCCATCGGGGTCGGTGAAGTATCCTGCATAGCCACCCCAGTTAGTCGTATGGGCTGATCGTGTAACCGTGCCCCCCCCTGCGGCAACACGTGATAACAAGGAGTCTACCTCCTCGTGAGAGCGGACATTGTGAGATAAGCAGAAGCCTTGGAAGCCCGTCCCCATAGATGTCAGGTCGGCATTCGTTGCCAAGCTCTCACGTGACCAGATCGCGAGTCGGGTGTGCCCGAGTGAGAAGAAATGAACCCCAGGTGGAGATTTGAGTTTGGGTAGCTCCAAGCAGTTCTGGTAGAAGCCACAGGAACGACTCATGTCCGATGATCCGAGAGTTATATAGCTAACATACTGTTCCATATAGATTATAAATATATTATTGGTTTAAGAGTAAAAAGAGGACTAGACAGAATGAGATCACGGTCGCGGTGACGCACAGGATCATCATCGTCTTGAGCTTAGATTCAGCGACAGAAGCCACCTGCTCGACCGCTGCAGCGGTGCTCTTTAATTGCTCCGCAAGATCCTTAATCTGGTTCGCACTCAATGATGCGGCTGACTGAAGTTCATCGATCTGTTGCTGGAGGGTGGGATCTGACGATGTATCGGCCTTCTTCTTGGTGAATACGGGGGTTGCGACCGAGAGGATCGTGCCTATATGAGGAAGGACCATCTTTAAAGCGGGAATCAACCAAGCTGCCATCGTCCTAATCTCCTTAGATAAGTACTCAACATTCTAGTATAGACAAATGATATTAAAAAGATATACAGCTTTAGTACTGAATAAATCATAGCCAATCTTTGGGGTGACTGATCCCCTATTCGAGGACGGTTAAGCGACCCCACCGCTGGCACTTATATTCTGACCGGTCACCCATCCTGCCTCATTACTCACCAGAAAGAGCACTAACTCGGCGATCTCACCCGTCTCCCCTACCCGGTTCCGAGCGGACATGGCTGATATCCGTTCAATATCCTGTTCAGTCTTGCCAGTGGTAAAGAGCTCTGTATTCACAGGGCCGGGTGAAACAATATTCGCTGTAATCCCCCTTTCCCCCATCTCCTTAGCAAAGACTCGAGTCAGCTGCTCGATCGCGCCCTTACTTGCCGCATAGGCCCCGTATTTTGGGAGTAACATCCGTGTGACCGTGCTTGATATCGTGACCACACGACCCCCATCTGAGAGACGGGTTGATGCCTCTCGTAGCGCATAGAAGACCCCCTTTACATTGCTGTCCATCACACGATCGAACTCTTCATCACTGATTTCACTAAACTTTTTGAAGATCAGCACACCAGCATTATTGATGAGGATGTCTACCCGACCAAAATGCTCGATGGTCGCATCAAATAACCGATGGACCTCGGTCGAGATCCGCATATCGGCTTGAACGACTAAGGACTCTCCTCCTAAAGCCTTAATTGATTCATGGACCGAGCAAGCTGCCTCCTCTCGTGATACATAATTGATGACCACCCGAGCCCCTGCCGCTGCGAGTCTACGAGCAATCTCAGCACCAATCCCACGTGAGGAGCCGGTGATGATGGCCACTTTATTCTGGAGGTCTTTCATGATGAATGGGCTTCTGTTGTCTAAAGAGCGATAAATAATAACTCTAACTGATTGTTTATAAGCAGCTTACTTTTCTCTATTTTTCGGTAAAGTTGAGTTCTACCCCATTACCGGCTGGATCCTTGAAGAAAATCTGAAACCTACTAGCCGTTGGGGTATGGAAGCTCTCGAACGGGATGCCATGTCTTTTCAGGCGTGATTCGATTTCGGGTCGTTCGGTACAGGTGAAAGCGATATGATCAATCGTGGTCACGACATGGGTAAGACGTACCTCATCAGGATCTGCCAGGCTCAGATGTAGGACATCCTGACCCCCTGCATAGAGCCAGTAACCCGAACCTGAGAGCGGTGATCTCTGACCCAACTCGAGACCGACCACCTCACAGTAGAACTCTTTCAGTTGTGTCAGGAGTTCAGTTGGGGCCCGCAGGTTGTAATGATTTAATCCGATTATGGGCATAGCTCGTCAGGGTCTTTGATGAGAATTTTAGGTTGAGTATACTCAATATACTCATTAAAAATCAATGAGTAGCTCCGCCATTGCGCAGTATCTCGGCAACTTCCAAATGATTTCGACTGAGGGCCAAGCTTAAGGCTGTACCACCGGAAACATTTCGAATATTAGGATTGGCACCCCTCGTCAGGAGTAACTTGACTGCGCCAAGGTGGTCCCCTCTCGCGGCCATCATGAGTGGTGTTGCACCGCTGTCTGAGGTCGAGTCGATCTTCGCACCAACCTCTAACAACATCTCGATGATCTCGGTATGACCCCGGGTTGCTGCATAGAGAAGGGGATTCCATCCTTTGTGATTAATCTCAGCACCCTTGATATAAAACTGCTTCGCCATCCCCGCCTCTCCGTGATAGCTCGCGAGCATGATGGCCGTCTCTCCATAATGATTGCGTAGGTTAGGATTGGCCCCAGCCTCGAGTAACAGGTGAACGAGGGTACTGCTCTTATTTTGGACTGCGATCATGAGGAGGGTATTCCCCCGTGTGTCATAGATATTCGGATCAGCCCCCCTCTTGAGCATCTTTGCAAGGTCGGTTGCATTACTATCCTCAACCGCCCAGATTAAGTCTTTATGAAGATCAGTCGTGGCATGAGCGGGCAGACAGAGACAGAGCGCTAGGGCCAGGATAGGGGTGAATTGGCGTAGTGTGCGTTTATGGAGCATTCAGGACACCTTGAATAATTTGAAGAAGTTACGTGTGGTCGCCTCTGCCACCTGATCTAGGCTGATACCTCGAAGTGCAGCAATCTCCTCCGCGATATGCTTCACGAAGGCGGGCTGGTTAGTCTTACCTCGGTGGGGGACCGGTGCAAGGTAGGGTGAATCGGTCTCGATCAGCATTCTCTCTAAGGGAACTCGGGTAGCAATATCCTTTAGACCAACAGCCTTCTTAAAAGTGACAATCCCTGAAAAAGAGATATAGAAGTTAAGCGCCATCGCCCGTTGTGCCACCTCCCAGCTCTCTGTAAAGCAGTGCATCACTCCTCCAACGGTATCAGCGCCCTCCTCCTCCATGATCCGTAATGTATCCTCAGCGGCCTCGCGGGTATGGATGATCAATGGTTTGTTGCATAAACGGGCGGCCCGGATATGCTGCCTAAAACGCTCCCTCTGCCACTCAAGATCCCCCTTCAGCCGGAAATAATCCAGACCGGTCTCGCCGATGGCAACAACCCGTGGATGACAGGCTAAGGTCGCGAGCTGTATCGATTGTGGTTCTTCCAGATTTTCATAGTCGGGATGGACGCCGACCGATGCAAAGAGATTAGGATGATTCTCAGACAGGGCCAATACCCGAGGAAGGTCTTGCAGATTAACGCTCACGCAGAGCGCGTGACCGACATCATTTTCGCGCATATTGGCGAGTAATTCGTCAATATTGACGGCCAAGTCCGGAAAGTCGAGGTGGCAGTGAGAGTCAACCAACATGGATATGTTCCTTAGTGATCAAATACTTGTGTCTGATGCCGGGAATCAATCAGTTTGCTTACTACGGGATGGTGAGACCATCATCGCGTAGGAGATCAGCATCTCCTCGAGGAATAGTCGTGGATTCAGCGGGTGATTCGATAACCGTTGGGTTGAGATCAATTCTCGCGAGTACTTGGCGATTCTGCGCGGATCGATCTCTGAAACCAGAAGCTTAATAGGTTCGAGCATGTTTAAATGATAGCGAACCTTGCCAGTGGTTCGGAAGCTCATGAGGTCGTAGCACCATCTTTGCATCCAACCGACCGCGGTGGGAAGGTCTGAACGTTGCATCTCCTCTGCCAGAGAGATAGGATTTAGGCCGCCCGGGGTCCCAACTTTCCAGATAAAGGATTGATATTGAATAAGATAATCTTCATCATTTTGCTCCAATGCAAATAATGGTGCGTACCCCGCCGCGGCAAGGCTATTCTCAGGATCCTTGATGCCCTGGCCCTTGAGCCAGGCAATTGAGGTGGCACGATCTGGGCTTGGCATTGGGATCTGACGGCACCGGCTACGCAGGGTGGGAAGAAGGTCTTGAGGTCGGTGCGTCACCAGTATGAAGAGGGTCTGAGGGGGAGGCTCTTCCAGATTCTTTAAAAGGGCATTAGCCGCAGAGGGATTCATCGACTCTGCTGGGTGGATCAGTATGATCTTATATCCATTACGGTGGCTGGTCATATTCACGAGATCAGCGAGAGCTCGTATCTGATCGACCCCAATCTGCTTACTGGGCTTCTTCTTAGCTTTGGTACTGATGGGGGCGCTCTCGGCAGCATTCTGCCCATCTCCACCCTGCTCAGAGGTGGATTCATCAGCCAGAGCCGTGAGCGATTCAGGCTCAATCAGACGAAAGTCTGGATGCCCCCCTTGGTCGAACCACCCACAGCTGGGGCAGGTGCCACAGTATTCTGCAGCTGAACTGGGCCTCTCACACAGCAAGGACTTGGCTAGATTACGGGCGAATGCAATCTTGCCGATGCCTCTCCCCCCCTTCAAGAGCAGGGCATGGCCACGGGCAGAGTCGCTCCGTGTCAGAGACCGCCATGTGTCAGTCTGCCAAGAGTAAATATTACTCATTAACAAAATGTTGAGATGATATCATGAAGTGATTCTTTAACTTTTTCTAGGGGTTGATTAGAGTCAATCAGCCGTATCCTTTGGGGGAAGCGGCGAACCTGATCCAGGTAGGCAGACCGAACGCGGCTGAAGAATTCATCCTTCTCCCGTTCAAAACGGTCTGCAGTCTTGATGGTGTTAACACGCTGCCGGCCTGTCTCGACACTGACATCGAAATAGACCGTGAGATCGGGTTGGAAGTTTTGAAGGGTCCATCTCTCCAGATCATTTATACGCTCGAAGGATAATCCACGTCCACCCCCTTGGTAGGCATAGCTTGCATCGGTGAACCGGTCCGAGATGACCCATTGACCCCTCTCTAGAGCTGGGAGAATGACTCGCTCGACATGCTCACGACGTGATGCAAACATCAGGAGTGCCTCAGTCTCGGGATGCATCGACTCACGACCATCCAGTAGCAGCGCTCGTATATTCTCACCGAGCGGAGTACCGCCCGGCTCACGGGTCACGACCACCTCAATCCCCTTGCCACGCAAAAAACTCTCCAACCAGGCGAGGTGGGTACTCTTACCGGCCCCGTCGATACCCTCGAACGTGATGAACTTGCCTGTCTTCATTGAAGTGATTACGAATGGTCAGGAAAATCTTCCTCTAACAATGAGTTTAACACTTATACTCGCACCCGTTAACAGCCTTAACCCTTAACCGATTGGGGAGGATTGAATTCCCTCCCCCTCTGATGAGTTGCGATATAAACCCTTTCGAATAGACGATGCTACGAATCACTGAAATTAAGCTCCCACTCGACCACACTCAGGACGAACTCTCGGAGGCGATCCTACAAAGGTTGGGGGTCACCTCGAGTGATCTGTTGGGTTTCTCGATTGCGAGGCGTGGATACGACGCACGTAAAAAGGGATCAGTCTTCTTTGTCTACACCCTCGATGTTGAATTAAAGAATCCATCGGATGAGATCTCGATCCTTCATCGCCTGCAAGGGGGTGGAGGGATTTTGATCTGCCCCGATACGGAGTATCGCTTTGTAGCCCAAGCAGATCAGAATGTCATCGCGAAGTCTCGCCCGGTCGTGATCGGTACCGGTCCCTGCGGCCTCTTTGCAGGTCTGATCCTGTCACAGATGGGTTTCAAACCGATCATTCTGGAACGTGGCAAGTCGGTACGAGAACGGACTAAGGACACCTTCTTGCTATGGCGAGGGGGGGCCCTCGATCCCGAATCGAATGTCCAGTTCGGAGAAGGGGGAGCAGGCACCTTCTCAGATGGAAAGCTTTACAGCCAGATCAAGGATCCTAAGCATTACGGTCGTAAGGTATTGATGGAATTCGTTAAGGCAGGAGCACCGCCCGAGATCCTCTACGTGAGTAAGCCCCATATTGGCACATTCCGCTTGGTTGGGGTGTTGGAGAAGATGCGTGCGACGATCATCTCGCTGGGGGGCGAGATTCGTTTTCAGAGTCGAGTCGATGATATCGAGATCAATGATGGGCGAGTCAGAGGGGTAGCCCTATCTGGGGGAGAGCAGATCGCTACCGATCAGGTTATTCTGGCGGTGGGGCATAGTGCACGTGATACCTTCCAGATGCTTCATGACCGGGGTGTCACCCTCGAGGCCAAGCCCTTTTCAGTAGGACTTCGGATCGAGCACCCACAGTCATTGATAGACTCTTGCCGGTTTGGAGATCGCAACGGCAATCCATTACTCGGCGCGGCCGACTACAATCTGGTCCATCACTGCAGTAATGGCCGATCGGTTTACAGCTTCTGCATGTGCCCCGGTGGGACTGTGGTCGCGGCCGCATCCGA
Organism: Nitrosospira sp.; assembly: GCA_013450215.1. Lineage (GTDB taxonomy): Bacteria > Pseudomonadota > Gammaproteobacteria > Burkholderiales > Nitrosomonadaceae > VFJL01. The sequence goes on from JACDSH010000030.1 coordinate 13,659, forward strand.
GTTGGGGGGTGTTGTCACCAATGGGATGAGCCAATATTCACGAAACGAACGTAATGCCAATAGCGGGATCGTGGTCGGAGTAACACCGGAAGATTATCCGGGCCACCCCTTGGCAGGGATTGCTTTTCAGCGGAGTTGGGAGGCCCGTGCCTTTGAGTTGGGTGGGCGTAACTACCAGGCACCTGCTCAGAGGGTCGGTGATTTCCTCGAGGGGAGAGAGTCCAGAGAGCCCGGTGAGGTGGTCCCATCCTACACACCGGGTGTGAATTGGTGTGATCTGAGTAGCTCACTGCCGGAATACGCCATCTCCGCGATACGAGAGGCTTTGCCGATTTTTGACCGTAAGATCAATGGCTTTACGATGCAGGATGCGGTACTGACAGGGGTCGAGACGCGTACCTCCTCACCTATCCGGATTAATCGTAATGAGCATTATCAGAGCCTAAATACGATCGGGCTCTACCCCGCGGGCGAGGGTGCGGGCTACGCGGGGGGAATACTCTCAGCTGCGGTGGATGGTATTAAGGTGGCTGAGGCGCTGGCGTTAGCGTCCTGTTAGGTAGTCCTTAGCCCGCATTGATCGAGATGAATGGATCCATCTCGATTGCTTGGTACATGACCGACAGAATTTCTAGCTCTTCAACTCCGCCCGGGGTATGCAGTGTCACGGTATCATCCTGACGTGCCTTGATCAGAGCACGTGCCATCGGGGAGATCCAGCTGATATATCCCAACGAGGTATTGACCTCATCGACCCCAACGATGGAGATGGTCTTCTCCTCCCCTGCCAGATTTACATACGTGACTGTAGCCCCAAAGAAAATCTGAGTCTCATCATCCCGTGGTTTCGCGGGGTCCACGATCTCGGCCATGTCCAGGCGCTTGGTAAGGAACCTGATCCGACGATCGATCTCGCGAAGACGTTTTTTGCCGTAAATATAGTCTCCATTCTCGGATCGATCACCATTGCCTGCCGCCCACGACACGGTGGCGGTCATTTGAGGGCGCTCCTGATTCATTAGCCACAGAAATTCATCCATCAGCCTCTTATAACCCAGTGGCGTGATGTAGTTCTTACCCGTGATGGGCAGGAGATCAATCCCAGTATCCTCTTCAGGATCCTCGGCATCATCGCTATCTTTTATGAATGCTTTACTCATCATCCTGAAATTATTGAATAAAATTGAATTGAATCCCTTTCACTCGAATTAGAATCGGCAGTCAGGGTGGTTATACTGCATTGCGCTCCGAGACGGCCTGGACTAAGCTTAGGACCATGCCACGCACCTATTTGAGCGTAGACCATCTTGGTAAGGATACACCCAATTATTACTCGGTCTGAATTTAAACTCGATACTATCCTCATAATGATGACTTACTTTCTGATTACAAAGCCTATTCTGGCTATACGGCAGCTAGAAATCAGGATTGATGGAAAGACTCATGAGAATTGACGTAAATGGTTGTGTAGAGGAGTTTCAATGCATCCCCTCCCCCAATTGTGATGATCGTCCACCCGGTACCTTGATTGAGATGCTGGTCATCCACAATATCAGCCTGCCGCCAGATGAATTCAGCGGGGATGGGGTGATCGAGCTCTTTACCAACCGGCTCGACCCATCAGAGCACCCCTACTATCAGACGGTACACAGCCTCAAGGTCTCTTCTCATTTTTTTATCCGTCGGGGGGGTGAGATTATCCAGTTCGTCCCCTGTGACAAGCGGGCCTGGCATGCAGGTCTTTCCTCCTGGGGAGGGAGGAATCAATGCAACGACTTCTCAATCGGGGTAGAACTTGAGGGGAGTGACAGAACAGCCTTCACCGATGATCAGTATCGGGCCCTTATCAGGCTTAGCTTGTTGTTACAAGAGTCCTACCCCATTAAGGATATTGTCGGACATTCTGATATTGCGGTCGGACGTAAGACCGATCCCGGACCTCACTTTGACTGGGAGCGTTACCGATCTGCTTTGGTGGTAGAGAAACATTCACAATCAATCAGTTAACGCCCTGACTTCGGAGATAGTCCTCGTACTCACCCTTAAAGTCGATAATTCCATCCGGGGTCATTTCAACGATGCGGGTCGCCAGTGATGACACAAACTCCCGGTCGTGTGAGACAAAGATCAGTGTCCCGGTATACTTCTCCAGAGCGCTGTTGAGTGACTCGATCGATTCCATATCAAGGTGATTGGTCGGCTCATCCATCATGAGTACATTTGGTTTTTGCAGGATGATTTTACCGAATAGCATCCTACCCTGCTCTCCCCCTGAAATGACCTTCACCGATTTTTTAACGTCATCTCCCGAAAATAAGAGCCTCCCTAGAATGCTACGGATGGCCTGGTCATCATCCCCCGCCTGACGCCATTGGGTCATCCAATCGGTAAGAGACATATCCTCCTCAAAATCGGTGGCATGGTCTTGAGCGAAGTATCCCGTTCTCGCCTTCTCTGCCCACTTTACTTCCCCCGCATCAGGGGTCAGGTCACCGGTAAGGCATCGCAGCAGTGTGGTCTTGCCGATACCATTTGGGCCCAGGATAGCGATCTTCTCACCGGCCTCGACATTCAGGCTGAAGCGATTTAGTAGAGGTCTCTCCATCCCTAGAAAGCTCTTGCTAATACTCTGTACTGATACTGCAAGACGGTGCAGCTTATCGCGCTCGTCCACATCGAACCGGATGTAGGGGTACTGTCGACTGGAGGGCTTTACATCCTCTAGCTTGATCTTCTCGATCTGACGTGCACGACTGGTCGCCTGACGAGCCTTGGAGGCATTCGCAGAGAAGCGACTGACAAAGGACTGCAGCTCAGCGATCTGGGTCTTCTTCTTGGCATTATCAGACAGCATACGTTCCCTCACCTGGGTCGATGCGGTCATGTATTCATCGTAATTACCTGGGTAGATGCGGATCTCACCATAGTCTAGATCGGCCATATGGCTGCAGACGCTGTTTAGGAAGTGTCGGTCATGAGAGATGATGATGATGGTGCTCTTACTCGTGTTGATTACGTCTTCTAACCAACGGATGGTATTGATGTCCAGATTATTAGTCGGCTCATCGAGTAGGAGAATCTCCGGATTAGAAAACAGGGCCTGGGCAAGTAGCACACGAAGCTTGAATCCGGGCGCGACGGCGCTCATCGGTCCACGGTGCTGCACCAGCGGGATCCCTACCCCTAGTAGTAACTCTCCTGCACGCGCTTCTGCCGAATAACCATCTAGCTCTGCAAAGTGGGCCTCAAGATCGGCCGCGTGCATGTAATCATCCTCTGTGGCGTCTGGGTTGGCGTAGATGGCGTCCCTCTCCTCCTTCACTCTCCAAAGCTCGTCATGACCCATCATGACGGTATCGATGACTAGGCAATTCTCAAAAGCGAACTGATCCTGCCGAAGCTTACCCACACGTTCATTGGTGTCGATACTGACATTGCCCGAGGTGGGCTCAAGATCGCCCCCTAGGATCTTCATGAAGGTGGACTTACCAGAACCGTTGGCCCCGATCAGTCCGTAACGATTGCCATCTCCGAACTTGACGGAAACATTTTCGAAGAGGGGTTTAGCTCCGAACTGTATGGTGACATTAGCGGTGGTGATCAAGTCTTGTTTCCTGAGAAAAGGTGCTGCAAAAAGGCCGCTATTTTATATGTTTTTACAGCAAATTCCGAAAAACCTTTGTGGTGCGGTGGATTCTTAAAACAAATAGAATATCAATACCATCCGCCTCTGATGCCGCTTCTGGAAGTTGTTTGAGGGTAAGCTCTTAGGCCGACTGATCACCGATACGAGGGCCTGCCGAGCACGGCTCGTATGCTATCAATAGATATTAAAATAGATCTCTATCCATATGAATTTTATTGATAATTTTAAAAAAGATACAGTCCGGACAGTTCTCTTTCTTCTGTCATTGTGTCTTCTTACGCCGGCCTGGGGTTCTTCCAATTCAGTCAGATCGGCAGCGATTGCTTCAGCACACCCGCTCGCCACCGCGGCCGGTGAAAGCATCCTCAATCAGGGGGGCAATGCGTTTGATGCGGCGGTCGCGGTCAGCGCAGTATTGGCGGTGGTTGAGCCCTATTCATCTGGTCTGGGTGGAGGCGGTCTGTGGCTGCTGCACCTGGCTGACGAGAACAGAGAGGTCTTGTTAGATGGTCGTGAAACCGCACCCGGTAGGGCCTCATCAGGGATGTACTTGGGTTCGAATGGCTCTCTCTTGAGATCTGCCTCTCTCGACGGGGCCTTATCCGCTGCAATTCCAGGAACCCCTGCAGCACTTGTTCATCTCTCTCAGAATTATGGCAAGTTAACCCTCGCACAGAACTTAGCACCTGCCATCACGTTGGCCCGTGATGGCTTTAAGGTGGATCAGAGGTTCGCCGGTATGTTAGCGAAGTATCAGGTGAAATTACGTGCCGATCAGAGATCCGCCAGGATCTTCCTACCCGATGGCATTCCCCCATCAGCGGGATCTACCCTGCTCCAGTCAGAATTGGCTTCGATACTGACAGAGATTGCAGCGCTCGGAGCGGACGGCTTTTACCGGGGGTGGGTGGCTGAACAGATGGTGGAATCGGTTAAACAGGCGGGCGGTATCTGGGAGATAGAAGACTTAGAAAATTACCGTGCCATTGAACGAGAGCCCACCCGGTTGCTCTACAGAGGGGTGGTGATTACGACCTCCCCACTGCCCTCATCCGGTGGGGCGACACTGTCTCAAGCGCTTAATATCCTAGAGAATTTTTCGCTGTCATCATTAAACGAGGTTGATCGTACTCACCTCATCATAGAGGCATTGAGGAGGGCCTATCAGGATCGATCGGATCATCTGGGAGATAGTGACTTTGTCTATGTTCCTTTAACGCGACTGATTGATAAGGGTTATGCCCGAAGACGTTCCTTCACCATTGATTTGCAACGAGCGACAACCGTCCTCCAGACTCACGAGGCCTCGTCAAACCCTCTAGGAGGGAGCGAGACCACCCACTTCTCAATCATGGACCGGTCTGGTAACCGAGTGGCTGCAACCATGAGCATCAATACGAACTTCGGCTCTGGATTTATTGCTGGCAGTACGGGAGTTCTTCTGAATAACGAGATGGACGACTTTTCCGCCTCTCCCAACGTACCCAATATCTACGGCCTACAAGGCGGGCTAGCCAATTCCATTATGCCCGGAAAGCGGCCACTCTCGAGTATGTCCCCAACCTTTGTCGAGGATGAACAAGGGATACTCATCCTTGGCACGCCGGGTGGCTCGCGCATCATCAGCATGGTCCTTCTGGCAATCGTGAACTATGTCGATCACCGTCAAACAAATCTAGGAGTCATTGCCGCGAGCCCGCGATTTCATCATCAACACCTGCCAGATCGAGTCGAGATTGAGCCGGACTCATTCAGAGAGGGCTGGATCGAAGGCCTCAGGATAAAGGGTCATCGAGTGCATATTGCCCCACAGAGGTGGGGTAATATGCAGTTAATCCATTTTGATAAGATCACTGGCCGCACGACCACCGCTAATGATCCAAGGGGTGAATCCGCCAACCGTCATTAGTTTAGATGCGATCTAAACTAACACCGCACTAACCCAATACCTTCTCCCATAACTTCTGTAGTCGTTTGATCGATACCGGGTAAGGCGTCTTCAATTCCTGGGCGAATAAAGATATCCGAAGCTCCTCGATCTGCCAGCGAAACTCAGCAAGATTTGGGTCACTAATCCCCTCCTTATGGTGCTTCTCCAGTCTCTGCTGGTACTGGTTCCACAGACCGACGATCGCGGGCCCGTGACGACCATCCCTCTCAGGGTTACCCGGATATTTACTCAGACGCATCGACATTCCCTGGAGGTATCGTGGTAAATGTTGAAGACGATCCCAGGGTGTGTCGCTTAAGAAGCCTGGATAGATTAGGCCCGCAAGCTGTTGATTAATATCTCTGTTCAATCTATCAGTAGCGGCATTTGAAGAGGAGAGATGGGACATCAATGGCTGCCATTCATGAGCGATCCTCTGAGTGATCCGTGAGACCGCTTCGGTCACAGCAGGGAGCCTCGTTCGAGCGCGCTGCTTCTGAATCATGAAATCCTGCTCACTTCGTGGCATCTCATCATCACCGATAAATGCTCGGTCGGTGATGGCCTTTAGCATATCCTCCTTAAGCGAATCCGGGTTGATGAGGCTACGCAGATGTAATGCTGCCTGGCTTAACCCCGGAAAGTTCTTTTCCAGTTGCTTCATCTGATCTCTGAGTTCGAACCGCAGTAACCGACAGACCCCCTCCCGCATGTGGGCAGCAGCTGCATCGTGAGTATCGAATAGCTTGATCGATACACTCTCCCCCTCATCCACGAGTGCTGGGTAGCCGGTCAATGCGCGGCCGGCACGATTAAAGGATATGCTCTCTGGCAGATGACCAAAGTCCCAGCTCTTTACCTGCTCACGCTCTATGCCACTACCAGCATCGGCACCCGATTGGGAGAATGTCATCTGAGCGGCTTGGCCCAACTGCTTTTTAAGTTGCAAGAGATCGCGGCTCATCGATAACTCCTGCCCGGCATCATCAACCACCTTGTAATTCATCTGAAGGTGTGTGGGAGGGGACTCCTGCTCCCAGATGACGGCTGATACCGAGGATCCGATCCTGCCCTGAATGTACTCCGCAAGACAATCCTCCAAGCCCCGGTCTTGTTTATTTGAATGACTCTCTAGAAATTGGGTCACAGAGTCAGGAAGCGGGATCAATTGTCGGCGTATCTGCTTCGGTAAGGCTTTCAGGTACCAGGTTATTTTTTCACGAATAAGTCCTGGGACCAGACGGCTGAACTGATTGGCATCCAGTCTATTCAGAAGGGGTAACGGCACGGTCAGGGTCACCCCATCCAGAACATGGCCCGGCTCGAAACGGTAGGTCAACTCAAAGTCCTGCTCAGACGCGCTTATGATCACTGGAAACTGATCCTCGGTCACGGTTCCTGCTCCGTGTCTCATCAGTTTCTCCCGATCTAGATAGAGCAGCTTTGGATTGTCCTGTTCAGCCCGACGTCGCCAATTCTCGAATGCAGCTCCGTTACAGATCTCCTCCGGAATCAGTCCATCATAGAATGCGAAGATCTCGCGCTCATCGACCAGCACATCCTGACGACGGGCTTTATGTTCCAGCTCCTCTATCGATGAGATGAGTTCTCGGTTATGTGAGTAGAATGGTGTTTGAGTCTCGTACTCCCCGGCAACCAGTGCTGCCCGTATAAAAATTTCTCGAGCTTCTTTTGGGTTGATGGTTCCGTAGTGGACGCGTCTCTTTGGAACCACGGTCAACCCGTATAGCGTCAAACGTTCGAATGCAGTGACCTGTGCGGGCTGCTTTTCCCAGTGTGGATCGAAGTAATGCCTCTTGCACAAGTTACCGGCTACTTTCTCTAGCCACTGAGGGTCAATCTTAGCTGCACACCGTCCAAAGAGCTTGGTGGTCTCAGTCAACTCCGCCGTCACGACCCATTTCGGCTTGGCCTTCTTTAGAACGGATCCGGGAAAGATCGAGAACTTGATCCCCCGTGCGCCCAGATACTGATCCCCCTCCTCACTCTTAAAACCAATATTTCCCATGAGACCCGCTAATAGAGCTCGATGAATCTCGTCATAACCGGCTGGAACTTGGTTCGGCCGCAATCCCATCTCCGATAACAGTCCATGCAACTGACTGTAAATCTCTCTCCAGTCTCGCATCCGACGGTGGGAGAGAAAGTTCTCCTGACAAGACTCCAATAGCTTGCGGTTAGACTTCTTGTGTTGCAACAATTCCTCAAAAAAGTCCCATAATTTCAAATATCCCATGAAATCAGACCGATCATCCTGAAATCGTAAGTGAGCACGATCGGCTGCATCCTGACGCTCGAATGGCCGCTCACGTGGATCTTGTAGACTCAGCGCTGAGGCGATGATCAGAACCTCGCTCAGACAATTCTCCTCCTTCGCAGCAAGGATCATGCGAGCGATCTTGGGGTCGATCGGGAACCTCGCCAGCTGCCAACCGATACTGGTCAAGTCGTTACTCTCATCGACCGCGCCCAACTCATTGAGCAATTGATAACCATCTGCAATCATCTTCGGTGCGGGCGGTTCAATGAATGGGAAGTTCTCTAGATCTCCGATCTTGAGTGATTTCATCTTTAGAATCACTGATGCTAATGATGATCGCAGAATCTCCGGAACGGAGAACTCAGGTCTCGCAAGGTAATCCTCCTCCGCATAGAGACGGATGCAGACCCCACTAATCACCCGTCCGCAGCGACCTGCACGTTGATTAGCCGAGGCCTGAGAGATCTTCTCCACCTGCAACTGGTCAACCTTATTTCGGTAGCTATAGCGATTAATCCTTGCAACTCCCGTATCGACCACGTACCGAATCCCCGGAACGGTGAGGGAGGTCTCTGCCACATTGGTGGTCAGAATGATCCTTCTTGAGCCCCCGGTCTTGAAAACACGCTCCTGCTCAGCGAATGAAAGCCTCGCGAATAGAGGTAGGATTTCCGTGCCGGCTGGGTGGTGTTTACGTAGCGATTCGGCAGTCTCACGGATCTCACGCTCACCCGGGAGGAATACCAATACATCCCCAAGGCCTGAACGAGTGGTCTCGTCCACGGCATCGAGTATGGCCTGATCGATATCAAGATCCTCCTCACCCTCAGACGATATTGGTCGATACCGCATCTCGACCGGGTACATCCGGCCAGACACCTCTATCACAGGAGCCTGATTGAAATGTTCAGAGAATCGATCGGCATCGATTGTGGCAGAGGTGACGATGATCTTGAGGTCGGGTCTCCTTGGGAGGAGTTGCTTCAAATAACCCAGTAAAAAATCAATATTGAGGCTCCGTTCATGAGCCTCATCGATAATGATTGTGTCGTAGGATGAGAGGGTATGATCTCCCTGAATCTCGGCCAATAAAATGCCATCGGTCATGATCTTGATATAGGTACCCTGACTCACCTTGTCTGAGAATCGGACCTTATAACCGACCGCCTGTCCTAATGGGGTATTGAGTTCTGATGCGATACGAGCCGCGACCGTACGTGCAGCGATCCGTCTTGGTTGTGTATGCCCGATCATTCCATTCACACCACGCTTCAAATCGAGACAGATCTTCGGGAGTTGGGTCGTCTTGCCAGACCCCGTCTCTCCGCACACGATCACCACTTGATTGGCTTCAATCGCGCGTGCGATCTCCGCCCGGCGTGCGACCACCGGTAGATCCTCTGCATAACTTGGTTTGGGTAGGTTCGCGAGACGACAAGCAATGTCGGTGGGTGAGTACTTTTTCATTGGTACATCGATTTGAGCGAGGGCCTCATTTTACCGTGATAGAACTTCTGTCGGCTTGACTATCGCGTTCATGAAAGGTAATCAGCATGACGGAGTCACTCTTCATGGACGCTATTAGGCTCAAATCCTGTATCATGAGCGCTTCAAAATTATGTCCTATCCTCCATGAAAATTACCTTCCTGGATTTCGAACAGCCCATCTCCGAGATCGAGACCAAGATCGAGGAGTTGCGATTCGCCCAGGATGACTCTGCTCTGGATATTTCGGCAGAGATCACACGCCTTCAAAAGAAGAGCCTATCCTTAACCAATGGGATATATGCGAAGCTCACCCCATGGCAGATTTCACAGGTCGCACGTCACCCCCAACGGCCCTACACACTCGACTACGCTCAGCATCTATTTACCGATTTTGAGGAGCTCCACGGGGACCGAAATTTTGCCGATGATCCTGCCATCGTGGGGGGTCTCGCTCGTTTCGATGGTCAGACGGTGATGATCATCGGTCACCAGAAGGGTCGCGATACCAAGGATAAGATCTACCGTAATTTCGGCATGCCAAAGCCTGAGGGCTATCGCAAGGCATTGCGGTTGATGCGTCTTGCAGAAAAGTTTGAGATTCCTCTCCTCACCTTCATAGATACCCCGGGTGCTTACCCCGGGATTGATGCCGAGGAGAGAGGTCAGTCCGAGGCCATCGGTCGCAACCTCTATGTACTAGCAGAACTTAAGGTGCCCGTTATCTGCACCATCATCGGGGAAGGTGGTTCTGGTGGTGCTCTGGCGGTTGCGGTGGGTGATACGGTTCAGATGCTGCAATATGCAACATACTCAGTCATCTCACCCGAGGGTTGTGCATCGATTCTATGGAAGAGCGCGGACAAGGCCCCTGATGCTGCTGAGATCATGGGGATTACAGCTCACCGACTGAAGACCATGGGATTAATTGACAAGATCATCAACGAGCCATCCGGCGGCTCTCACCGCAATTACCCGCTCATTATGCAGTCCGTAAAGAAGTCCCTCCAGGAGTCTCTCAAGCAGTTGCAGGGATACTCAACGGAGATACTGTTGCAAAAACGCTTCGAGCGGTTAATGGGATATGGCAAGTTCAAGGAAGTCAAAGTTAAGTAGCCTCCCCATTCGCGTAGAAGAAATACTGCGCGGACAAATCGAGCTGGGGAATCACCTGATAGTGGCACTGAGCGGCGGGATGGACTCGGTCGTGCTGATCGATCTGTTGTCTAAGCTCTCTGCCAAGATGCAATTCACTCTCTCGGCTGTGCATATTGATCACGGCATCAGCGTCAATTCAAATGGTTGGGCCCAATTCAATCGTAAGCTCTGCCGATCCCTCAGCATCCCATTAAAAACCACCAAACTCAAACTTAAAAGAGAGCCAGGGGTTAACTTGGAGGCGGTTGCGCGGAATGCCCGTTATCAAGTATTCAGCAGTCTCAGGGCCGATTACGTGGTCCTTGCTCAACATCTGGACGATCAAGCCGAGACTCTTCTGCTGCAACTGTTACGTGGATCGGGGGCACGGGGACTGAGTGCGATGCCGATGGTGAGGAGTCAACCCACGGGTATCGGGGATCATGCATCGATCCCCTCCCCACGGATACTTCGGCCGCTACTGGAAATCCCTCAAAGCGAGATTGAGTCCTATGCAGAGGAGCATCAATTAAGCTGGATCACCGATGAGAGCAATGCCGATACCTCTTTCGATCGGAATTTTTTGCGGCATGAAATTCTCCCAATACTGGGCGAACGCTTCCCTTCCTACCGTACGACATTTCTGCGCACCAGTCGCCACCTGTCAGAGGCTTCATCACTGATGGATGAGTTGGCTGAATCAGATAGCGAGAGATGTGTGCTCTCAGGAAAGATCCAAGTCGAGAGGTTGCGCACGTTAAGTCTCCCGCGAGCGAAGAACCTATTACGTTATACCTTGGGAGAGATGGGTGCGATCTTGCCCAGCACATTGAAACTGGATGAAATACTACGGCAATTATGCTCCTCCCATCCCAATACTAAACTCCATCTTACTTTTGGAACGACTGAGATTCGCTGTTTCAAGGGGGCAATCCATATTAGGCCACTGTCTGCGGTAGCTGACACTGAGTGGCAACTCTCATGGAATGGTGAAAAGAAATTGATCATCCCAGAACGGGGAGGCACCATTAGTTTTTCGCGGCGAAAGAGCGCAGGGATCAGCCTATCTAAGCTAATGACTAAAGAGTCCGTCACGATCCGCCCGCGTCGAGGGGGGGAGCGACTTTGTCCAGACCGCAACCGACCAAGCCGTAGTCTCAAGAATCTATTGCAGGAGGCTTCACTCCCGCCATGGGAACGGTCAATCTTGCCACTTCTATTCTGTGGAGAGAGTCTGGTATGGGCACCCGGGATTGGTATCGACTGCGATTTTCAGGCGACTGCGGGTGAGATGGGATTGGTGGTACAGTGGGACCGAGAGTAACGTCCACTATCCCTATACTTAATCAATTTCTGTATTCACCCCATGGCCAAATCAAAATCCACTTACTCCTGCAATGAATGCGGCGGACAGACCCTGAAGTGGCAGGGACAGTGCCCCCACTGCCAGGCATGGAATACTTTGATCGAGACCGTCTCCGAAAAATCCACATCACGCTTCACACCAGTCTCTGAGACTAGCCATGTTCAGAGCTTAAGCATGGTCGATGATGGGGAGGAGGAACGGTACTCGACCGGCGTGACCGAGTTCGATCGGGTTCTGGGTGGTGGATTGGTCCATGGAGGGGTGGTTCTACTCGGTGGTGACCCCGGTATCGGTAAGTCGACTCTGCTCCTACAGACACTGTGCCATATGTCCTCTACCCATAATGTGCTCTACGTCAGTGGAGAGGAGTCAGCCCGTCAGGTTGCACTTCGTGCGAAACGATTGGCCCTAGATGCAAGTGCAGTTCATATGCTAGCTGAGATTCAGTTGGAGAAAATCCAGTCTGTGCTGAGTGAGCGTAAGCCCGATATCGCGGTCATTGATTCGATCCAGACCGTTTACTCTGAAGCATTACAGTCAGCACCGGGTTCGGTTGCTCAGGTGAGAGAGTGCGCTGCACAATTGACTCGGCTGGCTAAAGCAAGTGGCACCTGCATCATCCTTGTGGGACATGTAACCAAGGAGGGTGCTCTGGCAGGCCCTAGAGTGCTTGAGCATATGGTTGACACGGTGCTTTATTTTGAAGGGGATACGCACTCTAGCTTTCGCTTAATACGCGCCTTCAAGAATCGTTTCGGAGCAGTGAACGAGATTGGTGTATTCGCAATGAGCGAGAGAGGTTTACGAGAGGTGACCAATCCATCGGCACTTTTTCTGTCTCACCATGACTCACAGGTTGCAGGATCCTGCGTGATGGTGACACAGGAGGGAACACGACCCCTTCTGGTTGAAATCCAAGCCTTGGTGGATGAGGCTCACGCACCCAATCCACGGCGACTCAGCGTGGGACTTGAACAGAATAGACTGGCGATGCTACTAGCGGTACTGCACCGACATGCCGGTATCCCCTGCTTCGATCAGGATGTATTTGTTAATGCCGTTGGGGGAGTAAAGATTACCGAGCCGGGGGCCGATCTTGCGGTCCTGCTTGCAATCGTTTCTTCCTTTAAGAACAAGCCATTAACAGAAAATATGGTTGTATTTGGTGAGGTCGGTCTGGCGGGTGAAGTAAGACCCGTTCAGCGCGGACAAGAACGTTTAAAGGAGGCCGCTAAGCTAGGATTTACCTCTGCCATCATACCCAAGGCTAACAAGCCCAAGCAGTCGATCCCGGGGATTGAAATTATCGCGGTGGAGAGGGTAGAAGAAGCGGTCTCAAGGATGCGCTGACACACACTCAAAACTAGAGTGGTTGCCTCTTGACGCTTAGAAAAATTAATCAGGGGTCACTAAATTGATGGCCCCTGATCAGACCTCACTTAGTTCTGGCGTAGGGACTCTGGGTGCTGCTAACCCTGAATGAATTTCCCCGATTATCATTGACAAAAGAACGTCCACGGCTATTATCCCGATTCCCATTCGCACTATTGGCACTACGGCCGCCAGCATCATTTGACCAGGTACGGCTCCGCTTATGGGCAACGTTGGGGGTTCCTCTAGGAGCACCACCGCCACCAGGACGAGGCTTGAAACGTGGCTCCAGACCCGGAACTACGTGGGATGCGATCTGCTGGCCGGTGAAACGTTCGATCTTCTTCAGGTTGACTCCATCCTTACCAGAAGCAAATGAAACTGCGATACCTGCAGCGCCGGCACGTCCGGTACGGCCGATACGATGTACATAATCTTCAGCAAACTTAGGCAGATCAAAGTTAATGACGTGGGTAATCCCGACCACATCGATACCCCTCGCCGCAACGTCGGTTGCGACCAGTACCCGTAACCCACCATGACGAAGCTTGGTCAGTGTGCGGGTGCGATCACGCTGGCTCATATCTCCATGCAGAGCAGCGGCCTCATGACCCTGAGACGCGAGGTTGTCAGCCAAGGTATCAGCATCACGCTTAGTTGCAGTGAAAACGATCGCCTGTTTTAAGGCCATATCGCGAAGCAGATGATCTAATAGACGGTTCTTGTGGGAGAGATCATCCACATAATGGAGACGCTGTTCGATATTGTCGAGCCTCGCCTGTTGGGCAGCAATCTGGATCCGTTTAGGTATCTTTAGTAGACGTAATGCCACCTTGTCGATTGCACCATCCAGTGTGGCTGAGAATAGCAACGTCTGGCGGTTGGCCGGTGTGGCTGAGGCGATCCTCTCCACATCGTCGATGAATCCCATGTCGAGCATACGATCAGCCTCATCTAAGACCATCATCTCTAGACGCGAGAAGTCGATACGCCCTCGCTGGATATGATCAATCAGACGTCCTGGTGTTGCTACAAGAATATCAACAGGCTGAGATAATAACTTGTTCTGTAGTGGGTAAGGCATTCCACCCAGAATGCTCACAACCTTAACACGGGGTAGGTGCTTGCCATACTTGGCAGCAGCCTCTGAGACCTGTAAGGCGAGCTCTCTCGTCGGTGTCAGGACCAGTACTCGGGGTCCTCTGCTATGAACCTTGGGAGGTGTCGCGAGCTTGTGAAGTGCCGGCAGCATGAATGCGGCAGTCTTGCCGGTCCCGGTCTGTGCCGAGGCCATGATATCGTGTCCCGCGAGTAACTCAGGGATGGCTTGTTCTTGGATTGGAGTCGGATTGGTGTAACCAGAGTCGACGATGGCTTTGAGGATGAGGGGATGCAGATTTAGATTTTCAAATGACACGTTATTTTCCTAAAAAGTAAAAAATAAACGCGCAAGCAGGGAATGACTGCCGGAGATTACGGGCAAAGTACCGCTAGCGCAAACGCAAAACATCGCCGCTAACCAGGGTACTGCGCAATTTCCGGAGGAATCTTGAAAATCGAAGAGAGGTCAGGAACGATGGACTCGAGAAAAAGGCATGAGCCCTTTCATCGATGCGCGGAGTATACAGCAGTCGTGTTGATTGTCGAGGTTATTTTTGTAGCAACCGTAAACTATTAAGGTCAATCGATTCAATCGGAGGGGTGGATTCATTTAGAATTGCTCGCTTTAGGATCGCGATCTGAGGTTGATTTAGAGTCTCAGTCTTAAGTAATTCGTCTGCAGTTCGGTCGAGTAGTTCACGATTCATCTGGAGGATGGCGATAGCATGTTCGAATGCTTGGTCGATGAGTTTACGCACGGAGACATCCACCTCTCGAGCAGTCTGTTCACTATAGTCACGGCTCTGAGAGATCGGCATACCAGGTTCTAGGAAGGTGGCCCGTTCTCGGTCATAGGTGACATTACCCAGAGACTCGCTCATTCCATACCGAAGTACCATCGCACGTGCAATGTCGGTAGCACGGGCAAGATCATCCGCTGCACCGGTCGAGATTTCATCGAAGACCACCCTCTCAGCTGCACGACCGCCCATCAGAATGGCCATCTTGTGCTCCAGTTCAGTCCTCGTCATAAGGAATCGGTCCTCGGTCGGACGTTGGATCGTATACCCCAGTGCGCTGACCCCTCGTGGGATGATCGATATCTTGTGAACCTCATCTGTACCGGGTAGGGAGAGCGCAACCATCGCATGACCCAGCTCGTGAAAAGCAACCACCCGTCGCTCCTTCGGGTTAAGAAGGCGGTTTCGCTTCTCAAGACCTGCGATGATGCGTTCGATGGCATTGTTAAAGTCATCCATCGTGACCGATGTAGCGCGACGACGGGTAGCAAGGAGTGTTGCCTCATTAATCAAGTTAGCCAAGTCTGCGCCTGTGAATCCCGGTGTCAGTGCAGCCACTTGCTCTGGATTAACATCCAGATCGAGTTTGACCTTCTTGAGATGCACCGCGAGGATTTGTTCGCGACCAATCTTGTCTGGCCTATCCACCAAGACTTGGCGGTCAAACCGCCCTGCACGAAGCAGTGCCGGGTCAAGGATCTCTGGGCGGTTTGTGGCAGCCAGTAGAACCACCCCACTCTTTGGATCAAACCCATCCAGTTCTGCGAGTAGCTGATTCAGTGTTTGCTCCTTCTCGTCGTGTCCGCCGATTCCATATGCACCGCGGGCTCGTCCGAGTGAGTCCAACTCGTCGATGAAGATGATCGCGGGAGCGACCTGACGAACCTGCTCGAATAGATCACGCACCCGAGCGGCACCAACACCGACAAACATCTCAACAAATTCAGAACCAGAGATCGAAAAGAAGGGCACCCCCGCCTCACCGGCCACCGCTCGTGCTAATAGTGTTTTTCCAGTTCCGGGTGGGCCGATCAATAGGATGCCCTTAGGTGATCGCCCACCGAGACGGCTATACCCTTCAGTATCTTTAAGGAAATTTACAATCTCGATTAGCTCATCCTTGGCCTCATCGACACCGGCCACATCCGCGAAGGTGACCTTGATCTCCTTCTCAACAAATACCTTTGCTCGGCTCTTGCCGATCGACATCAGCCCGCCACTCATTCCACCACCCATCCGTCGAATTGCATACATCCAGATCGCGATGAAGATCGCAGTCGGCAGTATCCAGGATAGAAGGTCGTGGAACCAGGTGCTTGGTATCACCCCTGTATAGGTGACGTTATGCCGATCAAGCTTGTCGGCAAGTTCAGGCTCCACTCTTGTTGTGACAAAGTCCTTCCCCTCATCAGATCCAGCCCCCCTGAACTTGCCATAGATGTAGTCGTGTGTGACCGCGATCTCGACGATCGCGCCTTGCTCAAGAAGGGCTTGAAAACGGCTGTATGGGATCGGCTCGACCTTGCTGTATTTCTCGTACTGGCTCTGAACGAATAAAATTCCGACCAATGCAATGATCACGTACCAGAAATTGATCTGAGTCTTCTTATCTATTGAATTCTCCATTGGCACCTCTATATTGGTGACAGTTCAGTGATAATTCAGCATAGCACACGGCCCAGACGGTTCCGATCAGCGGGTATAGGGGTCGTCGTCGAAATACAGTTCCGATACAGGCCATGACGAGTGCTTTAAAATTATTCCAGAACAACCGGATATAAGGTTAGCAGTGTCACTGACTGACTGGTATAATGCCGCCCTTTTGTCGTTCCCAGAACAAGGATTCACAATGTCCCGTTCCATTCGTAATATCGCTATCATCGCCCACGTTGATCACGGCAAGACCACACTGGTGGACAAGCTGTTGCATCAAGCAGGATCCTTCGCAGCTCACCAACACATCGCAGAGCGAGTGATGGATTCAAATGATATCGAGCGTGAACGGGGTATCACCATTCTTGCCAAGAATTGTGCGGTTGATTACGATGGGGTACACATTAATATTGTGGACACACCGGGACATGCTGACTTCGGTGGTGAGGTCGAGCGAGTCCTGTCGATGGTCGATGGGGTCCTTCTGCTGGTGGATGCGGTTGAGGGGCCGATGCCTCAGACACGGTTTGTCACCAAGAAGGCGCTGGCGCTGGGATTACGGCCCATCGTTGTGATCAACAAGGTTGATCGGGATGGGGCTCGCCCTGATTGGGTGGTGAACCGTACCTTTGAATTATTCGATAAGCTCGGTGCGACTGAAGAACAGTTAGACTTTCCGGTAGTCTATGCATCTGCACTGAATGGCTATGCCATGCTCGACCTAAAGCAAACCAGCACTGACATGCGCCCTCTATTTGATGCTGTTCTGAAGTATGTCCATGCACCGGTCGGTGATCCTGATGAGGCGCTACAACTACAAATCAGCGCATTAGATTACTCCAGCTTTGTAGGACGTATCGGTATCGGACGAATCTCTCGTGGACGCCTCAAACCGGGTCAGGAGGTGATGGTGCTGGCAGGGAATAATGTCATCAAAAAGGCCAAGGTCAATCAAATACTCGGCTTTCGCGGGATCGAACGGATACAGCTGGACGAAGCACTTGCGGGTGATATCGTACTTGTCAATGGTATTGAGGAGCTTTGTATCGGTGCCACACTGGCAGATGTCAATCAGCCAGAAGGTCTGCCGATGCCGGCCGTGGATGAGCCTACCCTGACAATGAACTTTCAGGTGAATACCTCACCCTTCGCAGGAAAGGAAGGAAAGTTCGTCACCAGCCGACAGCTGAAGGAACGTCTGGAGAGAGAGCTACTGACCAATGTCGCAATGAAACTTGAAGATACCGGTGATACGGACTCATTTCTGGTCTCTGGTCGAGGTGAGTTGCATCTGACTATTCTGCTAGAGAGTATGAGACGTGAGGGGTATGAGCTTGCTGTATCGCGCCCACATGTTGTTATTCGTGAGATTGATGGAGCCAAGTGTGAGCCATTTGAAATGCTTACCGTCGATGTCGAAGAGGCCAATCAGGGTGCTGTGATGGAGGCACTGGGTGCGCGTCGTGGTGATCTGCAGGATATGGTCTCTGATGAGCGCGGACGTGTCCGCTTGGATTACCGTATTCCAGCACGTGGACTGATCGGCTTTCAATCTGATTTCATGACCATGACTCGCGGTACCGGCATCATGAGTCACGTCTTCGATGAGTATGGCCCGGTCCGACCCGAGATCGCATCGCGTCGGAATGGAGTTCTGATCTCCGCCGAGCAGGGTGAGGCGGTTGCATACGCGTTGTGGAAGTTGCAAGAGCGTGGCCGCATGTTCGTGAGTCCAGGAGACCGTCTCTACGAGGGGATGGTGATCGGTATACATAGCCGTGATAATGACCTAGTCGTGAACCCAATCAAGGGCAAACAACTGACCAATGTACGCGCATCTGGAACTGATGAGGCCGTTACCTTGACGCCACCAATTTTACTAACGTTAGAGTCTGCGATCGAGTTCATTTCTGATGATGAACTGGTAGAGATTACTCCCAAAACAATCCGGGTCAGGAAGCGTTATCTGCAAGAGCACGACCGCAAGAAGGCATCACGGGTCGCAGCCTAGTCAATTCCTCATACCGATACATGAGGCAATACCGGCTTAACCGGCGCTGCCTCCCCCCCGCTCTCTTCCCATCGGCTGAATCTGGCCGGATGAAGGTGATCCATCATGACCGGAAAGACTCTCTGGTATCTCGCCGATCCCATGTGCTCCTGGTGTTGGGGCTTCGCACCAGTGATCGATATGATCCGCGATGATTACTCAGACCAGCTCAGTACGGAGCTATTACTCGGCGGATTAAGACCCGGAACCAAGTTGCCGATGGAGCCCTCCCAGCGGGAAGAGATACTGAACCATTGGCATGCTGTTCACCGTAAGACCGGGCAGTTATTCCTCTTTGAGGGTGCAATGCCCCCCGGTTTCATCTACGATACTGAGCCTGCGAGTCGGGCGATTGTGTCCACGTCAATGATTAACCCGAGTGTAACCTTCTCACTATTAAAGGCCATTCAGTCGGCCTTCTATCTTGATCAGTCAGATGTCACCAAGACCGAAGTCCTGTCATCACTCGCATCTACCGTGGGGATTAATTCACATCAGTTTATCCCTCTATTTGAATCGGATGAGATGCGCTCTCAGACCCTCGCCCAATTTAATAAATCACGCGAGTTTGGTGTTCATGGATTCCCAAGCTTAATCCTTCAGGATGAGGGGGGTTATAGTCCACTCAGCAGCGGTTACGCCACAATGGATCAACTCCGCCCCAAGATCGACGCTTTGCTTGCGAGATCATGAACCCGATATTGGATGCCTTATCACGTGGCCTTCGAGATCTGTTTCAGTTGAGAGTGTTGTGGATCGTGATCTGGCCGATTGTATTGGCAACCATGGCATGGTTAGTCTTGGGGGTAATCTTCTGGGATACCTTCTCCGGATGGATCGCTACCGGCCTCACCGGTATCGGCATTCAGAACTGGCTCGAAGGTGTGGAACCGCGCTGGGTTGCGTATTCAATCCAGGCAACGGCTCATCTTATCTTGTTCGTTCCACTGGTATTCATCACCGCTCTGGTGATCACCTCACTATTCGCAATGCCTGCCCTGATCCGTCTGGTGGAGATAGATTATCCGGTACGTGATCGCCACATTGGTAGCAATGGCGGCAGCCTAGGTGGGAGCCTTAAAAACTCTCTCATTGCGATTGGTGTCTTTACCGGCATCTGGTTCTTGACCTCCCCGCTCTGGTTAGTCGGGGTGGGAGCGCTTGTTCCATTCATGGCGGCGACCTATCTGAACCAGCGTTTATTTCGATATGATGCCCTGTCAGAGCATACTAACCCAGAGGAGATGAAGACTCTGATCAAGACATACCGATCATCATGGTGGGCATTAGGGTTTCTGACCGGTCTGATTCAGTTCGTCCCAATACTGAATCTGTTCGCACCGGTACTGACGGGACTGACATTCATTCACTTCGGATTAGCACGATTGTCTGAACTACGTAATTTGACAGCGGTCAAAAATAATTTAAATGCGTCCTAACCTAAGTGATGAATTCTCTGGATAAATGGAGTGTTTATATGGTCCGATGCTTGGACGGGAGTCTTTATACCGGGATTGCTAAGGATGTATCACGACGTGTGTCAGAACATAATTCGGATGATGCCCTAGCCGCTAACTATACCCGTAGCAGACGTCCTGTCATCCTCGTCTATCAGGAGAGACGGAGAACACGATCCTCTGCCAGTAAACGCGAGTACGCAATCAAGCAGATGAGTAGACAAGAGAAGTTAGCACTGATCGATGCTTCAATCTTAGCCCCGTAACAACTTACACCTTCAAATCAACCGCAGTATACTTACCTACATGAGCCCCGAGATCCTTCTGATCGCTATTGCCGCCGCAGTCATGATCGCCATGACATTCCTCGTGATCAGGATGGGTATTCTCTCGGCTGTGATCCGTAACATGTTCTCCCAACAGGCAAAGCTGATCGAGGATAAGCACCGAGAGATGATCAAGGACTCGAATGAGGGTCTAACTAAGCAGGGTGATCGATTATCCGAGATGCTGGCTAAGACCTCCGATCAGTTGCGGGTCGTGGTCGAGGGGAGACTCGATCAAATTAGCGGTAGAGTGACAGAGCGTCTTGATGAGGGATTCAAAAAGACCAATGACACTTTCATCAATGTGATGACACGTCTTGCGACCATTGATGAGGCACAGAAGAAGATCGACGGTCTCACCACCAATATGATGAGCCTCCAAGAACTGCTCGGTGATAAGCGCTCTCGTGGGGCATTCGGTGAAGTTCAGTTAGATGCGCTGGTAAGGAATATCTTACCGGCCGGCGCTTATGCGATGCAGCACACCCTCTCAAACAATAACAGAGTCGATTGCGTGCTCCATCTTCCCCCCCCTACCGGTATGGTGGCGGTTGATTCTAAATTTCCGCTGGAGAATTATCATCGGATGTTTGATCGTGATACCAATGAGACTGAACGTGGGTTAGCACAAAAACAGTTCAGGTCAGACCTTAAAAAACACATCGATGACATCTCTGGCAAGTACATTCTCCCTCCCGAGACCTGTGATGGAGCTGTCATGTTCATACCTGCAGAGGCCGTATTTGCAGAGATCCATGCTTATATGCCCGATGTGGTTGACTATGCGATGCAGAGGCGGGTATGGATTGTTTCACCAACCACGCTGATGGCAGTACTGAACACCGCTCGTGCGGTCTTGAAGGATGTTGAAACTCGTGAACAGGTCCATATCATCAAGCATGAACTGTCTAAGCTGGGGCAGGATTTTGGACGTTTTGATGATCGAATGAAGAAGCTCGCGGAGCACATACGACTCGCCAATCAGGATGTTGAGGAGGTCCATATCTCTAGCCGCAAGATCAGCCAACGATTCGCCAAGATCGAGTCGGTCGATCTGGATCTAACTCCCGTAGAAAATAAGCCGATTACTCAGTCAGATAAGGACCCTGTCTAGGGTGCGATGTCATGCATGAATCCTTTATCGGTGGTGATATCGGCGGCACCAAGACCCTATTAAGACTAGTGCAAATGACGGGGGGTCTGGCCCAGGTGCGGCATGAAGAACAATACAACAGCCGTTCCTATACCAGTCTCTCAGATATCCTCAAGGATTTTCTAGGCAGTGTCTGGATGCGTGATGGGCATTGCGAGTTAGGGGCCGCCTGCTTTGCAGCCGCAGGTCCGGTGTCGAATCAGAGAGTCAGTCTGACCAATCTGACCTGGTCGATGGATGCAGCCGCTATAGGAACCGAGTTCTCTATTCCGCATGTGAAGATTATCAATGATTTTGAGGGTGTTGCAATCGGGATCGAGTCTCTTCACAAGAGTGATCTGATCACACTACAGGCAGGAAGACCTGAAGTACGAGGGGCTCGTGTAGCACTCGGCGCAGGGACCGGCATGGGGGTATCGTGGATGACCTGGCATGATGGGCATTACCGGATACTGCCGACTGAGGCGGGTCATATGGACTTTGCGCCCTTAAATGAATTACAGAATAGACTGATCGAGCATCTCTGGAAAGAGTTTGGCCATGTTTCGTATGAAAGGGTGCTATCCGGCCCTGGACTCACAAACATATTTAATTTTTTACAGTCGAGCATTGGTCTTAGCTCAGGGCTTGTAAAGGCAGAGATGGATAACGATGGTGCATCCCAGGTGACCGATCTCGCGCTGAACCGTAAGCACCCCATCGCGGTCAAGGCACTCGATCTATTTGTTGAGATTTATGGCGCCTATGCCGGAAATCTGGCGCTGGCAGGACTCACTCGGGGTGGGGTGTATGTGGCAGGCGGGATTGCTCCGAAGATTCTGAACAAGCTTGGGGAGGGAAGTTTCATGCAGTCCTTCCGGAACAAGGGCCGTTACTCGGCGATGATGTCTGAGATTCCAGTCTGCGTAGTGATGAATCAGAAGGTCGGTTTGATCGGTGCGGTGGAGGAGTCTCACCGGATGATGGACTCTGCGAGTGAGATATAACCGGGCTAGATACCAAGCGCTTGCTGGGGGTCCTGGTATTTAAGTCTGAGAGCCATGGCAACAGCACGGTGGGTCACTTGACCTG